>DRLC01000111.1 GCA_011053145.1 Planctomycetota bacterium | reverse complement strand
CCCCGCCGCAGAAGGCGGGCCCCACTAGTAGTGATCTCCATGAAGCGATTCCTCGCCCCCGTTCTACCCCTCTGCCTGTTGGCTGCGGCTGCTTCCGCCCAGACCTACAGCGATCCGCCCGTCGCGGTGGACATCAACCCCGATCCGAACATCGTCGAAATCAACCTGACCGCCGATGTCACGACCTGGGAGTACATCCCCGGGGTCCAGACCACGGTGTACGCCTACAACGGCACGGTTCCCGGCCCCACGATCGAAGCGAACGTCGGGAACACGCTGCGCGTTCACTTCACGAACAACCTCCCGGAACCGACCACGATCCACTGGCACGGGGTCGAAACTCCCGCAGACATGGACGGGAGCCACATCGCCCAGAAGTGGATCCAGCCCGGAGAAACCTTCACGTACGAGTACACGGTCCTCAACGACAAGATGGCCTGGTATCACCCGCACGTGCGGGTCTTCGACCAGCTCGAGAAGGGCCTCTACGGGGTGCTGATGTTCCGCAACCCCGCCTATGACGCGCGCCTCGGCATCAACAACATCGAAGAGCACATCATGGTCTTCGACGACGTGTTGCTGGACGCGAACAACCAGGTCGTCCCGGCCTTCTCGTTCACCGACCCGCTGCAAAACGCCGCCTACCAGCTGAACGGCCGCGTGGGAAACGTGCTCCTCATCAACGGGAAGGAAGCGAGCCAGGCCCAGCTCACGATCCCGAACGGCCAGCCCCAGCGCTGGCGCGTCGTCAACGTGGCCAACACGACGATCTGTCGCCTCGACCTGCGCGATCCTCTGGACGGGACGACCGCGGACATCTGGCAGATCGGGACCGACGGTGGATACATCGACGTCCCCTTCAAGCTCCTCGACGTCCAGACGGTCGGCCCGAACACCGGCGTCGACCACCCGAACCAGGCGCAGATCGGGAACATGGGTGAAGGCATCCTGCTCTTCCCCGCCGAGCGCATGGATGTGATCTTCACGCCCTCCGGCAACGACGGCGACAGCTTCAAGGTCTACCAGCGCGATTGGTTCCGCGGACGCCACGCGCCCGCGTACAACTCCGCCGGCCAGATCACCCTGCCCGACGACCCGATGGACGGGCTCTACCCGAAGCAGCAGTGGCTGCAGGTGAACCTGCAGGGCCCGAACCCCGGCACCGAGCCCTTCCAGCTCCCGCCGCTCCTGCGCTGGTTCCCGCCGCTCGTCCAGAACGGCGCCGCCTATGCGAACAAGCTCCCGATGGTCTTCGGGCACATGCCGCCGGACCCCCAGGGCAACGTGACGATGTTCGCCCAGGCGACCTTCGACGCGAACGGCAACATGACGCCTCTGCCCACCTCGGCGGTCCACGCGCTCCAGGCGCACGATGTGAACGTCGGTGAGACCTGGCTGTGGGAGGTCACGAACCTTTCCCACGGCGACCACACCTTCCACACCCACGGGTGGGACTTCGAGCTCGTCGAGTACGAGTACCAGGACCTCGACAACCCGGCCTACAACGTCTTCTTCCGGCCCAGCCAGAAGCGGATGTACAAGGACACGATCCGGATTCCGGCCCGCCTCGGCGCCCTCGGACGAAGCAAGTCCATCACGCGCCTCAAGGCGGTCTTCCGCGACAAGGGGCGTGAGGGCCGCGTGGAGGCCGGTGGCGAGATCCCGGTCCTCGATGCGAACGACGAGCCCGTGAGCTCCGGCGGTTGGCTCGTCCACTGCCACATGCTCGAGCACGCCGCGCGCGGCATGCTGTCCTTCTTCGAGGTGCGCGACCCGAGCGTCACCTACCACTACCTCGGTAGCTTCTACGACTGGCCCGGAGGCCCTGTGCACCTCTCCGCGGCCGGTAGCCTGACGCCCGGCACTCCCGTCACCTTCCACGTCCAGAACGCACCGCCGAACACCACGGTCTCCCTCGTGGTCGGCAACATCGCGGCGAACCGGCTCTTCGGTGCGAACGCGAACCTTGTCCCGGGCGTGAGCTTCAACGGCAAGACCGTGGTGCAGAATCCCCGGTTCCTCGCCCGCTACAACCTCACGAGCGATGCCAACGGGCACGTCGACTTCCCGACCACGGTTTGGGAACAGGCGGCCCCCGGCGTCACCCTCTACTGGCAAGCCGGCTACAAGGACCCGGCCGACGGCAAGTGGTACCTGACGAACGCGCTCAGCTTCACGCGCCCGTAGTTTCCTAGCGAAGGCCTACCGGCTTTCCAGAGCGAGGGCCGTCCCCGGCATCCGCCGGGGACGGCCCTCGCCGCATTTGGGTTCGGGGAGAAGCGCTCTGCACGCCCCCTCCCCTCTTGGGGTTCAGCCGAAGTGGATGCCCTGGGCGAGCGGCAGGTCGGTCGAGTAGTTGACCGTGTTGGTCTGGCGCCGCATGTAGGCCTTCCAGGCATCCGAACCGGACTCGCGTCCGCCGCCGGTCTCCTTCTCGCCACCGAACGCGCCTCCGATCTCGGCCCCCGAGGTACCGATGTTGACGTTCGCGATCCCACAGTCGGATCCCGTCGATGCGAGGAAACGCTCCGCGTTCCGCATGTTCATCGTGAAGATCGAGGAGCTGAGCCCCTGGGGCACCGCGTTGTGCTTCGCGATCGCGTCGTCGAGATCCTTCACGCGGATGAGGTAGAGGATCGGCGCGAAGGTCTCGCGCTGGACGACATCCCAGTCGTTCTCGGCCCAGACGATCACCGGCTTCACGAAGTTCCCACCGGCGAGGCGTCCGTCGAGCTCGATCGGGCCGCCCTCCTGGACGAAGGTGCCCCCGGAGGATCGGACGTCGGCGAGGGCGGTCTTCATGTCCTCCACGGCCCCCTCGTGGATGAGGGGCCCGCACAGGGTCGTCTCGTCGAGGGGATCGCCGATCCGGACCTGCTCGTAGGCGCGCCGCAGGCGCCCCTCCAGCTCCTCCGCCACGGCCTCGTGGACCAGAACGCGGCGGGTCGAGGTGCAGCGCTGACCGGCCGTTCCGACGGCCCCGAAGAGGATCGCGGGAATCGCCATGTCGAGGTCGGCGTCGTCCATGACGACCACGGCGTTGTTCCCGCCGAGTTCGAGGATCGTGCGGCCCAGGCGTCCCCCCACCTCCGCGCCGACCTTCTTGCCCACGGCGGTGGAGCCGGTGAAGGAGACGAGCGGGATGCGCCGGTCGGAGAGGATGTTCTCGGAGACGCCCTTTCTGGGACCGATGACGAGGGAGGCCAGGGCTCCGAAGCCCTCCTCCTCGAGGATGGGACGGATCACGTTCGTGAGGCCGATCGCGCAGAGCGGGACGTACCCGGACGGCTTCCAGAGCATCGCATCCCCGCAGATGAAGGCGAGCATCGAGTTCCAGGCCCAGACGGCCATCGGGAAGTTGAACGCGGTGATGCAGCCGACGACCCCGAGCGGGTGCCACTGCTCGCGCATCGCGTGCCCGGGCCGCTCGGAGTGCATCGAAAGCCCGTAGAGCATGCGCGACTGGCCCACCGCGAAATCGGCGATGTCGATCGCCTCCTGCACCTCACCGAGCCCCTCCTGGAGGATCTTGCCCATCTCGAGGCTGATGAGGCTGCCGAGCGCGTGCTTCTTCTCGCGCATCGCGTTGCCCATGCGACGGACGATCTCCCCGCGCTTCGGAGCGGGGACCTCGCGCCAGCGCTGGAAGGCCTCGTGGGCAGCCCCGACGCAGGCCTCGTACTCGGCCGCGGTCGCCTGGCGCACCTTCGCGATCACCTCGCCGGTCGCGGGATTCTTGGTCTCGACGAGCTCGCCGCCGCAGTTCAGCCATTCGCCGTTGTAGGCGCCTTGGTTCTCGGGCCCGATGCCCAGTTCTTGGAGGAAGTCCATATCGATCAGGATGGGGAGTCTTGGGAGGGGAAGGGCCCCGGGGCAGGGCGGGCCTCGCCCCATGGGTCCGGCGATGGGCCGCTTTCACCCCGCGAAAACGGACCGAGCACGATACCTGCGCCCCGTCGTGGACGCCAGCGGGGCGGCCGCTATCCTTTCTCGCCCCATGTCCGACAAAATCATCCTAGGCCTCACGGATCTCCACAAGTACTACGGCCAGACGGAGGTCCTCAAGGGGATCACGATCTCGTTCCTCGAGGGGGCGAAGATCGGCCTGATCGGGCCCAACGGCGCCGGCAAGTCCACCCTGCTGCGGATCCTCGCGGGCGAGGACACCGACTACGAGGGCGAGGTCAACCCGATCGCGGGCCTGACCGTGGGCTACCTCTCCCAGGAGCCGCCCCTGGACGAGGAGAAGACGGTCGCGGAGAACGTCGACGAAGCCGTCCAGCACATGCGTGACATCGAGGCCCGCTACTACGAGGTCATGAACCTGCTCGGCGAAGCCGAGGGAAGCGAAGCCGAAAAGCTCTCGGACGAGTACGACCGCCTCCAGCACGAGATGGACTTCCGGGACATCTGGAACCTCGATTCGTGGCTCGCGCAGGCCAAGAGCGCCCTTTGCTTGCCCCCGGACGATGCGCAGGTGGCGGTGCTCTCGGGAGGCGAACGGCGCCGGATCGCGCTCTGCAAGCTCCTGATCGAACAGCCCGACCTCCTGCTCCTCGACGAGCCCACGAACCACCTGGACGCCGACACGGTCCAGTGGCTCGAGACCCACCTCGCCGACTATCCGGGCACGGTCCTCCTGATCACCCACGACCGCTACTTCCTCGACAACGTCGTCGGGTGGATGCTCGAGATCGAGCGCGGCAAGGCAACGCCGTTCAAGGGCAACTACTCGGACTACCTCGAGGCCAAGCAACGCATCCTCGACGTGAAGCGCCAGGCCGACTCGCGGCTGAACAAGCGCATCCAGAAGGAAAAGGAATGGCTCGGCCGCTCCCCCTCCGCGCGCACCAGCCACAACAAGGCGCGCATCCAGCGCTACAAGGAGATGGTCGAACAGCGCAAGGAATCGGCCGTCGACGAGATCGATCTCCGCATCCCGCCCGGAGATCGGCTCGGCGACAAGGTCATCGAAGTGCGCGGCCTCACGAAGGGCTACGGCGACCGAGTCCTGATCCGCGACCTTTCCTTCGACCTCCCGCCCGGGGCGATCCTCGGCGTGGTCGGTGCGAACGGGATGGGCAAATCCACCCTGCTCCGGATGATCCTCGGCCAGGAGGAACCCGATGAGGGCGAGATCGTGATCGGCCCCACCGTGCGCCTGACCTACCTGGAGCAGTCGCGTGCGATCCTCGACGACACCAAGACCGTCTACGAGAACATCACCGAGGGAAACGAGCTCATCACCTACGGCTCCGCCACGATGGACGGACGCGCATACGTCGCGCGCTTCAACTTCAAGGGCGAGGACCAGCAGAAGAAGCTCGGCGAGTGCTCGGGCGGGATGCGCAACCGCGTCCTGTTGGCCCGCATGCTGCGCGGCGGCGGCAACGTCATCCTGCTCGACGAACCGACGAACGACCTCGACCTCGACACGCTGCGCGTGCTCGAGGGTGCGATCGAGAACTTCCCCGGGAGCGCGATCGTCGTGAGCCACGACCGCTGGTTCCTGAACCGTCTCGTCAGCCACATCCTCGCGTTCGAGGGAGACGGATACGTGAACTTCCACTACGGGACCTACGAGAGCTACATCGAGTGGCGCGAGGGCTGGCGCGAGCGCATGGAGTTCCCGCCCGAATCCCAGGCCGGGCGCTACCGCGCGCTGTTGCGACGCGGATGAGGACCCTCTCCGCCGACGATCCCACCCTCCGCGATCCCGGCGAGCGCGCCGATCTCGAGGCGCTCCTTTCCTCCTATCGTCCGGCCGACGAGCGCGATGGTCGCGAGCGCGAGCGCATGCTCGCGTTCCTGGAGCGCCATCCCGACGCCCTCGAGCGCACCTGCGCCGAGGGTCACTTCACCGGATCCGCGCTCGTGCTCGACGCCGAACGCCGCCGCGTGCTCCTCACGCACCACAGGAAGCTCGGGCGCTGGCTCCAACTGGGCGGGCACGCGGACGGGGATGGAAACCTCCCGCGGGTCGCGCTGCGCGAGTCGATCGAGGAGAGCGGCATCGCCACCCTCACGATCGATCCGAACCCGATCGACCTCGACATCCATCGGATCCCCGCTCGCCCCGGCGAGCCCGCCCACCTGCACCTCGACCTGCGCTTCCTCGTCCACGCCCCGGCGAACGCCCGCGAGGCGATCAGCGAGGAATCTCTCGAACTCGCCTGGTTCGACCCCGCCGAGGCCGCGGCCCTCGATCTCGACGAATCGGTCCACCGCCTCCTGCGCTTCGCCTTCGCCGCTCCCGGCACCTGAGGTTCAGGCCGCGCGGGGACGCACGCCGCCGCGCAGGTGCATGCGCGCCACCTGCTCGGCATCGCCCGCGACGATCAGGACATCCCCGGCCAAGAGACGCAGTCCGCCCTTGGGCGGCATGTAGAGGCCCTTGCCAGGACGGCGCAGCGCAACGAACACGAGGCGCGACCCCTCGCTGCGTCCATACACCTCGAGCGTCTTGCCAACGAGCGGCGACCCTTCGACCACCTCCACCTCGTGCAGCGCGACGTCGCGGCCGCCGACCTTGACATGTGCGAGGAAATCGGCGACGTGCGGCCGCAGGACCGCGTCGAGGATCTCCCGGCCGCCGGCCCGATAGGTCGCGATGATCCGGTCCGCCCCGGCGAGGAGCAGCTTGCGCTCCCCCTCTTCGGTTTCCGCGCGCGCCAGGAGGATCACGTTCGGAGCGAGTTCGCGCGCGCTCAGTGTCGCGACGATCGCCTCCGGTTCGTTGGCGAGGACGCACACCACATGGCTGGCGCACTGGACCCCGGCGCGCAGCAACGTTTCATCGGACGCCGGAGACCCCTCCACGACCAGGTACCCCTGCTCACAGGCGTCCCGCATCTGGTCGTCATCTCCCGTGACGACGACGAACGCCGCCCCCTCGCGGGCCAGTCCGCGGGCGACCGCGCGCCCCATGCGAGAGAATCCGAGCAGCACCGTGTGCCCCTTCAGTCGTCCGACGTGTTTCAACATGCGCTTCTTCCAGGCGAGTTGGTTGGCGATGGTCGTGCGCATCGCCATCGCGAGTGCATAGGAGGCGATCGCGATCCCGACCACGAGCAGGACCGCCGCGAAGAGCTTGCCGCCCTCCCCGATGCCCTCGTCGCCGTACCCGACGGTCGTGATCGTGATCAGCGTGAAGTAGAGCGCCCGCCAGGGCGTCCAGCCCTCGATCGCGACGAAGCCCGCCGTCCCGACGGCCACGACGATGAGGAGCGCGCCAAGGGCTCGCAGCACATGGCGACGCTCTTCCCGCACGGGGACGCCGGAAAGCTCGGAGAGGTCGGCTAGGACCATGGGCCTCGATCCACCACGGGGGGACCTATCGGCAGCGCGGCCCGCCCGGCTGGGGCCGGACCGCGAGGAAACGAGGGTCAGCGGAGGCGGGCCGCGACGAGCTCCTGCTCCCGCACCATGCCCCAGCGCTCCGCCATGCCGAGAAGTGCGTCGTCGCCGGTCGGCACCCGCCCCAGGAGCGTCGAAAAGCCGTGTCGGGCGACGAGGCGCCGCAGCTCCCTCACGAGCTCCCGCGCGACACCGCGGTGCCGGATCGCGGGATCCACCCACAGGGCGACGAGCATCGGCGAGGTTTGCAGCGTCACCGGATCACGCCACGGGGCCGTCGCCGCAACCGCGAGGGTCCCCGCCTCCCCCTCCGCCACCAAGAAGAACATCGCCGCCGCCCCCCGGTGCGCCTCGAGGAACGCGGACGCAAGCTCCTCGCCGGAGAGTTCGGGCGACGCGGCGGGATAGGACTCGAGGAGCCCGCGGCCGAGGTCCGGTGCGAACCGAAGCGCCTCGTCATGGGACTCGATGGAGCGCAGTCTGAGATTCATCGTCAGGCCTTCGGTTCGGGGTCTTGCAAGGACTCGAAGGGTTCCCCCTTCACGAGAGTCGTGAGGTCTTCGAGGATCGCATAGAGAGCGGGAATGACGAGCAGAATCAGCCCCGTGGAGGCGCACAGCCCGAAGAAGACGGAGATCGCCATCGGCTGCAGGAAGCGCGCTTGGCCCGAGGAGAAGAAGGTCAGCGGGGTCAGCCCGAGCATCGTCGTGACGGAGGTCAAGAGAATCGGTCGAAACCGCCGGCGTCCGGCCAGGAGCAGCGCCTCCTCGAGAGCGAGCCCCGATCTCCGCAGGCGCAGGATCAGCTCCTGCAGGATGAGGGAATCGTTCACGACGATCCCCGCCAGCGCGACGAGTCCGATCAGGGAAAGGAACGAGAGCGGGCGCCCCATCACGAGGTGACCGATGATCATCCCGACCGCGCCGAACGGGATCGCCGACATGATGATCGCCGGCTGCACGAGGGACTTGAAGAGCGCGCCGAGGATCACGTAGATCCCGAAGAGCGCGAGCAGGAACGAGACTTCGATGCCTTCGAAGGACTCCGCCGAATCACGCTCCTCGCCCTTGAAGTCGATCGAGTATCCGGGCGGCAGGTCGCCGGGACCGCCGAAGCGATCCCGGATGACATCCGCGATTCTCGCGGCGTTCCCCTCCTGCTTGTCCACGTCGGCGAGCACACGGACCGAACGCTCGCCGTCGTCGCGCGTGATGACGGCCGGCCCGACCGAGTCGGTCACGCGCGCGAGATCCCCCAGCAGCATCGGCGGCGTGGGCTCTGCGTCCGCTCCCGCCGCGCTCGCCAGTCCCACACGCCCAACCGGCAGGCGCTCCAGGGTTCCGCGCGCGTCGCGCAGCCGCTCGGGCAGCTTGACGACCACCTCGACGTCGTCCTTGCCCCTGCGGATGCGAGCGAAACGGGTCCCTTCGAAGGAGGCACGAAGTTCGGCTCCGAGGCTGCGCTCGTCGTAGCCGAGAAGCCGTCCCTCCTCGGTGAGCTCGATCCGCACCTCGCGCTTGCCGCGTTCGGCGTTGTCGTGCACGTCGCGGGTGCCGCGCAGGGAGCGCAGGGTGGCCTGGATCTCCTCCGAGATTCGCTCGAGTTCGGAGAGCTCGGGCCCGCGCACCGAGATGTCGATCGCGCGGCCGGTGGGACCAGCCTGGGGCTGCACGAGTTCGATGGACTGCACACCCGCCGGCAGGTCTCGGAATCGCTCCCGCAGGGCGGCGATGATCTCCCGGGTCGGGCGGCGCCGCTCCTCTCCCTCCCGCAGCTCGACCCAGACCTGGGCGAGGTTCTGGCCGACCGTGAATCGGGAAGCGTCGGTGTAGGAGACTCCGGCGACCGAGTTCGTGCTGTCGAGCTCCTCCGGCGGCAGGTCCCGAACCACATCGTCGATCCATCGCACCATTCGATCGGTCTCGTCGATCGAGGTGCCGGGGTCCATCCGCAGGTCGATCGAGAAGACCTTGGATTCGAAGTCATCGAAGAGCACGAACGGGATGCGCTTGGTCGCGATCGCCACCAGGAGCGCGATGGCTACCGCCGTTCCAACCGCGGTCACGTAACGCCAGCGAACCGCGAGACCGAGCATCCGGACGTAGAGATCCCGCGGGCGGTCGTACCAACGACGCTCGACGAGCTGTGCCCCGTCCTTCACGCGCGTTCGAGCGATGCGCCCGGTCCAGCGCGCGAGGTGCGCGGGGAGCACGAGCAGGGCCTCGAGGAGTGAAGCGATCAGGCAGAAGGAGACGATCAGCGGCAGGGGACGCATGAACTTGCCCATCGTGCCGCCGATCATCAGCGTCGGAAGAAAGGCGCTGATCGTCGTCAGGATCGTCGCGAGGACCGGCATCCCCACCTCGGCGGTTCCCTCGATCGCCGCGGTCTCGGGATCGAGCCCCTCCTCCATGAGGCGATACGCGTTCTCCCCGACCACGATCGCGTCATCGACGATCATCCCGAGCACGACGATCAACGCGAACATCGTGAGCATGTTCATCGTGATCCCGATCCCGTAGGCGACGAGGAGGCCTCCGAGGAAGGCGACCGGAATCCCGAGCGCGGTCATGAGCGCGATCCTGAGATCGAGGAACAGGATCAGCGAGACGAGCACGAGGACACCGCCGACGAGCGCGGAGTTGCGCATCGTGTTCAGACGGTTGCGCACATACACCGAGAGGTCCGCGTTCGTTCCGATCGCGGTCCCCGGGGGCATGTTCGGCTGTTCGCGCTCGATGTAGGCGTAGACTTCGCGCGAGATGTCGATCGCGTCCCCACGGGCCTCCTTGTTGACGCGCAGGTAGACCGAACTCTGGCCGTTGTAACGGGCCCGCGTCACCTCGCGCTCGAACGTGTCGAGGACGCGCGCCACGTCCGAGAGCAGGATCGTCGTGCCATCGGGCCGTGCGACGATCGGGAGCGTGCGCAGATCCTCCGCGTGGAGTACGCCCGACTCGACGCGCATCAGAAAGTCCCCCGAGGGCGTCGAGAGGCTGCCGATCGGTTGATCCACGGCCCGTCCACCGACGGCTCGACCGACGTCTCCGAGGGTCAGTCCGTAGCGCTCGAGCGAGATCGGATCCACCTCGACCCAGATGCGGGGGTCGCGCACGCCCTGCAGGATCACCTGGGAGACCCCATCGATCCGCTCGAGGTTGCGCTGGTGGCGCTCGGCGAGCACGCGCAGCTCCTCCGCGGACGCCTTGCCGTAGACGAAGAATCCAATCGCGGGAAACTCGGTCTTGATCTCCCGGACGACCGGATCATCGACCGCGTCGGGGAGTTCCAGATCGCCACCCAGAACCGCGGAGCGCACGTCGTCGAGGAAGCGTGCCATGTCGACCCCCGCCTGGGTCGTCAGCGTGACCTGGGAGTAGCCCTCCTGGGAGACCGAGCTCATCGATCGTTCGCCGTCGAGCGAGCCCACACGGTCCTCGATCTTGAGCGTGACGAGGCGTTCGACGTCCTCCGGCGCGGCGCCCGGGTAGATCGTCGTGACCGTGACGGTCCCGAGCGTGAACTCCGGGAAGACCTCCCGCGGCATCTCGAAGTAGGCCATGATCCCGCCCACCAGGACGGTAATCGTGGCGAGGTTCACCGCCACGTGGTTGCGAACCGACAGCGTGGCGAGGCGACGGATCACCGCTCGGCGGCCTCCTCCGGAGGCAGTGCGCGGACCGCGACTCCGTCCGCGATGCGGTCGAGCGGATGGGTGATCAGCGTCTCGCCTACCGAGAGGCCGCTCTCGACCAGAAACCCCTCCCCGACCGAACGGGCGAACACCGGTCGGCGCTCCTCGGCCACACTCGTGCCGTCCGGCTCGGTCCGGAGCACGAAAGCGCGTGCTTCCCCGCCGGTGAAGTCGAGGGCCGAACGCGGAACCCACAGCGCACCCGAGAGCTCTTCGGTGCGAACGACCGCGCGGGCGAAGCGCCCGGCGACGCGCCGCTTGGTCGTGTCGCGGAAGGCGATCTCGATTTCGCCGCGGCGCGTCAGCGGATCCGCGCGCACCCCGACGGCCGAGACGACCCCGTCCTCGGGAGCAGCGGGTGCGGTCTCCGGTGTCGTCGGGAATTCGATCCGCGCTGGGTTGCCGACGTCGATCCGCGAGAGCTCCCACGCGGGAACGCGCGCGACGAGGACGATCGATGCGGGATCGAGGAGGCGGCCCAGGGACGCTCCGGCCGCGGCCATCGAACCGGCACTGGGCGGGCGATCGACGAGGAGCCCCGTGAAGGGCGCGGTGAGATGGGAACGGGCGAGCTCCTCGCGCGCGCGGGCGAGAGCGGCTTCGGCGGCGCGCGTGCGCGCCTCCGCCGAGGCGAGCCCGACCTCGGCCGCCCGCAGCGCCGCGGCTGCGGCTTCCGCGTCCTCCTCGGCGGCGATCTTCGCACCGAGCGCCTGATCGCGCTGGCTGTCGGTCGCGAAGTCCCGGAGTTCCACCAGGCGCTCGAACTCCCGCACCCGAAGGACTCGCGCCTCTTCGGCTCGCTCCAGGGACTTCCTCGCGCGCTCCAGTTCGATCTCCGCGAGCCCCTGCCCGGTTTCGGCTTCGGACCGTGCCGCGGCCGCGCTGGCAACCGCCAACTCGAAGAGCTTCGGGTCGAGGGCGACGAGTTCGGTCCCGGCCTCGATCCGGGCCCCCACCCGCCAGGCGTCGGCGACGCGTTCGATGCGGCCGGAAACCTCGAGGGCGAGCACCGCCTCCCGCCGCGCCACGAGGGTCCCGTGGGCTTCCACTTCCACCGCGAGGTCCCTCCCCGTCAGGGGGAGCGTCCGCACGGGCACGGGCCCGAGCTCCCGCGGCGGGGCGGGGACGGCGACGTTCTCGCCCGCGCCCAGCGCGAACCACGCCAGCGCCCCGAGACCGAGGATCACGAGGATGGCGATCGTGCTGACAGCGCGCTTATGCATCGGGCGGGAAGGCCTTGGGGGCCGCGTAAGGTAGCAGGCGAATCGCTCCCCCGAACCGGAATCCTCACCCACGCGACCGGCTGCAGGTCCCCTCCCGGGGCCCTCGTGCCCTTGCCGTCGGGCCCATCGAGGCGCTACCCTTTGCGGCCCTTTTTCCCGCGCGCACGGGGCAAAACCCCCGCCGCGCGCTCCCCTCCAGCGGCGCCCCCCAGAGGGACGCGACGCACCCCCTCTCTCCCACGAACCCTATCGGGAGAGATCCCCATGGCAAACTCCGACACCCACGCCCACCCCGGCCTCGACGTCACCGTCGAGCGCACCGGCCCCTGCCTCGCAACGGTCCGCTTCACCGTCTCCAAGGAGGAGACGCAGAAGGCGCGCGCGAGGGGGCTCAAGAACGCAGCCCGCGGAACCCGCATGAAGGGATTTCGCCCCGGAAAGGTTCCGCCCGCGTTCGTCGAGAAGCGCTTCGGTGAGGAGATCGATCGCCAACTCGTCGAACACTTCGTGCAGCACGCGTTCCAGCACGCGATCGACGACGAGGGCCTGAAGCCCGCGCGCTCCCCGCGCATCGAACTCGAGTCGATCGAGGCGAAGACGGATGCCGACTGGGGCCACGAGTTCGAGGTGCTGCTGCGCCCCGAGGTCGAGCTCGGTCAGGTCGATGGTCTCGAGGTCGAATCGATGCCCGTCGGGGTCGATGACGAGGAGCTCGACCGCACGCTCTCCGGGATTCGCGGTGAGATGTCGACCCCGGAACCCGCAGGCGACGAAGGGTTGCCCGAGAACGGGATGGCGATCTGCAAGCTCGCGTTCCTGCTCCCCGACTCCGAGGAGCCGATCCTCGAACGCGACGCGATCCGCCTCAGCCCCCAGACCCCTCCGCTCGGGCTCGATGCGGACGCGTTCAAGGAAGCGATGACCGGCTGCAAGGACGGCGACTCCCGCGAGTTCGAACTCGAGTTCCCCGAAGACTTCCCGGTCGAGGATGCGCGCGGCAAGAAGGGGATCCTGCGCGTCCAGACCGACACCTGCTTCCGGATCGTCCCCCCCACCGACGAGACGGTCTTCGCCGAGTTCGGCGTCGAGGACGAGGATGGGTTCCGCGAGGAGGTCCGGCGCAGGATCCTCGCCGCGAAGCAGAACCAGGAGGAGCAGCGCATCGAGCAGGTCCTGCTCGAGAAGCTGATCGAAAACCACCCGATGGAACTGCCCGAGCCGATCGTCGCCGAGCAGGCCGACAGCAAGGTCGAGGAGATCCGCGCCGCGCTCGAGGAACAGGGCCTCGAGGGGAGCGAGCTCGAAGCCCGACTCGCCGAGGAGCGCCAGGTCGCATTCGAGAACTCCGCAAAGGCCATGCGGGCCATCTACCTGATGGAAGAGGTCGCCCGAGAGAAGAAGATCGAGGTCTCCCGGGACGACTTCGAGAAGGAATTCCAGGCCATCGCCGAGCGAAACAACGTGGGCGCCGATCAGGTGAGAAAATACTACCAGGAGGAGCACCTCCTCCAGCAGCTCGCCCTGGAGCTGCTCGAGCGCAAGGTCCGCGTCTACCTGCGGGAAAACGCGAAGATTCAGGAGGCCGATTCCGGCTCCTGACCTCATGCGATTGCACGCGCAGGGCCGATCGATTACAGACATGACCGGAGCGGGCACATCCGCCCGCTCCTCACGCGGCCTAGAGCCCGCACCGACCCCCGTCCCAAGCACGCCCCATCCGGAGGGCATCCTCGGCATGAGCGCATTCAATCAGTTCGTCCCCTTCGTCATCGAGCGCACCGGCCGCGGGGAGCGGTCGATGGACATCTACTCCCGCCTGCTCGAGGAGAGGATCGTCTTCATCGGCACCCCGATCGATGACTCGGTGGCGAACGCCGTCATGGCGCAGCTCCTGTTCCTGGACAAGTCCAACCGGACCCAGGACATCAACATCTACATCAATTCCCCCGGGGGCTCGGTGACGGCGGGACTCGCGATCTACGACACGATGCAGTTCGTGAAGCCCGATGTGGCCACCTACTGCCTGGGCCAGGCGGCCTCGATGGGCGCGGTCCTGCTCGCAGGCGGAGCGGCCGGAAAACGTTTCGCCCTCCCGAACAGCCGGGTGATGATCCACCAGCCCTGGGGCGGTGCCCAGGGGACGGCCAAGGACATGGAGATCCAGGTCGACGAGATCCTGAAAATGAAGAAGCGCCTGGAGGAAATCCTGGCCCACCACTCGGGCAAGAGCGCCAAGGAAGTGGCCAAGGCGACCGATCGCGACCATTTCATGAGCCCGGAACAGGCCAAGGATTTCGGCGTCATCGACCACATCGTGGCCAGCGTGTCGGAGGACAAGGGGTAGAATTGGGCTCGCCCCATCACCTTCTGCCCCACCGCACCCTATGACTCGTTCCTCCGGCCGAGGCCGCCACGTCGAACGCTGCACCTTCTGCGAGAAGATGCGACACCACGTGGACTCGCTCATCGCGGGTCCGCCGGGGGTCTACATCTGCAACGAGTGCATCGAGATCTGCAACTCGATCATCCAGGAGGAGCACCGTCGCGGGACCGACGCTCCGCGCTCGAAGGGCGCGGGGACGACGTCCCAGGAGGCGCCGCGCAAGGGGGCGAAGCTCCCGACACCGATCGAGATCGTGCGTCGCCTCGACGAGTACGTGATCGGCCAGGAGGACGCGAAGAAGGTGCTCGCGGTCGCGGTCTACAACCACTACAAGCGGCTCGGAACGCGCTCGAACGGCGCGCACCTCGCACAGCTCGGCGACGTCGAGATCGAGAAGTCGAACGTCCTCCTCGTGGGCCCGACCGGATCCGGCAAGACCCTGCTCGCGCGCACCCTCGCGCGCATGCTGGAAGTCCCGTTCGCGATCGCGGACGCGACCACGCTGACCGAGGCGGGCTACGTCGGTGAAGACGTGGAGAACATCCTCCTGAAGCTCCTCCAGAGCGCGGACTTCGACAAGGACCGCGCCCAGGAGGGGATCATCTACATCGACGAGATCGACAAGATCGGGCGGACCACGTCGAACGTCTCGATCACACGGGACGTCTCGGGTGAAGGGGTGCAGCAGGCGCTGCTGAAAATCCTCGAGGGAACGATCGCGAACGTCCCACCCCAGGGGGGACGCAAGCACCCCGAGCAGGCCTACATCCAGGTGGACACCGGCAGCATCCTGTTCATCTGCGGCGGCACGTTCAGCGACATCGGCTCGATCGTCTCCAAGCGCATCGGGCACGAAACCATCGGCTTCGGGCAGGGCCGCCAGGAAGAAGGTCGGGGCGAGAAGGGGCAGACGAAGACCTGGGAACACCTCACCGACCTCGACCAGCGCGACGAGGTGCTGCGCCACGTGACCCCCAAGGACCTCGTCGAATTCGGAATGATCCCCGAATTCGTCGGCCGCCTACCCGTCATGGTGACCCTGCGCCACCTCTCCCAGGCCGACCTGGTCCGCATCCTGACCGAACCGAAAAACGCCCTCACCAAGCAATACCAAGCTCTCTTCCGGATGGAAGGGGCCGAACTCGAGTTCACCCAGGACGGGCTCGAAGCGATCGCCGATCTCGCGATCAAACGCGAAACCGGCGTGCGCGCGCTGCGCTCGATCCTCGAGAACATCCTGAACGGAGTGCTTTTCGAACTCCCGAACCGCACCGACACCCAGACCTTCGTGGTCGATGCCGACGTGGTCGAAGGTCGGCGCGAACTCACGATCGGTCTCTCCACCGAGAACGTCGAGCCCGAACCCGAGCCGAAGGCGGTCGAACCCGAGCTCGTCGAGGACGTCCCGGAGACACGCGAGAGCGCCTGATCGACTCCCGCCGGCCACGCCCGCCGCTCCCCGCCTGAGATCGCGCCGATTTCCCTCGAAGCATCGGCGGCGCCGGGCTAGGTTCCTCTCCCGGCTCGCGAAATCCGCTGGGGCCGAGCATGTCTTCTCCCCACCCGCTCACGATCCACTATCACCGCGACTTCGACGGCATGGTCGCCGCCGCCGTCCTGGTCCACATCCTGCGCGAGAGCTTCGACGAGAACCTGCGTTGGAGCAGCCTGAACTACGACCAGCGCAAGGACTGGGACAACTTCCAGCGCGGGCGCCGCTTCGGGATCGTCGACTTCCACTTCCACCCGAAGGCGGAGTACTGGTTCGACCACCATCCGACGACCTTCCTGAGCCCAGAGCTCCGCGAAGCCTACCGGCCGTCGGATCGCTGGGAGTGGGATGCAGCCTCCCCCTCCTGCCCCCCGATCATCCTGCGCCACGCGAAGGAGCACTGGGGGTTCGAGGCTCCCGCGCGTTTCGAGGAGATGGCCCGCTGGAGCGACGTCGTCGACGGTGCGAACTACCGCGATGTCGACGAAGCACTCTTCGGAGACGACCCCGCCCTTCGCATCAGCCGCGCCCTGGCCGCGGCCCCCGACCGCGACTGGACCGACACCCTCGTCGGAGCGATGGCCGACGCGACGTTGGACGAGGTCGCGAAACGCGCCGACGTCGAGAAGGCCTGGCAGCGCGCGGTGCGCAACCGTGACAAGGCCCTGCACCAATTCCCTCCCACCGTGATCTCCTTCGATTCGTTGGTCGTTCTGTACGACGCCACCTCGAACAAGATCCGGCGCGAGCGCTTCGCGCCGTTCTTCCACCACCCCAAGGCTCTCTTCGCCGTGGGCTCGATTCCGACCCGCTCCGGCTTCCACGTCACCGCCGGACAGAATCCCTGGAACCAGCCCCCGGAAGGACTCCTGCACATCGGCGAGATGATGGAAGAGTTCGGAGGCGGAGGCCACCGCGCGGTGGGCGGCGCGAACGCGAAGAGCCTTGCCGACGCGAAGCGAATCGCCGCCGCGGTGGCGGAGCGGATGCGCCGGGCCGTGGAGGCCCGGGTCTAGCCCGGACTCCTCATGAGCCTACACCCCGGACTGCGCAATCGACCGCCTTCGGCGGTCTCTCGTCCCCTGACGGCACTTCGGGGTTCCTGCCGTCCCCGACGACCCGTCAGGGGTCGACTGCGGGGTCAGAACCCGCAAAGCACCATCAGGCAACGAGTCGCTGTGTCTGGTGCACAGCTCAGGAACAACCCGGGCTAACGCCTGGCGCACGGGCGTGGGCAACCTCGACGAGACCTTCCTCGGCCTCTCCCTCGAAGAGGCGAAGTCGCGCGTCGTCCAACTCGGGGGCCGCGCCTTCCACGCCGGGGTCATCCGCCGCGAGGTGTTCGAACGCGGCGTCCTCGACTACGCCGCCATGACCTCGCTCTCGAAACCGTTGCGAGAGCGCCTGGCCGCCGAGCTTCCCCTCCTCTCGAGCCAGGAGATCGCTCGCAGTGAGGCGCCGGACGGCACGACCAAGTTGCTCCTTCGGCTCGCCGACGGAGAGACGGTCGAGACCGTCCACATGCCCGCCCGCCCGCGCGGCGGGGAAGCGAGGCGCGGCGCGACCCTGTGCGTGTCGACCCAGGTGGGGTGTCCGGTCCGCTGCCCGTTCTGCGCCTCCGGACGTTCCGGCCTCGTCCGCAACCTCGCCGCCCATGAAATCCTGGAGCAGTACCTTCACGGCCGCGCGCTCGGACCGCTTCGGCGCAGCGTCGTGATGGGCATCGGCGAACCGCTCGCGAACCAGACCCAGCTCATCGCCGCGATGCGCCAGGTGAACCGCGATCTCGGGCTCGGAGCGCGCCGCGTGACCGTCTCCACCGTCGGCTTCCCGGATCGACTGCGGCGCCTCGTCGACGAGCTCGGTCGCCACCCTCCGTTCCAGCTCGCGATCTCCCTGCACTCCGCCGACGACGACCAGCGCGCGCGCCTCGTACCGGCGATGGCCGGCGTCCCGGTGGAAGACGTGCTCGCCGCCGGTGACCTTTGGTTCGATCGAACCGGGCGAGAGGTCACCTTTGAGGTGTGCTTGCTCGGCGGCGAGAACGACAGCATCGGCCACGCGGAAAGGCTGGCAGCACGACTCGCTCGCCGTCGCGCGACCGTGAACCTGATCCCCTACAACCCCGTCCCGGGCGATCGCTTCCTGCGTCCGGAACCGGACGCGGTGGAGTCCTTCCGCGCCACGCTGGAGGCGGGCGGCGTGGTGGCGACGGTGCGCTGGTCCCGGGGGCTCGACTCGGACGCGGCGTGCGGGCAGCTGCGAAGCCGGATCCACCCCGTGTGACGGCCGGAAGCCGGCCGCCGCACGGGGCGGCCCCCCTTCCTATGCCACCCCGGCCGGAAGGCACTCGGCCACGCGGCCGAGGATCTCGTCGACCTCCGACGCATTGATCACGAGCGGAAGGCGGAAGCGCACGGAGTTCGGTCCCGCGGCGAGGGCCATCATCTCCTTCTCGAAGAGTTCGGAGAGCATCTTCTGCTGCGCCTCGGGGCTCTCGAGCGTGAACGCGACCAGGGAGCCGCGTCCCCGCACGTTCGAGATCGCGCCGCGCTCGGCGGCGAGGGAACGCAGACCCGCGACGAGCTGCTGCCCACGCTCGGTGATGTTCGCGGCGAGGTTCTCGGCCTCGATGATCTCGATGAAGCGATGCGCGCGGACCATGTCCACGAGGTTGCCGCCCCATGTGGAGTTGATCCGGCTGGAGCGCACGAACACGTTCTCGGGCACTTCATCGACGCGCGTCGAGGCATAGATCCCGCAGACCTGGGTCTTCTTCCCGAAGGAAACGATGTCGGGCGCGACGCCATGGTGCTGCCAGAGCCAGGCCTTGCCGGAACCGAAGAAGCCCGTCTGGACCTCGTCGAAGATCAGGAGCGCCTCGTGCTCGTCCGCATAGTCGCGCAGCTTCTGCAGGAACTCGGTGCGGAAATGGTTGTCCCCCCCCTCGCCCTGCATCGGCTCGATCAAGATCGCCGCGACCTTCTTCGAGGAGTCGGCGAAGGCCGCTTCGATCTCCTTGCAGGCGCGGGCCTCCTCGGCCTCGATGTCGTTCGCGACGCCGCCCTCGTTGTCGAACACGATCGCCGGATTGTGCACGCGCGGCCAATCGAACTTCGGGAACAACCCGATCTTGTCGGGGACCGTGTTCGTCACGCTCATCGTGTACCCCGACCGGCCGTGGAAGGCCTGGCGGAAATGCAGGATCACGAGATCGTTCACGTCGTCCTCGAAGGAGGTTCGGCCGAGCTTGCGCGCCTTCCAGTCGAAGGCGGTCTTCATCGCGTTCTCGACCGCCAGCGCCCCACCGGAAACCCAGAAGTGATGGGGAAAGCCCTCGGGCGTGACGTGGGTTCGGAACGCCTCGACGAATCCCGCCATCTCCGGCGTGTAGATGTCGGAGTTCGCCACCTTCGTGCGCGCGGCGCGCAGGAGCTCCTTCTCGAACCCGGCGTCGTGCATCATCGGGTGGTTGTAGCCCACCGGCCAGGAGGCGAAGCACGTGAACGCGTCGAGGTAGCGCTTGCCCGTCTTGGCATCGTGCATCCACACGCCGCTGGAGCGGTCCAGGTCGAGAACGAGGGGGTAGCCGTCGACGAGCTGGGCCTCTGCGAGGGTCTCGTGAACTTTGTTCGGATCGATCATGGGCTGGGGGACCTCCTTGGGGTCGCGTCTTCGGGGGTGGGGCTCCGCGCCAGGGGGGGGGCGAGCTGGGCCGGGACCCGTGGGGGTCCCCCCGGGGAGAGGGCGGCTGCCGTCCGCGTTCTCCTCGCCCTCGCCGCCGCTGGGCAGCCGGTCAGAGCCCCGCCGGGCTCGTGAGCCATCCTAGCGCCTCTGGGGTCCGGTTTCACGGCCTGCGACGGGGTTCGGGGGGCTGTTCCCGCTCAGGCCCGGAGCAGGCACAGGATCGGCATGGGCCGGCGGCGGCGCGCGACCGCGTGGGAGGGGTCCACGTTCGTGAAGACCGTCGGCGCGAGGCGCACCCCGTCCCGATCCCGGGACCCCGGCCCGCCCGCGATCAGGGTCGCCCCCTGATCGAGCCCCCTCCTCCAGGCCTCGCGGACCCGGCGCGCCGCCTCCCGATCCACGAGCGGAAGGGGCCGAGCCACGTCCTCGGACTCGTCCATCGCGGCGAGCAGGGCCGCAGTGAAATGCGCGAACCGAGACGCGGCGCAGAACACGCGGGCAATGGAGCCGGGAGCCTGCCCCGACAGGGTTCCAACGCGCGAAAACGCAT
>DRLC01000110.1 GCA_011053145.1 Planctomycetota bacterium | reverse complement strand
GTCCTCGGCCTTCAGGACCGCGTCGGCAGCCTCGAAGCGGGCAAGGACGCGAACATCGTTCTCTGGAGCGGTGATCCACTCGAACCCTCGAGCCGCATCCAGGCCGTGATGCTCGAGGGCGAATTCCTCGCAGGCGAGGTGAACCAATGAAGATTCTTCGACGATCGATTCTGTCGGCGATTCCGTTTCTCGTCTTCGTCCCCCTCGCCGCGGCCCGCGTGCTCGCTCCCCTTTCGTTCACGGACGATGGGGACGAAAAGGACGAGTCGGCCGACGAGGAAGAGGATCGCTGGTTCGCGATTACGAACGCGGACATCTACACCGGCACCGGGGAGGTTCTGCGCGGCGCGGCGATCCTGTCCCACAACGGTGTGATCGAGGAGATCGGCTACGACCTCTACCTCCCCGAGGAAACCGAGATCCTCGATGCGATGGGGATGCGGGTCTACCCCGGCCTCGTGGCCCTCGGCGCGACGAGCACGATCACACAGCCGCGCTCCTTCGAGGCGGAGCAGTGGGGCGTCTTCCCCGAAGAGGAGATGGACCTCGACCTGCACGGCGGGCTCGACGATCCCCACGGTGAGGAGCCCGAGGGGGACGGGATCGAAGAACTCGTTCAAGGAATCGCGAGCCACCTGATCGGGCCGGGCGACGGACTCACCGCGGACGGAGAGGTCCCCTATGGGGCCTACGAGGGGATGGAGGCGGCGGCCGCTCGCCACAAGCTCGAAGACGGCTTCGACCCCTTCAGCCAAAACCTGATCCTCGCGCTCTCCACGGGGATCACGACCGCGGATCAGTCCGGGGCCGCGATGAAGCTGCGTCGTGGCGAGATCGAGGGGGTGATGCTCAAGGCGAAGAACCAGGCCTCGATGAGCTGGAGCGTTTCGAATCCGAGTGCGATCCGCTCCCTGCGCAAGAAGTTCCAGGCGACCTCGGCCTACCTGCGCGACTACCGCGAATGGGACGCGCTCTCCGACAAGGAGAAGAAGGAGGTCAAGGAGCCGCGCAAGCCGGATGGCTATGACCCGAGTGTCCTCGCCGTGCTGCGCGGCGAACTCCTCGCGCGCTTCACCGCGAGCACGCGCGAGGATCTCCTCGGAATCGCGCGCCTCGCCCAGACCTACCACTTCCGCCCCGTGATCTGGGGCTGTCGAGAGGGTTGGACCGTCGCTGAGGAGCTCGGCCGCGCCGGCGCGCTGGCCGTCGTCACCCCGCGAGAGCGCTCCCCGAAGGATGAGAAACTCGTCCGGCCCGGGGGAAGCAGCATCGAGAATGCGGCGATCCTCCACGCCCACGGGGTGCAGGTGGCGATCAAACCGGCCAATGCCTCCTTCAACCTGGGCGGCATCACCGGCCGGGACCTCCTGCACTTCCCGGTCGAAGCGGCCTTCGGTGTGCGCGGCGGTCTTCCCGAGGACGCTGCCCTCGCCTCGATCACGCTGATCCCCGCCCGCATCCTCGGCGTCGATCACCGCATCGGCACCCTCGAGGTGGGCAAGGACATGGACGCGATCGTCACGGACGGCGACGTCCTGCACTACGAGACCTTCGTCCAGTGGACGGTGGTCTCGGGCAAGGTCGTCTACGACAAGCAGAAGGAAGTCCTCTACGCCCACATCCGTCCACGCCCCGAACCCCAGAAGGAGGAGACCGAGGCGCAGCAGGATGGAGCCGAGGACGGGGCCGAGGCGACCGAGGGGGCCACGTCCGAGGACGAGCAGGCTGAGGCGGAGGACGCCGATTCCGGAGACGAGCCCGGGGACGATTCCGAGGACGAGGACGAACCCTCCGGCGATTCGTCGATGTAGTCCACCGCGCCGGTGGACCCGTCCCCGTGGAGGCGGGGGCGGAGAACGCGACCCCGCGCCCGCCGGAGAACCTTCTCGGCGGATTCGCCTCGCGTTTGACCCTCGCCGGGCGCCCCCGCTAGGCTCCTTTCATCCTGGGGGTCCATCGACCCCGGACCACCGACCCAAGGCCCCTCCGCATGGTTCTTCGAGATCTCCTCCGCGTGCTCGGCTCATCCGACCGACGCGACGGCCGCAACCTGACCCACGAAGAAGCCGTGCGCGCCTTCGCCTCGATCCTGGACGGCGAGGAGAGCGAGATCCGCGTCGGTGCCTTCCTGATGGCGCTGCGCTGGAAGGGGATCACGGTGGAAGAGCTGACCGGCTTCGCGAGCGCGGCCCGCGAGCGCGCGAGGGTGCCCTGCGACGGCATGAAGGGGGTCGTCTTCGTCTGCCCGCCCCTCGACGGCTACGACGAGCGTCCGCCCCTCGAGGTGGCCTCTTGCCTGATCGCCGCCGGAGCGAAGGTGCGCACCGTCCTGATCACCGACCGCAACGTGCCGCCCCGCCGGGGCCTGACCGGAGCTCTCGTGCTCGATCAACTCGGCGCCGGCCTCTCCTGGGATCCCTCCGAGGCGACCGCGAATGTCGAATCCATCGGCTTCGCGGCGATCTCCGCGTCGGCGATGCTTCCCGCGCTGCTCGCCCTGCGCCGGATCCGCCGCGATGTGGGCGTGCGCACCCCGCTCTCGACGGTCGAAAAGCTCCTCGCCCCGAAGAGCGCCGCGGTCGTCCTCGGCGCCCAACACGGCCCCGTCCTCGGCACCGCCGTCGAGACGATGGCCGGCCTCGGCCACCCCGCCGGCATCGCGATCCAGGGCACGGCGGGCGGCATCATCCCGAGCCTCAAACGCCGCTCGCGCGGCATCGAACTCTCCGGCCGCCAGCAGACCCCGCTGACGGTCGAGCCCGCCGACTTCGGTCTCGACAACATCGAGAACCCCGAACTCCCGATGTACGGCCCCCCCGAGGAGGGTCAGGGCTCCGGGGACAACCCCTTCCTCGTCCGCGCCGCCGCTGACATGACCGACGCCCTCCTCAAGGGCGAGCCCGGCCCCGCCCGCGACGCCGCCATCCTCGGCGCCGCGATCATCCTCAAGGCCTCCGGCCGCATCCCGACCCTCGCCGAAGGCGTCGACGCCGCGGTCTCGAGCCTGGAGTCGGGCGCCGCACTCGAGGTGCTGAAGCGACTCGCGGCGGGAGCGGAATAGCGACTCGGGAAGGGCGCGCAGTCTGCCTCCGCCGGAGCGCCGCGGGCCTCGGTCATCCGTCGCTGTACTCGTCGTCGATCTCGCCGACCCTGTCGCGGTGGAAGTGGAAGCTGAAGGACTCCGTCTCCGTATCGAGGAGCTGGTGGATCCATTGCACGTTCTGGTCTCCTTCGGGGGAGATTTCGTCTGGTCGTCCGTAGGTGTCGAGGATCTCCTGGGTCGTCATCAAGAGATGCTCCGCGCGGATTTGGCCCACATCCGCGTACAGCGTCTCGCTCTCGCTGGTCCACGCCTGGCGGAGGGAGTGCGTGAAGGCGAAGGCTGTGCTTCGGTCGACGAAGGTCATGCCTCCGGAACGAGGGGCCAGGGAAGGAGCTTGTGACGGGCCGGGCAAGGCGCGGATCGCCCCAGCGAGTTCGTGGAGGGATGTCGCGAGGGCGGCGTCGCTCCGTTCGCGCAAGAACGCGGCCTCCACGGGTCGGCGTGCCGTCGGCGTCGCGTCGTCCCCGGTGCGGTCGCCGCTGGAGGTCTCGGGGAGCCGCAACGTCGCGTCCAGGCGTTCGAGAACCCCGGGCAATTCTTCCAGGCCCGCGAGCACAGCGCGGGCCGGTGCCGTGGATTCCTGCGCGGTGGGCAGCTCTCCTCGGATCGCCGGGACCCGCTCCAATGAACGGTCGAGGACCGCTCCGATCGCTCCACCGCCAAGGAGGAAAGCACTGGCACCTACCCAGCCGATGCGAGGATCGGGATGGTTCAACATGGATCCGATCCCAGGCGGATCCGCGTGATCCGGCAAACGGGGGCGGAGCGCGGAGCTCGAGGGCTTTCCCGGGAGGATTCCGAGTATTCTTGCAGCGCTCGGGACTCGAGCGGCAGGGACTCCTGTGGATGAAGGACGCAGCCTGGAATGCGCGGCTCGGGCCCGAGGGGCTCGTCGCCGATATGGCCTGGCTCCGACGGCTCGCGCGCGGGCTCGTGGGGGATGCCGACGGCGGGGATGACCTCGCCCAGGAGGCATGGGTAACTCTGATCGAGAAGCGTCGCCGACCCGAGGCGTTGCGGCCGTACCTCGCGGGAATCGTTCGTCGGTTGCTGCTGGAACGGCGCCGCGGGGAAGGACGAAGGCTCGATCACGAGGACGCCTGGCGACGGGACCGCGAGGAGGCCTGCGAGCCGACTCCCGGGAAGAGCCTCGAGCGCATCGAGTTGCAGGAGCTCGTCCTGGATGCGATGCGCGTGCTCCCCGAGGCGCAGCGCGATGTGCTCGTGCTGCGCTACCTCGACGACCTCACGCCGGCGCAGATCGCCGAGCGGCGGGGTGTGCCCGCCGCGACCGTGCGCTCCCAGCTCAGCCGGGGTCTCGCGGCCCTGCGAGAGCGACTCGACGCGAAGGCGCCCGGTGGGCGTGAAGCGTGGCTGTCTGCCCTTCTTCCGTTCCTGCCCGCGCCCTCGGTCACCGCTGGGACGACGGGTGTCACCACGATCGGAATCGGTGCACTCGCCATGAAGACTCTCCTTTCCGCGTCCGTTGTTCTCCTGTCTGTTCTTGCGCTGAGGTCCGCGTTGCACGAGCCCTCGAAGGCGGAGCTGCAACCGCGTTCGCGTTTCTTGGCCCGAGGGAGCGAGGGATCCGAGAGCGGAGGGGGCTCGGATCCCCTCGCCCGGGAGATGCGGAACGTCGCGCTGTCCACGGCGGAC
>DRLC01000109.1 GCA_011053145.1 Planctomycetota bacterium | reverse complement strand
CGCCGAGAAGAACGGGCCGCACCCGAACTTCCTGATGACCCGCGCGGCCAAGGGCCAGCTCCAGTTCGACCTGTGGGGTGTGACGCCGCGAAACCCCGAACGCTGGGACGAGCTCAAGGAGCGCATCGGAAAGAGCGGCCTTCGCAACTCGCTGATCCTGGCGATCGCACCGACGGCGACGATCTCGTCGATCGCCGGCTGCTACGAATGCATCGAGCCGCAGGTCTCCAACCTCTTCAAGCGCGAAACGCTCTCCGGCGACTTCTTGATCATCAACCGCTATCTCGTCTCCGAACTCCAGGAGAGGGGCCTGTGGACCGAGCGAATCCGCGAGAAGATCAAGCGTGCCGAAGGATCGATCCAGGCCATCGAGGAGATCCCCGAGGACCTTCGCAAGATCTACCGCACCGCGTGGGAACTCCCGATGCGTGCGATCATCGACATGGGTGCCGCGCGGGGTCCGTACCTCGATCAGAGCCAGTCCCTGAACCTGTTCATGGAGACGCCGACGATCGGAAAGCTCTCGTCGATGTACCTGTACGCATGGGAGAAGGGGCTCAAGACCACCTACTACCTGCGCTCGCGTCCTGCGACTCGCATCCGCCAAACCACCGCGGCCACCACCGATACCGAGGCCGTCGCCTGTTCCCTCGAGAACCCCGAGAGCTGCGAAGCCTGCCAGTAACGCACCATGACGAGCGACACGATCCAGCCCCACCCGCCCGCACGTTCCGAAACCCGGATCCTCGATCCGGGCATGGACCTGACGCTGCGCCCGATGCGCTATCCCGTCTTCTATGACATGTACCGGGACGCGATCAAGAACACCTGGACGGTCGAAGAGGTCGACTTCTCCACGGACCTCGTCGACCTGTCGAGTCGACTCATGCCGGCCGAGACACACCTGATCCACCGCCTCGTCGCATTCTTCGCGACCGGGGACTCGATCGTCTCGAACAACCTGGTACTGAATCTCTACAAGCACATCAATGCGCCCGAAGCGCGGATGTACCTGTCACGCCAACTCTACGAGGAGGCGCTGCACGTCCAGTTCTATCTGACGCTGCTCGACACCTACATCCCCGACATCCGGGAGCGCGAGAAGGCATTCGCCGCGATCCACAACATCCCCTCGATCAAGGCCAAGGCCGACTTCTGCTTCAAGTGGATCGATTCGATTCAGGAACTCGATCGCATCGAGTCCGCCGAGGATCGTCGCAGGTTCCTCCTGAACCTGATCTGCTTCGCGTGCTGCATCGAGGGCCTGTTCTTCTTCGCGGCCTTCGCCTACGTCTATTTCCTGCGCTCGAAGGGCCTCTTGAACGGTCTCGCATCGGGGACCAACTGGGTGTTCCGGGACGAGAGCATGCACATGGCCTTCGCGTTCGAGGTCGTCGAGACCGTGCGCAGGGAGGAGCCCTACCTGTTCGACGAAGGACTGATCGGCGACATCCGCAACATGATCGACGAGGCCGTCGAGTGCGAAATGCAGTTCGCCGTCGACATCCTCGGCCAGGGTGTGCCAGGGATGTCGATCAACGACATGCGCAGCTACCTCGAGTTCGTCGCCGACCAGCGCCTCGGGAACCTCGGCCTCGCGCCGCGCTACGGATCGAAGAATCCCTTCGCCTTCATGGAGCTGCAGGATGTGCAGGAGCTCTCGAACTTCTTCGAGCGCCGCGTTTCGGCCTATCAGGTCGGCGTGAGCGGTTCGGTGTCGTTCGACGAGGCGTTCTGATCCGCGGAACGACCCTAGCGCGGTTTCGCTGCCCGGGTTGAGCGGATCCACCCTGGGTGCTGCCCGGTTTCCGTGTGCGGTCTGGCTTCGCCAAACCGCACACGGAAACCGGGCAGCACCCAGGGTGGATCCTGTACCGTCTTTCCCCATGGGCCAGGTCCCGAACGCCATCTCGCTCGCCCGTCTGGGTCTCGCCGTACTGCTGCCATTCGCCCCGGAGGCGTATTGGATCTGGATCGTCGTTGCGGCCGGGGCATCGGACTGGCTGGACGGGTGGATCGCCCGCCGCTTCAGCGCCACGAGCAAGCTGGGGGGGTTGCTCGATGGGCTGACCGACAAGGTGTTCATCGTCACCGCGCTCCTGACCTTCTGGGCGCACGGGATGCTCACAACCTGGCAGCTCCCACTGCTCTTCTTCCGTGACATCTCCGTGGCCGCCGGGGTGCTCGTCAGCGTCGTCCGCCGGGACCGCGATGCATTCGAACACATGGACTCGCGCCTCTTCGGAAAACTCGCCACCGCGGGGATCTTCCTGATGATGGTCGTGTTGCTCCAGGTCTCCGATCCCCCCGCGATCCGGCGCGCCTGCGTCGCTCTCGCCGCTCTCCTGTCCGTCGCGGCGGGACTCGACTACGCCAGAGCGCGCTTCCACCGCGTCCTAGGCCGGATGGACTAGCAGAGCATCGCCAGGACCTCCGACACGACCCGCTCGACGGCGATGTCCTGCATGCACGCATGTCGGCTTCGGTTGCAGGTTTTCCGGCTGCACGGAGCGCAGGGAGCGCTTCCGACGAGCACGCGGTGCGGGGACACCGGATCCAGTCCGCCGTAGGGCCCTGTGCGGCGTGGATCCGCCGCTCCGAAGAGGGCGAGCGTGGGGAGCCCCACGGCGACGGCCATGTGCATCGGCCCGGTGTCGGCGCTGACGAAGAGGCGCGAGCGGCGCTGGAGGGCGGCGAGCTGGAGGAGGTCGGTGCGCCCGACGGCGCTCGCGTCCCGCGGAGGCCTGCCCCAGGCCGCGAGCGCTTCCCCTTCGGCCGCCCGATCGGTGGGTCCGCCGGTGAGGACGACCGGCGCATCGTGCTCGCGCTCGAGCGCGCGGGCCAACTCGCCGAAGCGCGCGGCCGGCCACAGGTTCGCGCGCTTCGAGGCTCCCAGGTTGAGCAGGATCGGAGCCGCGCCGACACCGGCGACGAAGCCCTCGGCCCATTCCTCCGCATCCGGATCGCTGGGAAGGACGTGCCTGGGACCAGCCCCGATTCCGAGGTAGCGCGCAAAGCCGAGCACCTGGTCGACCATGTGTTCGTGGGGCGGCCCACCGGGGATGCGCTCCTTCGACCAGAGCCAGGAGAGCTCCTTGGCGCGCGCGCGGTCGTAGCCCAGGACACGGGGAGCACCCGAGAGCCGTGCGAGGAGGGCACTCTTCTGGAGGCGCTGGAGGTCCACAGCAAGGCCGTAGCCCACCGCTCTCACCTCGCGGAGCACGCGCCGGAATCCCGCCAGACCGCCGCCCCGCTCCCAGAGGTGAACGCGGTCGACGCTCGGGTGCCGCGTCACCAACGGAGCGGCCAGGGGGTGGACGACCCAGCCGATCTCGACCCCTGGGACCGCATCGCGGAGCGCACTCGCAAAGACGAGGGCATTGACGACGTCCCCGATCGCCCCGAGTCGCACCACGAGGACCCTCTCCGGAAGCTCTGCTGCCACGTTCCCATGGTGCCAAAGTGCCCGCCGGCCCCGGCCCCCCAATCCGCCTCGGTCCGAACGTTGACCGCTCCCGAGCGGGTGCTACCCTCTCCCGCTTCGTGCCGGCCCCGAGCCTCGCCGGCGCCCTCCCATGAGCACGAACCGCGTCGAGATCGTCGAGCGCAATCTCGACGCATACCTCGCATCCGCCAAGCCGGCCGCCACCCAGCTTCCCCCCGACGCCCCGTTGCGCCGGGGAAGCCATCTGACGGCGCGCAAGGCGGTCGAACTCTTCGAGGACCAGGTCCTTTCGCGCGCCCTCGACGTCGCCGCCCGCGAACTCAAGAAGACCGGCCGCAGCTTCTACACGATCTCGAGCGCCGGGCACGAGCAGAACGCCGCGATCGGAGCCCAGCTGCGCTCCACCGATCCCGCCTTCCTCCACTACCGTTCCGGCGCGTTCATGATGTCGCGCTGGCGGCGCCGAGCCGGCTCGACGCCGCTGTTCGACACACTCCTCTCCTTGACCGCATCGCGCGACGACCCGATCAGTCAGGGACGCCACAAGGTCTGGGGCAGCCGGCCAGACTGGGTTCCACCGCAGACGAGCACGATTGCGTCCCACATCTCGAAGGCGATGGGCATGGCCTGGGCCCTACCGCGCGCCCGGCGGCTCGCCGTGGACTCGGGGCTTCCGATGCACTCGATCGTCGCCTGCTCCTTCGGCGATGCTTCCGCGAACCACGCCAGCGCCCTTTCGGGCATCCACGCCGCGCGCTACATCCGCCGCCGCGGAAGCCCCGTCCCGATTCTCTTCATCTGCGAGGACAACGGCCGAGGGATTTCGGTCAAGACACCACCGCGCTGGATCCAGGATTCGTTCTCCCACCTCGACTACCTGGACTACTACGGAGCGCAGGGGGAGATCGACGAGATCTGGGACACCGCGCGCCAAGCGATCCTCTCTTGCCGCAACACGAAGACTCCGACCTTCCTGCACCTGCGGTGCGAGCGCCTGTGGGGTCATGCAGGCTCCGATGTGGAAACGGCCTACCGCTCCCTCGAAGACATTGAAGAGGTGGAGAGCCGAGACCCGCTGCTGCGCAACGCACGCCGCCTGATCGAGACCGGCGCGGCCACGCCGCTGGAACTCGCCGCGATCGTGCGCGACACGCGAGAGCGCGTCCGTGCCGCGAGCGAAGAGGCTGCCGCACGTCCGAAACTCTCGACCCTCGCAGAGGTGATCGCGCCCCTCGCTCCCTACGACGAAGACCGCTGCCGCGCTGACGCCATTCGCTCGGCGCCCCCCGAGCGGCGTGCCGAGCTCTTCGGAAAGAGGTTCCCCGAGGAGGCCCACTCCGCCACGCGCCGCACGATGGCGGCCCACCTCAACGCCGCCCTCACCGACGAGATGGCGAAGCGCCCCGAGACTCTGGTGTTCGGCGAAGATGTCGGGAAGAAGGGCGGGGTCTACGGAATCACGCGCGGACTCCAGGAGCGATTCGGTGAGGCCCGCGTCTTCGACTCCCTGCTCGACGAGACGACGATCCTGGGCGTCGCCCAGGGAGCGGCCCACGCCGGTTTCCTACCGATCCCGGAGATCCAGTACCTCGCCTACATCCACAACGCGCTCGATCAGATTCGCAGCGAGGCGAGCACGCTCTCGTTCTTCTCCGCGGGCCAGTTCACGAACCCGATGGTCGTGCGTATCGCCGGCTTCGCGTACCAGAAGGGATTCGGAGGACACTTCCACAACGACAACTCGATCGGGGCACTGCGGGACATCCCCGGACTCGTCCTCGCCGCCCCGTCGCGCGGCGACGACGCGGCACGAATGCTGCGCGGCTGCCTCGCTATGGCGCACGTGAACGGTCGGGTCGTGGCTTTCCTCGAGCCGATCGCGCTCTATCACGAACGAGACCTCCACGAGGAAGGCGACGGACTGTGGCTCACGGACTACCCCGCCCCGGACGGTTCCGAGGAATCCGTGCTGCTCCCCGGCGAGGTTCGCTGCTACGGCCCCGAGGAAGCCGACCTCCTGATCGTGAGCTATGCGAACGGCTTGCGCCTCTCACTCCAGGCCGCGAAACGCCTCGAAGACGAGGCCGGCAAGCGTGTACGCGTACTGGACCTGCGCTGGCTCAACCCGTTGCCCCTCGCTGCACTCGCGCGCGAGGCGAGCCGGGTCGATCGGCTTCTCGTCGTCGACGAGTGCCGCGCAACAGGCGGAGGCATCGCGGGCGATCTCATCAGCCACCTCGTCGAGTCCGACTACCCGGGACGCATCCGGTCCGTGCGCGCAGCCGACAGCTTTGTCCCGCTCGGCACCTCCACCGCGGCAGTTCTCGTCGGTGTGGAAGACATCCTCGAAGGAGCGCGGGAGGTGCTTTCATGACGCGCGCGATTCTCTTCGCCCCGGGCCGTGGCTCCTACACCGAGAAGAGCCTCGGATCGCTCCCCGCGGATCACCCCTGGGTCCTGACCGCTGAGGAACTGCGCGCGTCCTACGGGCTCGACTCGCTCGTCGAGCTCGACGGCGCCTCCCGATTCTCGCCCGCCAAGCACCTCAAACCACGCAACGTCTCCGCGCTGATCTACCTGCGCTCGATGCTCGACGGGGCCCGCGCGCTCTCCGAGTACGAGGTCGTCGCCATCGGTGGGAACTCGATGGGCTGGTACACCGCGCTCGCGATGGCAGGCGCCCTCTCCTTCGAAGACGGGTTCCGTCTCGTGCAGGAGATGGCGCTGATCCAAGAGGAAGTGGGTGGCGGCGGACAGGCCATCTACCCGGTGGTCGACGAGACCTGGAACACGTCCCCAAAGCACGTCGAAGCGGTGCACACCCTGATCGAAAGGGATCCCGAGATCTTTCCGTCGATCCATCTGGGCGGCTACGAAGTGCTCGGCGCCTCCCCGGCCGCGATGTCGCGTGTCCTCGAAGGGCTCCCGAAGGTCACACTCGGAAAGACGACCTATCCGTTCCGGCTCGCGCTGCACGGCCCCTACCACACGCCCCTCGTACGCGCCGCGCGAGAGCGTGCCGAAACACAGCTCGCCTCGCTCGATTTCCGCCGTCCCGCCGTCACGCTCGTCGATGGGAAGGGCCGACGCTTCACCCCCTGGTCCGCGGATGAGGCGGAACTCGCGGCCTACACGCTGGGCGACCAGGTGGACACTCCGTACGACTTCACAGCGAGCGTGCGGGTCGCCCTCTTGGAATACGCTCCCGATCGCATCGTCCTCGCCGGGCCGGGCAATTCCCTCGGAGGGGTCGTCGCCCAGATCCTGATCGCCAACTCCTGGCGTGGTCTGGGTTCGCGCGAGGACTTCTCTCGCCTCCAAGAAAGCGAACACCCGATCCTCGAATCGATGGATCGCTGACTCAGTCGTTCCCCGGGCTCTCCCGCCCCTCCTTTCGCCGTGCCTGTTTCGCACGAAATTCCTCGGGACGCATCGGCTTCCCACGTACCGTCAGGAGAGCCTTCCTCTGCTCGTTCGGACTCCCTTGGAGCTCGGTTCGGGCGTCGAGCTCCACTGCTCCGTTCGGTGAACTGACGAGCGTTCCGTTGTCTCGCACCGGATCGAGCGCGAGGGCGGGCCAACGGTTTCCGGCCCGAAAGACATTTTCCCCGACGATCCGTACCTTCCGACACCCCCCGATCGAGACGACGGGACGATCGCCGCACCCCGGCGCGAAGTAGAAGCGGTTGTCGCGGAGCACCAGCACCCCGTTCTCACGACCGCGCTCCTCCGCCCATGCGACGAGAGCTCCGGTGCCATAGGGCTCTCCGCGCCGCGTCAGGTGCAAGAGGTCCTTGCGCGACCCGGCATGGTAGACGTTGTTCTCGAGCAGGATGACCCCCTCGAGTCCGCCCGCGAAGGTGAACGCCGATCCCCCCTTGTGGTCGTCCCCCGCCGCCAGGCCGCAGTCACTCACGTCGCAGTCTCGGATCGTGATCTGCCCACGGCCAGGGGGGCCCTCCTTCGACCGCGCGGTGAACTGGCAGAAGGTGCGACCGAGGCCCGTGGCACGGATGTTCTGCAGCAACACCGCGCCACGTGGGTTCTGGATATAGAACGCGTGCTCTTTCTCGATGCCTTCGACGCGCGCGGGTTCGACCGTTCCCAGGAAACGCAGGTTCGAAACGCTGTGTCCCGAAAGCCCCCACTTGGAGCGCCGGCCACGACCGGTGGCATGGTTGAAGCCTCCCAGAATGTCGCAGTCTTCGAACGCGTAGCCCTCGTGCACGCGCCCGGAAGACTGGCGAAAGAAGATCACCCCCGAGCGTTCCCCTGCCAGGATCGTGATATCCTTGAAGGTGATGTAGCGGTTCGGAACGCGCTGATCGATTGCGATCGCGTCGGTTTTCCCCCGGATCCGGACGACGCCTCCCCCGTCCACGATGATCGGTGCCGCGCGTGTCCCACCGTGCGTGCGCGCATCGTTCGGCGCCCCGTTGCCCATTCCGATCGTGAACGGCTCGTAGGTGCCCGGGTCGAGATAGATCACCGTGCCGGGGCCCGCGGCCTCGAGAGCGCGCGCGATCGGGTGGGCCGCGCGGACGAGCCCCCTGCCGGGGAGTTCCACCGCGGTCGGCGTGCATCGAATCGACGCGGGCGCTCCCGCTCCGGGACCGGGAGCGAGCAGGAGCGAGAGGGCGAGGAGGAGCCTCAGCACGCCTCGACCTCCACGCGCGCGTCGTTGAAGCAGGCCCCGAGTCCCAGGTCCGCTTCGTCGTCGGGGCACAGGCTGTTCGCCGTGGTGCCGCTCTGGGTGTTGTGGCTCCAGAGCCCCTTCGGGAGGAACACGACACCCGGCCGGAGGTCCGGGTCGAGGCGCGCGAGGGTCCGCACCTCGCCGAGCTCGTTGTGGATGCGCACCGGCGTTCCATCCTCGATGCCGCGAACGTGCGCGTCCTCGGGATGAATCCCCACCGGTACGAGTTCGCGGTGCAGCTCTCCGAGGGACGAGCTGATCGTTCGCTGCGTTGCCGGGGAGATCATCGCCAGCGGATAGGCTTCGGTCGCCGGATCGTCCCGGAAGCGATACAGGCCGTCGGGCGTCAGCGCATCGATGTCCGGTCCTGCCAGGTGCACCTTCCGGTCGCTCGTCCGCGGGAACGTGTCGAGGAATTGCACGGGATGGGCGCCGTCTGTGGGGAAGGCGATCGAGTCGGCGTTGATCGCGCGAATCTGATCCGCGTCCAGGGCCCGCTCGACCATCGCGGGGACGCTTGCGTCCTCTTCGATCACGCCGATCCTCCTCCCGAGTTCCGCGAAGAGCTCGTAGTTGGGCCGTGCCTCTCCGACCGGCGCGATCGCGGGCGGTGCGTACTGGAGCGAGATGGAGCCGTAGCCGACGGAGAGTTCGTGGTGCTCCAGGAAGGTGGTCGCGGGAAGAACCACATCCGCATAGCGCGCCGTGTCCGTCATGACCTGCTCGTGGACCACCGTGAAAAGGTCGTCGCGCTCGAGCCCCCGCCGCACGGCCTCCTGGCGCGTAACGGTGGCGAGGGGATTGGCGTTGTAGACGAACAGCAGTTCGATCGGCGGAGCATCGAACTCGACGAGCGCCCGACCGAGTCGGTTCATGTTGATCGTCCTTGCCCCGCTGTCCTCCACCGCGAAACGGTGCCGAACGGCGGTCGCGGAAGAGCTGCTGAGCGCATACCCCCCACCGCGCCGACCGAACTTTCCGGCGACCGCCGGAAGGGCGAGGATCGCTGCCGCCGCCGAACCACCGTTGCGATTGCGCTCGAGTCCCCAGCCGCAACGGATCAATGCGGTCTCCGCCTCCGCGTAGGCGTCGATGAAGCGGGCGATGTCCCCGGGGTCGAGACCGCACTCGGACGCGGCGCGTTCGATCGACCACATGCTGGCGCGACGCTCGAACTCTTCGGCACCCACGGACCATTCCTCGAGGAAGGCGCGGTCTGCCCGTCCGCTTTCGAACAGCTCCCGCGCAACCGCGAGCGCAAGGGCGAGGTCGGTGCCGGGTCGCACCGCAAGGTGTAGATCCGCAGCCTTGGCCGCCTTCGTGCGACGCGGATCGACCACGATGAGCCGGGCCCCTCGGCGCTGGGCCTCCTTCAGGTAGGGCACCAGGTGGATGTGGCTCGCGTGGGGATTCGCCCCCCAGACCACGATGAGATCCGCGTGCACGAAATCGTCGTAGGCGACGCTCGGCATCTTTCCGTAGAGGGCACGCATCGCTGTCGTGGTCGGCGCCGCACAGAGGGTGTCGTGGATGCGCGTCGCACCGAGCCGATCGAAGAGGGCGCGATCGGCCGCCCCCTCGCTGAGGAGACCGTTCGACCCGCCGTAGTGGAACGGCAGAATCGCCTCGCCCCCATGCCGCTCGATCACCGCGCGCATACGTGCCTCCACGAGATCCAGAGCCTCCTCCCAGCTCGTCTCCCTGAAGGCCGCCTCACCCTTCTTTCCCCCATCGATCCGAACAAGTGGTGTCCGGATCCGTTCCGGGGCGAGGAGGTGGTCGGCGAAGTGGCGGATCTTGCTGCAGATGAACCCGGCGGTGACGGGGTTGCGCCGGGAGCCTCCGAGCCGGGCCACGCGGCCGTCCTGGATCTCGACCGTCAGGCTGCAGTGGTCCGGGCAGTCCATCGGGCAGGCGGAGTCGAGAATGGTTTTCTTCATCGGGGATGTGCTGCGTGCGGCGAGCGGGCCTCGATTCTAGATCCCCCCGCCCGGCCCCACTAGAATGCCCGCCCCCTTCGCCACCCACGTCCGCGCCCGAGCCCGAATCCATGGCCTCCCACTCCCCCGAAAAGTACGCACCGGTCCTGACCCTCGAAGAGTTCGGACGCATCCGCGAAGCCAAGGGAGACGAGCTCGGCGTCGTCGTCGCCACCTCGGGCGGCTACGACCCGATCCACCCGGGACATATCACGTGCATCGTCGAGTCCCAAGAATTCGGTGACACGCTCGTCGTGATCGTGAACGGCGATTCGTTCTTGCGGGAGAAGAAGGGGAAACCCTTCCAGGACCTGGAGACTCGCGCGGCCATCGTGTCGGGAATCCGCGGTGTAGACTACGTGGTGAAGTTCGAAATCGAGGGGGACAGCACGGTGGCCGAGGCGCTGCGCGTCATCCGCCCGCGCTACTTCACGAAGGGCGGCGACCGCGTGAAGGGAAAGACGATGCCCCCTTCCGAGGAAGCGGCATGCAGGGAGTTCGGAATCGAACTCGTGGACGGTGTCGGCCGCGACAAGATCTGGTCGAGCACGGACTTCTTGACCGAATGGGGCCGCTTCTGGGCGAAGGCGCACCCCGAAGGGTGAACCGCCCGGATCCACCCTGGGGAATGCCCGCTCTCCGTGCCCGGTTCAGGGGATCTACCCTGGATCGATTCGGGCAACGGACACGAAGGATCTCATATCTCCTTCCAAACCTTCGCGAGCGTGTCACCCTCGACCGACAAGTCCCAAGAGCACGACCAGCCGAAGGGAGTGCAGGCGACCTCATAGGTTGAGCCGAGGCGCTCTGCCACCTCGTCCTGGAATGCACGCGCGAACTCGGAGGAGGCCTTCGAACTCCCGAGGTGCCCGAAGGAGTGCAGCACGATGTTGCGGTACCCGCGTTTGTTCGCGAGCCACTTGATGTGCTTGAGGGCATGCCTCAACGCACGCTTCCTGCGATCGGGATCCTCATCGTCCTGCTCGGCCTGGAAGAAGACGACGACGGCATCGCCCACCCGCTGCGGCGGAGGCTCGGAGGCTCCATCGCTCAGGGTCCGCGAATGCGGTCGCCACGCGAATGAGGAGGCGAGAAAGGTCAAGATCTTCACGGGTACGTGCCAGGAGTCTGGGCTCGTTAGGATAACGGGCATGAAGCAAGGCTCCTCCCGGCAACGTGCAGTTGGTTCCCGGCTCCTCCTTCTCGCTCAGATCTTTCTCGTCGGGTGCTCCGCGACCCAACACTCCCCGGCCGCGCCCCCCGCGGACGACCGGGGCGTGACCGCCCCGCGCAACGTCGGCTTCCTCGTGCGCGATGGCGTCTACAACACCGAGCTCACCGCGCCCGTGGACATGTTCCACCACACGGTCTTCCACACCGAGCCTGGGATGTCGGTGTTCCTCGTCTCTCCAGACGGAGGTGACTTCAGGACGTTCGAGGGTCTTCGCATTCGCGCGGACTACTCCTTCCGAGACGCCCCGGTGATCGACGTCCTGGTCGTCCCGAGCTGCGAGCACAGCATGGACAGCGATCTCGAGGACGAGGTGATGATCGACTGGGTGCGCCGCACCGCGGAGGATGCGGAGTACGTCATCTCGCTGTGTGATGGGGCATTCGTGCTCGCGGAAGCCGGACTGCTCGACGGTCGCCAAGCGACGACATTTCCCTCCGACATCACGCGGCTGGCCGAGCGGTATCCGACGATCGATGTCCACCGCGGGCCTCTCTTCGTGCACGACGGGAAGTACATCACTTCGGTGGGCGGAGTCGCCTCTTTCGACGTCGCGCTCTATCTCTGCGAACTCCTCTATGGGGCGCAGGCCGCTCGCGGCATCGCCGGTGGCCTCGTGATCGAGTGGGACCTCACCAAAGTCCCCCACGTCGTCGTTCCCCAAGACTCGTGATTCGACCCTCCATGCAATCCCTGTCCGCTCCCGTCTCGCGACTCGTCTCCCTCTCGTGTGGTTTCTCGCTCGTCGCAGTAGCGTCGACCTTCGCACAGGGGATTGGGCCCGACGAACCGATCCGTTTCGGGGATCCGGAGGGCACCTATGATGCCCCCTTCTTTCCCGGTGAAGAGTTCGACGAGTCGATCCCGACACCCGACGCGCTCCTCGGGCAACTTCACGGAAGCCGACTTACCCACCATGACGAGATCCTGGATGCCTTCCGGACCTGGGACGCGATCTCGGATCGGATCATCGTCCACACCCAGGCCCGTACCCACGAGGGCCGCGAACTGATCTATGCGGTCATCACGGCACCCGAGAACCACGCTCGGCTTGGACGCATCCAAGCGGACCTCGCCCGCCTCCATGATCCGCGTGGCCTCGGTGACGCGGAAGCAGATCGGATCCTCGACTCCTCGCCCGCCGCCGCCTGGATGGGTTACAGCATCCACGGGGATGAGCTCTCCGGATCTGACGCCTCCCTGGCCGTCGCGTACCGGTTGATTTCCTCACGCTCGAGCGAGATTCGACGGATCCTCGAGAATGTCGTCGTAGTCATCGACCCGTGCCTCAACCCCGACGGACGAGAACGCATCATCGGGATGGTCGAACAGTCCGCGGGGGTCACCCCGAACCTCGACTATGCCTCGATGCAACGCGGACATTGGCCGTTCGGGCGCGGGAACCACTATCTCTTCGACATGAATCGGGACTGGATCGCGGGGACCCAACCCGAAACCCGCGGGCGGTGGGCGGTCGCGAGAGCCTTCCATCCGCAACTCTTCGTGGATGCCCACGAAATGGGAGGCCTGGACACCTTCCTCTTCTATCCCCAGAACGCCCCGCTGAACCCGAACCTACCACCCGACCTCGTCGCCTGGCAGCGCCGCTATGCAGAGGGTGCGGCGGCGGCCTTCGACGCTCGGGGCTGGAGCTACTACACGCGGGAATGGGCAGACGGCTGGGCCCCCTTCTACTCCGATGCCTGGGGGTCCCTTCTCGGTGCGACCGGGATGCTCTACGAACAGGCGCGCACGTCCGGCTTCCCGCTCCGTCGACGGTCCGGCGAAATCCTCTCCTACCGCGAAGCAGTGCATCACCAGGTGGTCGCAAGCCTCGCGAACCTCCGAGTCCTCTCCGATGCGCGTCGCGAAGCCCTCGCTTCGTACCTGGAGACCGCACGGCGCAACGTCTCGACCGAGACTCCGGGAAACGACCGCATGTTCGTCTGCATCCCGGGTCCGAACCACGACCGTACGCGCGAACTGCGCCGGATCCTCGACGGTCAGGGGATCGAGTACGGAATCGCGAAGAGCGCGTTCCAGGCGACCACGATTCTGGACATGTTCGGCGTGACGAGCGAGGCGCGCGAGATTCCCGCCGGCGCGATCGTCGTGCACGCCGCCCAACCCCAAGGCCCGATGGTCCGCGCCTACCTCTCCTTCGATGTTCGCATCCCCCACGAGGACCTCGTCAGGGAACGCGAAGACCTGGAGCGCTCTGGAACCAGCCGCGTTTACGACATCACCTCCTGGTCCCTGCCGCAGGCCCTGGACCTCGATGCAGTTTGGTGCGACAACGACGACATCGAACTCATCGCTCCGACCGAGAAGACCGCGTCCCCCGCGGTCCACGGCGATCCCGCCTGTGTCGCCTGGTTGGTGTCGGGCGCCGATGATGCTTCTGTGTCTTTCGCGGCTCGAGCGATGGAGGGCGGACTCGCGGTCGCCGCGAGCGATCGCGCAATCCCGGTCCGTTCGGACGGGGACCGCGTGCTCCCGCGGGGAAGCATCGTCGTGCGGCTCGTCGAAAACGGCAGCGATCGCGAAGCGATCGAAGCGATGGTCGTCGCCGCGGCGCAGGCGGCGGGCGTTCCATCGATCTGGCGCGTCGGAACCCAACTCACCCCCGATCCCACATCCCCCGAGACCCCGGACCTCGGGGGCGGACACTTTCGCCTTCTCACGAGACCGCGCGTTGGGATCCTTTCGAACTCCCCGGTCGCCCCGGACACCTATGGGCATCTGTGGTTCGAACTCGACCGACGACTCGGGGTTCCGTTCAGCATTCTCGATGCGCAGTCGTTCGCCGACATCGACCTGCGACGCTACAACGTCCTGATCCTGCCACCCGGCGCGGAGCGTGCCTCTCTCGAAGGTCAGATCGATGCCCTGCGTACCTGGGTCGAGAGCGGCGGCACGCTGATCGCGTGTGGCAGCGCTGCCGCGGAACTCACTGCCGGTAGGCTCGGCCTGTCCTCGGTGGTCCTGCGACGCGACGCCCTCGAGGATCTCACGCCCTACCGTATCCAAGCCCGACGCGAACTCGACGCACTCGAGGTTCACGTCGACGACGAGGTCGTTTGGAACGGTGTCGGGGAAGACGTGGAACCGAATCGTGCGGACAGTCTCTACGAGGAAGAAACGGTTCCCGAAGACTACGATCGCTGGCTGCGCCGCTTCTCGCCCGTGGGAGCCACCCTCCTCACGCGCATCGACGATCGCGCCTGGATCACGGCGGGAGCGGGGACGCTCTTCCCCGCATTCACGACCGGAAGCTACGTGTTCCTGACCGATTCCTCCGCGTCGACCCCGGTGCGCTTCTCATCGTCGGTCGGTCTGCGCCTCGGCGGACTGCTCTGGCCCGAGGCCCGCGAACGCCTCGCCGACAGTTCTTACGTGACGACCGAACCGGTCGGCAACGGGCAGATCATCCTCTTTCAGACGGTCCCGGGCTTCAGGGGCTACCATCTCGCGACCGCCCGTCTCTTCGCCAACGCGGTCGTGCTCGGCCCCGGCCTGGGCGCCTCCGCCCCAGTCGTGTGGTGAACTCGCCCGGAGTCTCGCAGGCTTGAAGACCTTCTCCATTGCAATCGTCCGCCCCGAGACCCCCGGGCCCGAGGATGGCAATCGAACCACGGCGAACCGATGGGGCAAGATCCTCTCCAGCCTCGGCGCAAGGGTTCGCCAGATGCAGGAATGGGATGGAGACGGAGCCGACCTCCTGATCGCCCTCCATGCCGTCAAGAGTCACGCGTCGGTCCGGCGGTTCCACGATGCGCACCCCGGAGCGCCGATCGTTCTCTGCGGAACGGGCACGGACCTATACCTTCCAAGAGACGACGAGGATGAAGCCCTCGCCCACGAGTCCCTCGAGCTTGCAACGCGCATCGTCGTGCTACAGCCGCTTGCTGTCGAGGCACTCCCCCCCGGACACCGACACAAGGCACGCGTCATCCTGCAGTCCTTCCCGCGTTCCCGACGGGGCACCCCCAAACCTAGCGATGTCTTCCTCGTGGTGCTCCTCGCGAACGTGCGCCCCGTCAAGGACCCGCTGCTCGCAGTGGATGCATGTGAGCTGCTTCCCGCTACGTCTAGGATTCACGTGATCCACGCCGGAAGTCCGATCGACGGCGAACTCGCCGCACTCCTCCAAGAGCGAGCACGATCGAATCCCCGCTTCGAGACTCGCGGAGGGCTTCCCCACGGAGAAGCCCTCGACTTGCTCGCTTCTTCCCACCTCCTGCTGTCCACCTCGAGGCAGGAAGGAGGCGCGAACGTGCTGTCCGAGGCGCTCGCATCCGGCGTGCCCGTCGTCGCGACCTCCATCCCCGGCAGCCTCGGGATCCTGGGTGGGGGTTACCCGGCCCTTTTCCCCCCTGGCGACGCCCCGGCGCTCGCGAACCTCCTCGTACGCTGCGAGGAGGATTCGGACTTCTACGGCGAGCTGCTTCTACGGTGCGATCGGCTTTCGGAACAGCTCGATCCGCAGCGCGAGCTCGATTCCTGGGCTTCCCTCCTCGAAGAGCTCGGAATTCCTGGGTGAGGGGCTTGCTCGGCCCCAGCGAGAATCACGCAGCCGCGCTCGCTGCCTCTTCCAGCCGTGTCCGCTGGCCGATCACGTCGATCGCTGCGACGCAGTACGCCTCGGCCAGGGTCGGGAAATTGAAGACGTTCTCGAGGAACGCATCCACCTCCAGCCCCGCAGCAATCGCAATCTGAGCGATGTGCACCAGGTCGGTTGCGCCTTCACCAACAGCGTGGACGCCGAGGATCTTTCGACCCGCGGGATCACAGACGAGCTTCAGGAAGCCCTCCGTGTTGCCGGAGATGTGTGCGCGGGCCAACTCCTGGAACGGCGCGTGCCCGACGATGCAGCCCCCATGCGCCTCGATCGCGTCCTCCTCACGCATGCCGACGCACCCGATTTCAGGCACCGTGTAGATCCCGATCGGGGCACATTCCGAGCAGTTCTCGGCCGGCAGCCCAAGGGCATGCCGCATCGCCTTGCGCCCTTGGAACATCGCCGTGGTCGCGAGAGCCGGAGGACCGATCACGTCGCCGACCGCGATGACCCGGGGGTTCGTGGTCGTGAAGGTCTCATCGACACGAATGAGGCCACGGTCGGTCATTTCGACCCCGGCCTTCTCTGGAGCGAGGGTGCGCACGCTCGCCACGCGCCCGAGGGCGCACAGCATCTTCTCGGTGCGGAGGATCTCGCCGTCCGCAAGCTTGGTGATGACCCGCGAAACCCCATCCCAGTGGACGGATTCGACCGACGCATTCGGGATGAACCTTCCCCCGGCGCGCTCGAAAGACTCCACGAAGTGGTCTGTGAGTTCGCGGTCGAGGAATCCCAGCGGGCGATCCCTCTTCTCCACCATCAGCACCTCGACTCCCAGGGCCGCAAAGAGCGTCGCGTATTCGCAGGCGATCACGCCTGCCCCGAGGACGGTCATCGACGTGGGGAGATAGATCAGCGAAAGAATCGAGTCGCTGTCGAGGATGTGCTCGTGGTCGACCGGGACCTCAGGCGGAGTTCGTGGGCGTGTTCCGGTGGCCACCATGATGATGTCCGCGGAAATCGTGATCTTCTCTCCGGTCGGAGACACGAGCTCCACCTCCTCCGGAGAAACGAAGCGAGCCATCCCTTGCAGCCGCCGAATTCCGTTCCTGGCAACCTGATTCCCGAGGTACTCGCGGAGGTGGTCTACAACGGTGGTCAGCCTCTTCATCAGACTCGCCACCTTGATGTCGGAGCGCAGCTCCGCATCGAACAACCCGGCACTGCGCTGGCGAAGATTCGCGAGGTAGACCGCGGTCTCGCGCAACGTCTTCGACGGAATCGTTCCGCGGTTCACACACTCCCCTCCGAGCGCCGGCTCCCGCTCGACGAGCAGTACGTCCCTGCCCTCCTTGGCCGCCTGGATCGCACCCTTCATGCCGGCAGGGCCTCCACCGATGACGAGCACATCCACCTTTCGCGTTTCGCTCATACCAGTGCCTCCGCGACCTCGAGGACGTCGCTGCGTTTTGCGAGGAGGTTCTCGATGTCGTCGGGATACAGGTTCAGCGCCTGCTGGACCGCTGGATCTCCCACGAAGTTCTCCTCGCTTGCCCCTTCCGAGAGCGCCCAGTGCGCGAGCACGTCCCCAAGGCGCGTGATCATCGTCTCCCGCTGGGATTCGGTCGCTTCCGTGAAGTTGTGGTGGTGCCCAACGACTTCCTTCATCCAGGAGGGCAGCTTCCAATGCTCGACCATCATCGCTCCCACGACCTCGTGGAACTCATCCATCGCGGCTTCGAGGATTCCAGAAGGGACAGGGCGATTCGTCTTTGTCCGGGAGAGATCCACGAGGTTCTGAAGGACGATCGGCTTGCCGACGTCGTGGAGCAGTCCGCACAGGAAAGCGCCCTCTACGTTCATCCGCAGCGAACGCGCCACCTCCTTCGTGTAGACGCCCGTTGCAGCGGAGTGCATCCACATCTCCCGGATGCGAACCGCGTGCCCGGGAACATCGAACACGCGCCCCTTGAGGGCCACCGCGACCGAGATCTCACAGATCGTTCCGATGCCCAGACGGCTCACCGCCTGCTGCAAGGAGACGATCGGTTCCGTCGGTGCGTATACCGCGGAGTTCGAGACACTCAGGACGTGACCCGCGAGGGATTGGTCGAGTGAAATCAGCTCTGCGAGGCGGTGAGCATCACAGCGCTCGTCGTTGCAGAGCTCGAGGACCTGGGCGGCGGTGTTGGACTGAAACGGCAGGTCGAGGTTTCCCTCGATGCGTTCACGAAGGAGCTTGCGAACCCCGTCGGGGAGCTTGCTCTGGTGCCTGGTTTGGAGAGTCATGGCGGGGAATGCCTCGCTCTTCGACCAGCGACCGAACGGATCTAAACCTCTGCAGCCTCCTTTCCGGAGACATGCCTGGGGATGGGAAGCGGTGGGTGAAGCGCCGTCCTGATGGATCCCGTGCCCGGGAAATCCTTTCCCGTGGGCTCGCGATCCCCGCCGGAACTCAGGTCACCGAGAGCACCGATGCGACGCAGCCGGTCAATCGCTTGGCGGTGGGGATGTGCAGGAATTCATTCGGCCCGTGTGCATTCGACTCGGGACCGAGCACTCCCGTGATCACGAACTGGGCGTCGGGGAACCTCTCGCCGAGCATCCCCATGAACGGGATCGTCCCCCCCTCCCCCATCGCCGCAGCGGGCTCTCCGAAGAAAACCCGGGAGGCCTCATCGAGCGCCCGCTCGAGCCAAGGAGCGAGCGGCGGAGCGTTCCAGCCGCAGACACCGTCGAGGTTCTCCAGGCGAACCTGCGCGCCGTAGGGAGCGTCGGCCTCGAGCGTCTCGCGCAGTCGCTCCGCGGCCTTTCCTCCATCGAGAGTCGGCGGCAGACGCAGGGAGAGCTTGAGAGAGGTCATGGGGCGTAGGACATTGCCGGCGTTCGCAAGCGTGGGAAGGCCGGCCTGCCCGGTGACCGTAAGGGTCGGCTCCCAGGTTCTGTTCAAGATCGCGGTCTTCGGATCCCGCGTCACCGGCCCAGCCGATTCCGCGAACGGGAAGCGATCGAACACCTCGTCGCCAAGGATCCGGGCAGAGGCTTCGGCCTGGGCGATGCGGTCACAAGGCACCTCGACGCGGAAGTCCTCGCTCAGCGCACCGGTCTCTGGATCCTCTATACGGCTCAGGAGCCCGCGCGCGATCCGGAACGAGT
>DRLC01000108.1 GCA_011053145.1 Planctomycetota bacterium | reverse complement strand
GTCCTCGGCGGACGAGGGGGGGGGCCCCCTCCGTCGCTGGCGGAATCCCGGGCGGAAGCGCAGGATGGGGCCATGAAGTTTCCCCCCACGCTCGCAATCCTCGCTCTCTTCGTCGGGTCGGCCGCAGCCCAGGACATCGTCCTCTACCAGAGTGACTTCGAGGCGGACGACGGGGGGCTCGTCGTCACTACGGGAACGGCGTGGGAGCACGGGGTTCCGAGCAGCGGACCGGGGGCGGCCCACTCGGGGACGAAATGCTGGGCCACGGGCTTGGCCGGACAGCCCCCGGCCTCGGTTCGACAGGGGCTCGCGCTCCCGACGCTCGACGCGAGTGTGGCGCCGGGGGCCAACGCCATCCTCGTGAGCTGGTGGCAGTACTTCGACGACCCGCCGCTGGTCTTTCCGAACCCGTTCTACATCGCGAGCGTCTCCGCATACTCGGGAGCCTCCAACCAGCCGCTCTTCGGCCGGGTCTACGGCGGGCAGAATCCCGCACCCGCCCACGTCGGCTGGCGCAGGGTCGAGGTCGTGCTCGGGAAGGATGCGATGACCTCGAGTCTTTCGATCAACATCTCCTACCAGGGGAATAGCAGCGACGGGATGTACGTGGACGACATCAAGGTCGAAGCCGTACGCCTGACGACGATCTCGGTCGAAGACTTCGAGGCCGGGCAGGGGGGCTTCACGGGAACTTGGCAGTACGGCACCCAGGGCGGCTGTCCTCTTCCGGTCAGCGCGCCCTCCGGGACGATGGTCTGGAGCACCGGCATCACCTCCTGCAGCTACTCCCATGGGGAGGAGCTCCTCTCTCCCGTCATCGACCTCACGCAGTTCCGAGAGCACGAGAAGGTCTATGTGTCCTGGAATCGGTTCGCGCTGATGGAATCCATCGCGGACGGCGTGGAGCATGAGGTCAGCTACGACGGCGGGCCCTTCGAGACCACGGTTGGTTTTCACTCCGATGCGAGCGCGGTCGGAGGGGCCTTCGGTGACGCGACGGTGTTCGGTCTCGCGCTCGACCCGAGCCGGGGGGCCACGGCCCAGCTCCGTTGGCGGGTGACGACGGACAGCTCCGAGTGGGAGTACTCGATGTGGATCGACGACTTCGCGGTCTCCGTGCGCGAGGCCCTGCTCGGTTCCGGACTCAATCCCCCCGGGAGCCTCGCCGTCACCTCCGGGGACTTTCGCATCGCAGGGACGACGACGCTCGCCCTCGACGATCCCTCGGGGGCGTTTCCCGGACCGGCCAACGGTCTCCTGCTGATCAGCTTCGCGGGCGACCCGAACCTGCCTCTCGGGACCCCGTTGGCGGGGCTTGGGCTCGGAGCCCAGGGGTCGAGCGGCGACGCGCTGATCGCCCTGGCGGCTCCGCTCGGAAGGGCCTGGGGATCGCAATGGTCGCCGGGCAGCCCGTCGATCGTCACGCTCGCGATTCCGAACCAGGTGAGCCTCATCGGGCTCGAGGGGTACCTGCAGGGAGCACTCCTCAGCACGACCCAGTCTAGGACCGGACTGACGACCGGACTCTTCGTGAAGCTCGGACTCTGACCTCGCGCGATCTCCCCGCGGTTTTTCCTGCCGGTCTGATCCTGCCGTGCCGCTAGGTTCGGGTCATGGACTCCAGTTCCGGATCGAGCGGATCCACGCCGCCCCCCGCGGTCTGCCTCGTCTCGGGGGGGATGGACTCCGCGGTCACCCTCGCCGAAGCGCGAGCGGCGGGGTTCGCCTGCCACGCCCTTTCGTTCCGCTATGGCCAGCGAGCGGTCTGCGAGCTCGAGGCCGCGCGCCGGGTCGCGGAGAGCCTCGGGGCGCTCCAGCACCGTGTCGTCGACGTGGACCTCTCGGCCCTCGGCGGATCCGCGCTGACCACCGGCGGGGCGGGCGCGGATGCGATCGAGGTTCCCAAGGACCGAGCGGCGGAGGAGATCGGAAAGGGAGTGCCGGTCACCTATGTCCCCGCGCGCAACACGGTCTTCCTCGCGGTCGCGCTCGGCTGGGCGGAGGTTCTCGGCGCGAGCGATCTCTTCCTCGGTGTGAACGCCGTCGACTACTCGGGCTACCCCGACTGCAGGCCGGCCTTCCTGCGCGCCTTCGAGGAGCTCGCGTCGGTCGCGACGGCCGCCGGGGCCGAACGCGGGGCGCGTTTCCGGGTGCACGCACCGCTCCTCGAGATGTCCAAGGCGCGGATCGTCGAGCGGGCCTTCGAACTCGGGGTCGACCTCTCCCTGACCCACACCTGTTACGACCCGGTCGAGGCCGGCGGGCGCACCCTGGCCTGCGGGTGCTGTGATGCCTGCCTCCTGCGGCTCGCCGGCTTCGAACAGGCCGGGCGCCGGGATCCCGTCGAGTACGCCCCTCGATCGAGGTGACCGGCCCTCCTTCGGGCTGGGGCCGCGGGGGCCGGGATTCCGGGCCCGCGCACCGGGGGAGCGCCCCGTCGCCGGGGTCATTCCCACCTGCGGGACCCGCGGCTGCGCCCGGGGGGGACGCTCAAGGCCTGCGAGGGGGGGGCCGATACGGCCCGGGACCCATGGAGCAACAGAACACAGGCCGAGTGCAGCCCATCCTGGAATGGCTGACCGAGCACGCGGAGGTCGGATCCCGCGATCGGCTCTTCATCCGGTGCATGGACAACCTCTTCGCGGAAGGGATTTTCACGCCGGACGCGATCTCGGACGGGACCGTCGTCTCGGAGAGTTGCCTCGCGGCGCTTCGGAAGGTGGCCGAGGAGCTTGTCGGAAAGCCCTTTCCCCACGGGCGAGGAGAGGAGGAATCCCGATGACGCTCACGATTCCCCTGCAGATCGATCGGGCGCGCAGGAGGTTCTTGATCGGCGGCGAGCCGATGGTGTTCCACTGCCACCACTACAACACGCACCTGCAGCGTTCGATCCTGGACGCGCCCTGGGTCGACTCGGAGCCGTTCCTGATCGGCGCCGCGGCGGACGTCGCCTTCGCGCAGCTCACGAAGGTCTTCACCGAGTACGGAGCCGCCTCGGCTCCCCATCGCAAGATGATCGCCGAGGAACTCTATCGGTGGTGCGGTTTCGGGACCTTCGATCTCTCGATGCTCGATGAGGAAGGGGGTCGGGTAACGAGCTGCAACTCGCACTACGCGATGGCCTGGCAGGCGAAGTTCGGCCCGCTCCCGGATCCCGTCTGCTACTTCGCGACCGGATGGCTGTGTGGAGCCCTCGCCGCGATCTTCGACCTGCCCCTCGGGAGCTTCGCGGCGGAGCACGTCTCCTGCCGAGCAGGCGACGTCAGCGAGTACTGTGCGTGGGAAGTGCGGCGCGGCGTTCCCAACTACAACATCTACCGCAGCCCCGGCGCCGGCAAGACCACGGAGAAGCAGGAGTTGCTCGAGGTCGACGAGGGCAACGTCGACTACGAAGGCGTCTACCGAGCGCTCACAGGGATGGACCTCTCCGGGGACTCGGAGGGGCACATTCCCGCATTCGGCGTCTACCTGACCCGCCACTTCGCGAACTACTACGCCCGCGTGACCTTCGAGCTCGAGCGGGCGTTGATCCAGCGCTTCGGCGACGTGGGAACGCTGGCCGCCAAACCGCTCTTCGTCGAGTCGGGACACGTCTGCGCGTTCAACATGTTCGGCGGGATCATGACCTCCACCGAATGGGATGCGCTGATCCTCCCGAGCCTCGAGACCCGCGAGGACTGGGTGCACGGACTCGTCGCCGCGGTCAACGCACTCGGCTGGGGACGCTGGCAGGTCGCCGAGCTTTCCGCCGAGGCGGCCACGTTCGTCATCCACGACGACTACGAGAGCAATGCCTACCTCGGCATGTACGGGACGAGCGATCACCGCGTCTCCTACCTCGCCCAGGGAGCGGCCGCGGGGATCATGAACCTCGTCTACCGGGGGGAGATCGAGTCGAAGCCCAGGTTCACTCCGGACTTCTACGAGCACCTCTTCAAGGCCGACGGGAACTTCCACGCCGAGCAGCTCACCTGCCGCGCGATGGGGGAGAAGTACACGACGGTTCGCGTCTTCCGCGGCTGAGGCGCGCGCTCCGTTCCGTCCGGCGATGCGCGTCCAAGGTTTTCGCACGCTCGACTGCGCGCACAAGGTTCGGATTCGCTACTTCCTTCCCGTGCCGCTCGATCGAGCGCTCCTCGCTCGCCTCGGAGGCGACTCGCTCGACGTGCAAGAGTTCTCGAAGTCGATTCCCGGTGCCTCGGACCACGCCGCATTCTCGAAGAGCGGAGTCTGGCACGCGACCTGTGCGCTGGACGGTCGCGAGCTCGTCGTGACGTTCGGACGCTCCGGTCCCGAACCGGCGGCATCGGGAGATCCGAGCCCCTGCGAGGAGGCGATCGCCGCGTTCGAGCGGAACCTTCGAGCCGCGCTCGAACGCCGCGCCGCATGACCTCCCCCCGGGCGCCCGCCCGTCCCGCCCGGGGCCGGGGTGGCGACCGGCGGGGTTCCGGGGTAGGGTTCGGTTCCAGGCGGTATCGCGGCCTTCCCGCGTCGGTCCCGCAGCCCCTCACCACACCCCCGTGCCGACCCCCCGTTCCGTCCACCGCGCCGTGCTCGCCCTCCGTCTCGTGCCCCCGGCGGTGCTCTTCGTCGCCTCCTGCGGGGGGGCGGGGCCCGAGCCCGCCTCCGAGCCCGAAGCGCCGCTCTTCCGGGACGCGACCACCGAGTTCGGACTCCCCCCCGCGCCCGACCACTGGCCCGACGGAACCTACAACACCCCCGAAGCGATGCAGGGCGGCGTCGGGCTCTTCGACTACGACGGAGACGGGCGGCTCGACATCTTCCACGCCCGGATTCCGGTTCCCGGCGATCCGGTTCCAGCGATCGAGAACCGGCTCTGGCACCAGACCGAGGCGGGGACGTTCGAGGACGTGACCGAGGCGGCGGGGCTGACCTCGCGCGGGTTCGGGCAGGGGCTTTGCATCGGAGACATCGACAACGACGGAGACTTGGATCTGTACCTCGCGAACTTCGGCCCCGACCGCTTGTTCCGCAACGAGGGCGATGGGACCTTCCGCGACATCACGAAGGAGGCGGGGATCTCGGGGAATCGCTGGTCGACCGCGGCCTCGTTCTTCGACAGCGACGCGGATGGGGACCTCGACCTCTACGTCGTCCACTACCTGCGGTACGATCGCGAGAAGCGTTGCACGGATCCGAGTTCGCGGCCCGAGTACTGTGGACCCCGCTCCTTCCACGGGTGGGCGGACATCCTGTACCGCAACAACGGAGACGGCACCTTCACGAACGCGACCGCGGAAGCGGGAATCGTGCTCCCGGAGAAGGGCAGTCGTGCGCGCGGCCTCGGGATCATCGCGACCGACCTCACGGGCGACGGGATCCAAGACGTGTTCGTCGCGAACGACGCCGAGGCGAACCAGCTCTGGGTCGGCCAGGGAGACGGCACGTTCGTCGACGAGGGAATCCTCCGCGGCGTGGCGGTCAACAGCGCCGGGATCCCCGAGGCGAGCATGGGCGTCGTCGCGGGCGACATCGACGGGGATGGAACCTTGGATCTCTTCATGACGCACCTGTGGGAGGAGAACAACCGCCTCTATCTCGGCAGCAAGAGCGGGCTCTTCCGTGACCGTTCGGCAGCGGCGTCGTTGACGATGCACGACCTGGGCCGAACCGGGTTCGGTTGCGCGATGTTCGACTATGACAACGACGGGGATCTCGACCTCGCGGTCGCCAACGGCGCAATCCGGCGCCGGCCGCCGCTCCCCGGCGCCCCGGAGGGGTTCTGGGGCGAGTACGCCGAGCCGAACCAGTTCTTCGAGGGGGACGGGACGGGGCGTTTCCGGGAGCTCGACGCGAGTGCGGGGGCGTTCGTCCGGGACGTGCGCACGAGCCGCGGGCTCGCGGTCGGGGACCTCGACGGGGACGGGGATCTCGACATGGTCGTCTCCCACGTGGACAACAGCCTGACGATCTATCGCAATGAACTGCCCCCGGGAGCCCACTGGGTCAGCGTTCGCGCGATCGAGCACGGGCGCGACGCGCTCGGGGCACAGCTCTTCCTGACCGCCGGAGGCCGCACGCAGCTCCAGGCGGTGATCCCAGCGGCGAGCTATCTCTCGAGCAACGATCCGGTCGTGCACTTCGGGCTGGGATCGGCGGCGTCGATCGAGGAGATCGAGGTGCGCTGGGCGGACGGAACGCGCGAGCTCTTTCGCGGAGGAGAGGACTGGGGCGTCGACCGCACTCTGGTCCTCGTGCGCGGGGAGGGGGAGGTGCAATGAGTCGAGTCGCTGTGCTCGCCGCATTGGTCCTCGCCTCTTGCGGCTCCGGGTCACCGGATGCGACCGGTTCCGACGGCCTGAGGGACGGGATCCCCTATCCCGATCTCGCGCACGTGGAGTCCGACGTCGTGCGCGCCGTGGACGAGGACTTCGCGGAGCTCCGAGCGAACCCCGATGACGTCGAACTCTGGGACAAGCTCGGCTCCCGCTACATGGTTCACGACTTCAAGGATGCGGCGCGCGCTTGCTTCCTGCGCGCCGAAGAGATGGACCCGGGGAATGCGCGCTATCCCTACCTCGTGGGATGGACCCTGATCGACAACGCTCCAGAGGAAGCGATCGAAGCCTTCCTGCGCGCCCAGAAGTCGGCGAGCGATCACGGCCCCCTCTACGTCGCGCTCGGAAACGCGTACGCGCGGGTGAACCGGGACGAGGAAGCCCACGCAGCTTTCCAGCGCGCCGTCGAGGTGGACCCGAACAGCGCCTACGCGCACACATCCCTCGGGCAGGACGAGTTGTCGCGCGGGAACTTCGAGGCGGCTCGCACGGAGTTCGAGAAGGCCATCGAGCTCGACCCGAACCAGGGAGAGGCCCACGTGGGGCTCTCGCAGGTCTACTTGGCGCTCGGGCGTACGGAGGACGCGCGCAGGGAGGCCGCGCTCTCCCGCGACCTGCCCCAGGTTTCGACCCACACCGACTGGCTCGCCGCGATCGACGTCAGCCCCGCCGGTGCCCAGGCTCGCGCCCGTGCCGGGCTCGCGTTGAAGCGCTCCGGCCGCGAGGAAGAGGCCGCGGCCGAGTTTCGTGCCGCGCTCGCGAGCAACGCGTACTGCACCGTCGCGCGCCGCCAGCTCGCAAAGCTCCTCGCGAAGCAGGGTCGAACGGAGGAGGCGCTGGCCCTGATCGAAGAAGGGCTCGAGTTGCAGCCCAACAACCGAGAGCTACGCGCGGACCGCGAGCGGCTCCGCTGACCTCCCCGCACCCCGCGCTTGAAACCCGGGTCGGGTGGGATTTCCCCAGGGTGATGCCCGGTCCCGGTGCCCGGTCTTGCGTTTCCAAACCGGGCACCACCCTGGGGAAATCCGATCCAACCCGGGCTTCACGCGCGGGGGATCGGGATACTCGCACCCCATGGACTCCGCTCGCTTTTCGTCGCGTCGTTTCGCCCTTCCGTTCTTCCTCCTCGTCGCGCTCGCCTTCCCTTCGCGGGCCCAGTCCCCCTCCGGGCCGCTCGAGGTCCGCTGGCGGGCGGCCGTGGGGCAGACGACCTTTCGCACCACGATGGCGTTCACGCACGGCTTCGTCGTGATCGGCACCCACGGCGCGACCCTCGATGGGCTGGACGAGGGCAGTGACGGGGTCTACCTCCTCTCGCCGGAGACCGGGACCGTCGAGCGCATCCTCCGTGCCCCGGGGACCGGGGATCTCGATGTGGGCGGCATGGCGGTCGCCGGCGACACGCTGTACTTCACGACGGACAACGGCTGGGTCGTCGCGACCGGCTTCGACGGTCGGCAGCGCTGGAGCCGGCGCCTCGGCGGGAAGATCCGGCCCGCCCCGGCCCTCGGGTTCTTGAACGGCGACGAGGCCCCGGACGTCGTGGCCGGGGACGAGACCGGACGGCTCGTGGCCTTCGACGGGGTGACGGGGGAGGTGCTGTGGAGCCACCTCTCCGGAAGCAACGAATACGGAAGCCGGGGCTACGTCGCGGCTCCCGCGATCGCGGACCTCGACGGCGACGGCCGTGACGATGTGGTCGCCGGGGCCCGGGACGGCGTGCTCGCGGCGCTCTCGGGCGTGGACGGGACGCTCCTGTGGCGAGCGCACCCCCGCTGGTCCTCCTACGGCCCCACGGGCATCCATGCATCGCCGAGCCTCGCGGACCTCGACGCGGATGGGCGGGACGAACTCATCTCGGCCTGGTCGTACTCGACTCTCCTGGTCCTCGACGCGCGTTCGGGGGCCCAGCGTTGGACGAAGGCGATCCACCAGGGGGGCTTGGGCGGCATCGAGGGCTTCTTCGCCTCCCCGATCCCGGTTCCGGCTCCCCAGGGAGGCGGCGGCGTCTTCGTCGAGGGGACGAGCTGGTGGGGCGACAGGGAGGATGGAGTCGTGGGAGTCGGTCCGGACGGAAGGCGATTCAAGTTCGTCGTGGGCCGGGTCAGCGCCACGGCCGTCGTGACCGATCTCGATGGGGACGGCATCCAGGCGGCCGTCGTCGGGACCGAGGAAGGGGAACTGCTGGAGATCGACGCAGCCGGCCGCGCGCGCGTGCTGGCCCGGCTCGGGGGTCCGATCGAGGCCTCCGCGATGCTCGCCGACCTCGATGGGGATGGGGCGTTCGAACTCCTGGTCGCGTCGAACGACGGGGTGTTGACCTGCTTCGAGACGGGCTCGAAGGCCCCGCCGCTGGTCTCGCGGTTCCGCGGCGACAGCCTTCTGAATCAGGGACGACTCGGGAGCGTGGACCTCGGAGCGGGCTTCGCGGAGGCGCTGCGAGTTCCAGTGGAGAGGTGACGCGGCCCCGCGGGATGGGTCCGCCGGGCCTTTTGCCTGGCCCGAGCCCACCCCCCCAAGGCATCCTGCGCCCATGGAAACCGAAGGTAGGGAACACGGTCCGCGGCCGCTCGAGGAGCCGGCGTCGGTGGGGGATCGCAGGCTCGACGGGGTGGCGAGGCTCCTGGCGGTGATCGATCGATTGCGCGCTCCCTCGGATGGATGCCCGTGGGATCTCGAGCAGACCGTCGAGAGCCTCGCACCGGGCCTGATCGAGGAGGCGTTCGAGAGCGTGGAAGCGATCGAGGCCGGGAAGGACGGTGCGGTGGTCGAGGAACTCGGGGACCTTCTGATGGGGATCGGTCTCATCGCTCGCATCGCTTCCGAAGAGGGACGCTTCGACCTCGGGGACATCGGGGACGCGGTGACCGAGAAGCTCGTGCGGCGTCACCCCCACGTCTTCGGCGAGACTCGCGTGAGCGGGACCGGCGAGGTGCTCGCGAACTGGGAGAAGATCAAGCGGAACGAACGCGAGGATGCGGAGACGGACGCGAGTGCGCTCGCCGGCGTGCCGAAGGCGCTGCCGGCGCTTCAGCGCGCGGACCGGATCGGGGCGAAGGCGATCTCGGCGGGCTTCCGTTGGTCCGACGCGCGGGGAGCCCTCGCGAAGCTCGAGGAGGAGGTGGCGGAGCTCGAGGCGGAGATGGAACGCGGTGATCGGGATGCGATCGAGCGTGAGCTCGGTGACGTCTTGATGGCGGGCGCGCTTCTCGGCCGCTACCTCGGAGTCGATCCCGAGGGCGCGACCAGGGCGGCGGTCCGCCGCTTCGAGGCGCGTTTTCGGGCCATGGAGGCGCGGCTCGATGCAGGCTTCGAGGGGCTCGATGAGGCCGCGCTCCTGCAGGCCTGGGAGGCCGCGAAGGAGCGGTCCACATGAGCGCCATCCTGCGCGTCGAGGGACTCGTCAAGGTCCATGGGCAGGAGCCCTCGGCGCAGACGGTGCTGCGCGGCGTCGACTTCGAGCTCGAAGCAGGGCGCTTCGCCTGCGTGATGGGGCCGTCCGGCTCGGGCAAGTCGACGCTGCTTCACCTGATCTCCGGACTCGACGAGCCGACGGCGGGGCGCGTGGAGCTCGCGGGGAGAGATCTGGCCCGCCTCGGCGCGGCCGCCCGGACCGTGCTCCGCCGCGAGGAGGTCGGCTACGTGTTCCAGTTCTTCCATCTCCTGCCGAACCTGACCGTCGAAGAGAACGTCGGCCTTCCGCTCGCGATCCAGGGGCGCTCGGCGTCGGAGGTGGACGCCGCCGTGGCGCCGCTCCTCGCACGCTTCGGCATCGGCGCTCGCTCCCACGCGTTTCCCCATCAGCTCTCCGGCGGCGAGATGCAGCGCACTTCGATCGCGCGCGCCCTTGCGGGAGGCCAGCCCCTGCTCCTGTGCGACGAACCCACCGGGAACCTCTCCCAGAAAGCGGGTCTCGAGGTCATGCGCACCCTGCGCGAGGTCTGTGATCGCGACGGACGCAGTGTCCTGCTCGTGACCCACAACCCGCGCGACGCGACCTTCGCCGACGAGGTGCGCTTCCTGGTCGACGGTGAGATCTCCACCGAGCGTGTGCTCCGGGGGCCCGGCCTCGCGGTCGAAGCCGTTCACGAAGCACTCGCCGCACTCGCGATCTAGCTCCCACCCCGATGAGCCTCACCACCCGGATCGTGCGGCGGAGCCTGGTGGCCCATCCCGGGCGCACGCTGTTCTCGATCCTCGGCGTGGCCCTCGGCATCGCCACCGTCGTCGCGGTGTTCACCCTCGACCACGTCACGGTGCTCTCGCGCACGCGCGACCTCACCGCGGACTTCGGTGCGGATCTCGAGGTTCGTCCCTCGACCGACGACGGGGATCCGCGCGCGGACCTGATGAAACTCGAGGGCGTCGCCGGAGTCGCGGCCTTCTTTCAGAACGACGTGGGAATCCGACCCGTGCAGGCACGTTCCGGCGAGGACGATCGGCCGCGCGCCGTGCGGCTCGTCGGACTCGAAGCGGGCAGTGCGCGGACCCTCGGCGTCTACCACGTCGGGATCGGCCGCGACCTGGACCGCGAGAGCGCGGCGGACGGCGTCCTGCTCGGGGCGAAGCTCGCGGAGGAACTCGGCGTCGGGGTCGGGGATCGCGTGGTCTTGACCCAGCCGGAGAGGGCGGTCACGAAGACGTGCATCGACGGGGTCCTGCGCGAGGATGCTCCGGAGGAAGCGCGGCCGCCCCGCGAGCGCGTCTTTCGCGTCGTCGGATTGCTCGACCGCGACGGCCTCGGACGGCGCGCGGGGGGGCGCATCGTCGTCACCGACTTCGATGCCGGGCGCGAGCTCTTGCGTGATGTGCTCGTCGTGCCGGAGTTCTGGCTCAAGCGCAGCCGGGACGCCGACCTCGAAACCCTCGAGAGCGGGCTCTCGAAGTCCTTTACGTTCCAGCGCAACGCGACGCGCGCGGTCGGGCAGATGGCGGATGAGCGGGCCTTTCGCAACGGCGTTCGACTGGCGGGACTCTTCGCTCTCCTGCTCGGGCTCTTCGTGATCTTCCACACCCTCTCGATGTCGCTGGTCGAGCGCGTGCGCGAGGTCGGGATCCTGCACGCACTCGGCGCGACGCGTGTCGAGATCGGCCGCATCTTCTTCACCGAGGCGCTCGTGATCTCGGGCTGCGCCGGAGCGCTCGGGTTCGCGGGCGGAGCCGGGCTCGCGGCGGCGATGCTCACGCGCGGGATCTCCACCCTCGGGGTCACCGGCCATCCGGTCGGACCGTTCGAGCTCCCGTGGAGGGCGGCGATCTCGCTCACGGCGCTCGGTGTGGGGGTCGCGCTCGTCGGATCGATCTGGCCGATGCTGCGCGCAAAGAACTCGGACGTCGTCGCGATCCTGCGCGGTGACAGGAGCGACCTCGGCGGCGGCGGGAGGGGGGCTCGCGGGCTCCCGATCCTGAGCGCGCTCCTCCTGTTCGTCGTCGTGCCGGTCGCCTTCTTCTGGGTCGTCCCGGTGATCGGCGCGGCCGAGACGACGCTGGTCCTGACCCTCGGCGGCGGGCTCCTCACGCTCGCCCTGGTCCTCGGGTTCCCACTGCTCGCTCCCGGCTTGCTCGCACGCATCACCTCCCGGGTCGCATCCCCGTTCGAGCGGGTCTTCCCGCTCGTCGGCCGTCTCGCCGCCAAGAATCTCGCGACCAGTCCCACGCGCGTCGGCGCTTCGGTCGCCGCGATCGCGCTCGTCGCCTCGGCCTTCGTCGGGCTCGAGGGAATGACGGCGAGCCTGGTGGGCGAGAGCGAGGAGTGGGCCCGTGAGGCCGCGGGCAACAAGGTCTGGGTCGAGGGGCTCCCCGACGTTCCCTTCGACGAGGTCGCACGGACGCTGCACGCAATCCCCGGCGTCCTGGGTGTGGAGTCGCGCCAGCCCCACGCGTTTCCGAGTTTCTTCCTGTTGGGGCTGAGGATCGACGAGATCGGCGGCGTCGGGCCCCTCGCCGCCGACCCCGAGCTCGCGCGTCGCATGCGCGAGGAGCAGGGGATCGTGATCTCGACCCGGCTCGCCCGCCAGCGCGGCCTCGCGGTCGGCGATCGCGTGCTCCTGAAGACGAGCGGCGCGGGGGTCCAGGAGTTTCCCGTGGTCGCGGTCAGCGATGCCTACGGCTACTTCCTGCACCCTTTCGACGAGCGCGCGTTCGGCGTCATCAGCGAGGCGAACCTCGTGCGCTACTTCTGCGTGTCGACCGACAAGACGCGCTCGATCGCGGTGCACACGGACGGGACGGTCGGCAAGGACGAGATCTCCGCGGCGCTCGTGGGGCGTTTCGGTTGGACGAAGGACATGTACCGCTACGACGAGGCTTCCCTCGTGCGGTTGTTGACCGAGGATCTGCGCGTCGACTTCGTGCTGTTCGACATCATCCTCGCGTTGACCGCGATCCTCGCGGGGATCGGCGTCCTGAACGGCCAGCTCCTCTCGGCGTTGGAGCGGCGCAAGGAACTCGGGATTCTGCGAGCGCTCGGTACGACCCGCGGCCAGATCGCGGGGACGGTGCTCGTGGAGTCGATCGTGATCGGCGGGGTCGGCGGAGGGCTCGGGCTCGTCGTGGGGAGCGGGCTCACGCCGGTCCTCGTCTCGGCGCTGCGGGTCCTCTCCGGGCTGCCGCTCCCGGTGCGCTCGGCGGGACCCCTGCTGGCCGCGATTTGGGGCGGAGCGGTGCTGCTGGCGGTCCTCGCGGCGCTGGTTCCGATCTGGCGCATGAGTCGCTTCGAGGCCGTGCGGGACATCCGGACCGGATGAGGGGAGAGGGCTCGATTCCCTGGCAGGCGGATTGACCTCACCGCCGGCGTGGCTATACTCCGCCGCTCCAAAGCGGGGACGTAGCTCAATTGGTTAGAGTACCGGCCTGTCACGCCGGGGGTTGCGGGTTCAAGTCCCGTCGTCCTCGCCATCCGCACAAGCTCCCGCCCTGGGTTTTCCGTCCGGGGCGGGAGTTCTCGCTTTTCTGCCCCTTCGCGGCCCGTGCCCGCTTGTGGCCCGGGCGCGACCGGGTAGGCTCGACTCGCCTCCGGCCCTCCTCCCTTTGACGAACGGCGCATCCACCCCCGACCCCTCCTTGCCTCCGCCGGTCCTGGTCGAGGATTCGGCCGGGCTCGAACCCCTGCTCGCAAAGCTCGAGGCGGCGGACGAGATCGCGATCGACACCGAGGCGGACTCGTTCTTCCACTACCGCGAGAGCGTCTGCCTGATCCAGGTCACCGTCGACGAGGAGGACTGGCTGATCGACCCGCTCGCGAAGCTGGACCTCTCGCCGCTGGGCTCGATCCTCGCCGACCCGTCCAAGACCAAGGTCCTGCACGACGGCGAGTACGACGTTCTGATCCTCAAGCGCGACTTCGGCTTCACCTTCCAGGGCATCTTCGACACGCGCATCGCCGCCGCTGCCCTGGGCGTGGAGTTCCCGGGACTCGCCTCGGTCGTCGAGGCCCATTTCGGCGTGGAACTCGACAAGAGCCAGCAGCGTTCCGATTGGTCACGTCGGCCGCTCAGCCCGAAGCAGATCGCGTATGCGCGTTACGACACGCGCTTTCTGATCCCGCTGATGCACTTGCAGCGCAAGGAGCTTGCCGAGCGCGGGCGCACCGAGATTCACGATGGAGAGTGCCGGCGACTCGAAGCCCTCACGCCAGTCCAGCGCGAGTTCAACCCGGACGAGTGGGTGCGCCTCAAGGGCGCGCGAAACCTCGATCCGATGGGACGCCGGGTGCTGCGGGAGCTCGCGATCTGGCGCGACGGAGAGGCGCAGCGACGCGACCTGCCGCCGTTCAAGGTCCTGGGCAACCGCCAGCTCCTCGACCTCGCCGCCGCGATGCCCGGTTCGCCGCGCGATCTCGAGCACCTGGGGAGCCTCCCGATGAAGGTGATTCGTCGCATCGGCGATGCCCTGCTCGAAGTGACCCGCAAGGCCCGGGAGATGGAGCCGATCCATACGCTCCCGCGTCTGCCCGCGAAGGACGGGTCGAGCGTGCTCGACGAGTTCGGACACGAACTCCACGACCGCCTCAAGACCTGGAGGCGCGAACAGGCGAGCGCGATGGAGCTCGATTCCTCGCTCGTCGTGAACCGTCGCACCCTGCTCTCGATCGCGGAGCTACGCCCCGCGACGGAGGCTGATCTCGACCGGGTCGACGGATTGATCGCCTGGCAGAAGGAGCGTTTCGGCTCTTCGATCCTCGAGCTCGTGCGAGTCTTCGAGGAGGACCTCGCCGCCGGCCGAATCGAGACCCGACGCCGACGTCGCAAGAGGTAGATGCTGCTCTCGTTGCGCCACCGATTCCTGTTCGTGCACACGATCCGCACCGGCGGAACGAGCGTGGCGCGCGCCCTGGAACCGTTCTGCGAGGAGCGCGACGGCGCGCGCTGGAACCGAACCCTGTCGAAGATGGGCCTCGTGCGCGATCCGGCGCGGATCTGGCTCAAGGAGCACGAGACCGCGCTCGGAGCGCGGCGTCTCCTGCCGGCCGAGGTCTTCGACGGCTCCTTCAAGTTCGCGTTCGTGCGCAACCCCTGGAGCTGGATCGTTTCGGTGTGGATGCGACTGAGGACGACCGAGAGTCACCGCCACTATCCGATCGTTTCGAAGATGGACTTTCCCGAATACGTCGCCTGGGAGATCGGCCGCAACCGCCATCACCAGCACCGCTTCGTGTGCGACCGCGCGGGGGACGTGATCGTCGATTTCATCGGACGCCAGGAGCGCATGGCCGCCGACTTCGCAACCGTATGCGAGCGCATTGGGCTCGGGGACGTGGAGTTGCCGCACGTCGGCGCACGAGCCCGCAAGCACGCGGACTTCCGCGAATACTACGACGACGACCTGCGTCGGCGCGTCGGGGAGCACTGGCGGCGAGACGTGGAGCTGTTCGGGTACAGCTTCGACGGCTGAACCGTCACTCGTCTCCGGTGTAGCCGATGTCCCCGAGGTCGCCGCTCATGCGCGCGGCATCTTCCCCGGAGCCCTGGGCGGCCTTCTCCGCGAGGTAGCCTTCCACCGCACTCGCCATTTCGCGCACGAGCTCCGAGGCCCAGGGCTCGTTGTCGATGTCGTGCTCCTCGAGCGGATCGTTCCCGAGGTCATAGGCGCTGATCGTCTTGCCCGCTTCGAGCGCGGCGGCATTCGGGCGGGTGAACACCTTGCGGTCGCCTTCGAGGATCGTGACCTCCTCCGACCCTTCGGTCTCGAAACGGAACGCGAAGGCGGTGCGATCGATCGCGGGGTCGAGCAGCGAGTGTCCGGCCCAATCCGCTTCGGGCGCGATCCCGGCGAGCTGCGCGAAGGTGGGGGGAAGGTCCAACGTCGAGACGACACTCGTGACGTCGTGGGGATCGAGGTCCGCTCCCGCCAGGAGCAGCGGTACGCGCAGCTTGGTTTCCCAGAGCTTGCCGCCGTGGGCGACGTCGTGATTCTCGCCGTGGGCTTGGCCGTGGTCGCCACAGAATGCGAGGTAGCCCGTCTCGAGGAGCCCGCGCTCCTCGAAGCCCCTGAGGAAGCGGCCGAACTTGAAGTCGAGGTCGTGCACCCCGGAGTGATACAGGCCGACCCATTCGTCGAGGTAGGGGATCAGTGCGTCCTTGCGGGTTTGGAGCACGCCCTCGTCGTCGGGGGTCGCGGCGAGGATCTCGGCGCCTTTCTTCAGGAACTCGTTGTACGCGCTCTCGTCCTCCTCGGGGCCCGTCCGGAAGGGACCGTGGGCGCGGTAGGTGTGGACGAGGAGGAAGAGGGGCCGCCCGTCGTCGTGGTCGATCGCCGCCAGGGCCTGATCGACCGTCTTGTTCATGTTCCAGTGGTGGATGCGGTTCTCGAAGAAGAGATCGAATCCCTGGTCGAGGCCGTAGGGCGGTGAGAAGAAGCCCGAGTCGGTCACCGCGACCGTGCGATACCCGGCGTCGTGCATCACCTCGGCGATCGTCGAGAGCGCGCGCGGCAGCGTGCGGTCCTTGCGCCAGGCGCCGTGCTGGGGAGGAAACAGCCCGGTCAGGATCGAGGAGATCGCCGGCAAGGTCCAAGCGGCCGCGGAGTGAGCGGCCAGGAATCGCACGCTGCGGTCCGCGAGCGCGTTCAATTCGGGCGTGAGCTCCGGATCCCCGCCGTAGATCGCGAGGTTGTCGGCGCGGAAGGTGTCCGCGATGAACAGCGTCAGGTTCGGACGCCCACGACCCCAGGGACGGGCGCGGTAGCTGCCCACCTCCGCCGGCGCGAGTTCGGGAGCGAAGAAAACACCCCGTCCTGGGCCGCCCTCGATCTCGAAGCGCAGCGTCGCGGTACGCCGACCGGAGGGTGGCAGCGCGATGCGCTGGCCCTCGCCGTTCCCGAGCCCGCCGCCCTCGAAGATCTCCTCCCCGTCGAGAAGCACACGGAAGGTCGCGGTCGGGTGGGGTGCGGTCGTCTCCTCGGCAAGCCCGTGGGGCAGCCGCTCGAAGACCGTCGTGAAATGGAGCGCGCTCCCCGGAGGGATCGTCGTTTCGACCGTGGCCGGGGCGCCGTCCCAGACGGGGATGCCGAATCCGGTGTGGTCGAGGGTCGAGATCCGCCAGCGGCCGCCTTCCGCGCGTCCCTGGTCGGCCTTCAATCGATAGTGCGCGCTCTTCGGCCGTTCCCCGCCGTTCTCGACCGCGATGAAGAGTCGGCCTTCCTTGACGAAGTAGAGACCCTCGATGTCCTGCGCGCGTCGCTGCCCGAGGGAGAGTTCTCGTCCGTCGACCTCGAGCCGCGTCGCACCGTTGCCCGCGCACGCGAACCGTCCGGACCAGGGGCGTTCGATCGACCAGGCCCCGGGCCGATCCTCCTTCTCCCAGGCTCCGGGATCGAGTTCCGCGACGACCCAAGTGCCGTCCGCGTCGGTGACGACCGAGGTGGAGGTCTCCGCTCCGGCCCACTTCGCGGCGACCTCGGCGAGCGGGGGGGGCTGATAGCCCACCGTGAGGTCGATCCAGCGCGGTTCGCTTCCCCCGCCGCCGCACGAGGTCGCCGCGAGGAGGGTCAGAGCGGTGAGGAGGCCGGTACGCTGCATCCGATGGGGTCGGGGGGGCATCCGAGGGGCCGATCCGGATGTTCGCGCTCCCCGCGAACGCCGGCCGGGGGCGACCCGGGGCGGGGAGGTGGTGGAGACGAAGGGGCTCGAACCCTCGACCTTCGCGTTGCGAACGCGACGCTCTACCAGTTGAGCTACGTCCCCACGGATCCCGATTCGGGGCCGGGAATCATAGCGGCGGGCGATTGGAGGGGGAAGGGCGCTCGCGTGGGATCCGGGTCTCAGCGGGCCGGATCCTCCACCGCCCGGAGAGGAGCCTCGTCGGGGACCCACAGCACCCCGAGGAGCAAGACGGAGGGGGCGAGGAGGCCCGGGGAGGCGATGGACGGTCGGAAGGCCGCGTCCAGGAGGCCGAGCGCGAGGAGCGCGCCGAGGGCGAGGGCGACGCGGGGGAGCGGATCGAAGGGTCGAGCCCGGCGCCGCAGGGCGATCGGGATCGAGAGGAGCGCGACGATCGCCAGCGGGACGGCCACGGGTGGCGTGCCGGGGACCGGAGGGGAGGCTCCGGCGGCGGGGGCGAGGGCGCGGTAGAGGAGCCAGAGGCCCGGGAGGATCGCCGCGTGGAGGGCGTCGCGGCGCTGGGCGGGGTGCGAAGCGAGCACCAGGATGAGGAGGACGCCGAGGCCGAGGGGGGCGCCGCTCGGTTCGAAGGCCAGGCCGGCCGCACCCAGTGACGTGAGCCACGCCGCGCGCCGGTCCGCGCGGCGAAGCCACGGGATCAGGAAGACCGCGGCCAGGGTCAGCCCCGGCCGGAAGGAGACCGCGGGGAAGAGAAGGAGGAGGAGCGCGAGCAGGGCGGCCAGGAGCGTTCGCCCCCCCGGCGCGCGGCGCGCGACCCGCAGCCCGTGGTCGAGGAGGAACAGCAGCGCGACCGCGAGCCAGTTCCAGGGGGCCCCGCCCGCGCGCAGGAGATGCGCGTCCCGGGCCGGCGGGAAGAAGGCGAGGAGCGAGAGCGCGGCGGCGACCGTCCCAAGGAATGCGGCTCGGCTCGCGGGTTCGTGGGGCACCCCGCTCCCTGGGACGAGGGAGCCGGGGAGCGTCAGAACTCGTAGCGCGGCGAGCAGGATGAACGGGGCGAGCACCACGGGGAGGTCCGCGGATCCGGAAAGGAGCGTCGTGCCCCCGATCAGGGGGAGCCCGAGCAGCACAGAGGTGGCGAAGGTCGCGGGGAGCGAGTCACGGTCGTGTCCGCCCGGCCGACCGCTCGGCAGGACCGAGAGCACGCTGCGCCCCGCGAACAGGAGGGCGGCCACGGCGGCCGGTGCGGCGACTTGGGCCAGGGGCTCGGGGGATTCCATTCGGAGCGCTGGGGGGGTCGCACCCCGAGGGCACGACCGGCCGGCTACGGTACACGCCGCGGCGGGGGGGGTCGAATCCGTCCGCGGTCCGCGTACCATCCCGGCTTCCATGCGCGTCGCAGCCCTGCAGTTCGATGTCCGCCGCGGTGAGGTTTCCGCGAATCTCGAGGTGGTGTGCACGGGCTTGCGTGAAGCGCGCGAGCGCGGGGTCGAACTCCTGCTCTTGCCGGAGCTCTGGCCCACCTCCTTCGTCCCGGCGGGCGAAAAGGGGGACTGGGTCGGTGCGAGCGAGGAAGCCCTCGGGCGCGTCGTCGATCTCGCGGCGGAACTCGACCTCGCGGTCGCGGGCAGTGGCTATGGCGCGGCTCCGGGGGACCTGCCGCGCAATCGTTTCACGCTCTTCGACCGCGGTGAATGCCTGCTCCGCTACGACAAGGTGCAGCTGTTCTCGCCCACCGGCGAGGGACTCGGCTTTTCCCCGGGCACTTCGCCTCCGCCGACGGCGCGGGTGCGTGGGCTCCTGGTTTCGGGGGTCGTCTGTTACGACGTGCGCTTTGCGAGCCTCTTGCGCGCGCCCTTCCTCGCCGGTGCGGAACTCCTGCTCGTCCCGGCGCAGTGGCCCGTCGGGCGAGCCTCCCACTGGCGCGCCCTGCTCCGGGGCCGTGCGGTCGAACACCAGGCCTTCGTGCTCGGCGCGAACCGCACCGGGAGCGAGACGATGGGCCGTCGGTCGGCCCTGCTCGAGTTTCCCGGCAACTCCCTCGTCGCGGATCCCGCGGGGCATCTTCTCGCCGAAGGGGATGGAGCCGGCGGGCTCGTCGTGGCCGATCTCGATCCCCGCGCCCCCGGGGTCTTGCGCCGAGACGTCCCCGTCCGGCGCGACGAGCGTCTGCTCGAGGAGTAGGGCGGCGGTCGGCCCGGGAGGGAAGGTCTTTCCGGGTGCCCGTGCGCCGCCACGCCGCGCCTCTCATCTACCGGAAGTCGCCTTCAACGGGAGGCCCCGATGCGCCGATAGCGTCCGCGGTGTCCCGTTCCCCGGGTCGCCCCAGCCCCCATGCAAGCCCTCTCGCCCCAGGAAGAGGACGGTCTCCGCGGGATTCGCGGTGTCTCGAATCCGGCCGATCCCAAGAGACGCTCCGCCCTTCGCCGGGTGGCGGCGGCTCTCATCGTCTTGGGGACCCTCCTCGCGGCGGCCCCTAGCGCCCACGCATCGGGCGAATCGGACCAGGACCACGCGCGCGAGTACGCCCTCAAAGGGGCGATGCTCGAGAAGTTCCTGAAGTACGTGGAGTGGCCCGCGGAGGCGCTCGGGGAAGAGGGAGCGCCGCTGCTGGTCGGCGTGTTTGGAAAGGACCCCTTCGGGGCTTCCCTCGACAAGATGTTCCAGGGGAAGGTGCATCAGGATCACCCGGTCCGGGTCGTCCGCGTGACCAAGCTCGAGGAGGTGGCGAAATGCGCCGTGCTCTTCATTCCGCGGGGCGAGATGTCGAAGCTCGCGAAGATCGTCTCCGTTCTCCGCGGACACAACGTCCTGCTCGTCGGTGAGGCGAAGGGCTTCGCGACCCTCGGGGGGACGATCAACTTCTACACGGAAGACAAGAAGCTGCGCTTCGAGGTCAATCCGAGCCAGGCGAAGCGGGACGCGATCAAGATCAGCTCGTCTCTGCTCAAGCTGGCGCGCATCGTGGAGGACCCGAAGAAATGAGGGCCTTCCGCGACATGGTCATCCGCCGCAAGCTGACGCTGGCGATGATGCTGACGAGTGTGTTGACCCTGCTCGTCGGCACGACCGCGTGGCTGCTGTTCGATTGGAACTCCTCGCGCGATCGACTCGTCGAGGAGGTCGCCCTGATGGGCGACATGATCGGCTATGCGGCCAGCCCCTCGATCGACTTCGATCTCCCGGACGAAATCCACCAGTCGCTCGCGGTGCTCGCCGGGCACGAGAACGTCCGCGGGGCCCTGGTGTTCGATTCTTCGGGGCGCGCCCTCGCGACCTACGGGTCCGGCGACACGACGGGCTTGCTCGATCCCACCAAGCGTATGGGGGGGAGCGAACTCGCGGACGGGCGCCTGCGCGTGTGGCGACCGGTCTATTCGGGCAACGAGGTGATCGCCACCGTGGCGATCGAGTCCGACCTCTCCGAGATCCACGCCCGCCAGGCGAAGTTCCTCGGGGTCCTCGCCCTCGTGCTCGCGGTGTGCCTGATGGTCGCCTTCGGCGCGGCCTTCCAGCTTCAGGAGGTGATCTCGCGCCCGATCCTCGCGCTGGCGAACACGATGCGCACGGTCTCGGAGCGCGGTGACTTCGCCCTGCGCGCGCAGCGGTTGGGGGGCGACGAGGTGGGCTTCTTGACGGATGCGTTCAACGAGATGCTGGACAAGATCCAGGCTCGGGACGAGGAACTCGCGAAGCACGGAGAGATCCTGGAGCGTGAGGTCGCGGAGCGGACCGAGGAGATTCGCCGCCGCAATCGCCAGCTTCGCCGGTCGATGGAAGAAGCGCGCTCCGCGGCTGTCGCCAAGTCGCAGTTCCTCGCCAACATGAGCCACGAGATCCGCACTCCGATGAACGGAGTGCTCGGGATGAACTCGCTCTTGCTCGACACGCCCCTGAACGACCAGCAGCGTGGGTACGCGGAACTCGTCCAGAACTCGGCGGAATCCCTGCTCGGGATCATCGGTGACATCCTGGACTTCTCGAAGATCGAGGCCGGAAAGATGAGCCTCGAGCAGATCGAGTTCAACCTGCTCCGTTCCGTGGAGGACGTCGTCAGCCTGCTCGCGGACACCGCGCGCAAGAAGGGCGTTGATCTCGTCCTGTGGGCGGACCCGAAGATCCCGGTCGTCTTGCGCGGGGACCCGACGCGCGTGCGCCAGATCATTACGAACCTGATCGGGAATGCGTTGAAGTTCACCGACGAGGGGCGCATCGAGGTTCGCATGGAACTCGAGGAGCGCTCCGACGTCGACGCGCGCATCAAGGTCTCCGTGGCCGACTCCGGGATCGGGATTCCCGAGGAGCATCAGGAGCGGCTGTTCCAGTCCTTCTCGCAGGTCGACACCTCGACGACGCGCAAGTACGGAGGGACCGGGCTCGGGCTCGCCATCTGCAAGCAGCTCACCGAGATGATGGGGGGCGGCATCGGCGTGATGAGCCAGGAGGGCGAGGGAGCGACCTTCTGGTTCACCGTCGTACTCGAGCGAGTGCCCGAGGCCGAAGCCGGGCTCCAGGGGCTCTCCGAGGAGCTGGTGCTCGAGCGCCTCTTCGTCTGCGACAGGAGCGAAGTCGTGCGCGAGGCGGTCGTCGAGCAGGCGCGCGCCTTCGGAGTCGACGCCCGGTCGGTGGAGAGCGCCGCCGCGCTCCGCGGGACGCTCGAGGAGTGGGCCCGGGAAGGGGGTCGAGACGGTGTGCTCCTCGTCGAAGGCGAGTCCCTGCAGGCCGAGGGGCGCGATCTTCAGGAGTTCCTCGCTCGACTGCGGCGCAGCCACGGGCTGCGGGTGGTCCTGATCGGCTGGCAGGGGGTCGATCTCGTCGGTGGGCAGGAGGTCGGCTCCAACGAGCGCCTGGTCAAGCCCATCCGGCCGACGGACCTTCTCGAGTGCCTGCGTGCCCGCGAGGGTCGGGCCTGTGCGCGCTCGACCGAGGGCGAACAGGTCGCCGAGCCCCACGCCGGCTCGGGCGGGTCGGTCGCGCCGTTGCGCCTCCTGCTCGCGGAGGACAACCGCATCAACCAGCTCGTTGCGAAGAAGATCCTGCAGAAGGGAGGCTACAGTTGCCACGTCACCGACGACGGTGCCGAGGCGGTCGAGGCGGTCAAGACCGGCGAGTTCGACCTCGTCCTGATGGATTGCCAGATGCCGCGCATGGACGGCTTCGAGGCGACCGCGGCGATACGCGCC
>DRLC01000107.1 GCA_011053145.1 Planctomycetota bacterium | reverse complement strand
CGTCCTCGGGAGCGAGGAATGCACCGCGCCGATCCGTTCCTGGAGAACCTCGAGTGGCGCGTGTCTCGACCCGGCCGCCGCGTTCCTGGTCGAGCGAGGGCTCAAGACGCTTCCCCTGCGCGTCGAAGCGCAGTCGCGGAACGCGCTCGCGCTCGCTCGCTTTCTCGAAGCGCACCCGGCGGTCAGGCGCGTCCACTACTGCGGTCTTCCCTCCCATCCGAGCCATGCCCGGGCGAAGCGCCTCCTGGACGGCTGCGGAGGTCTCGTCTCGTTCGAACACGCGGGCGGCGACCGGGCAGCGCTCGAGATGATCCGCCGCCTTTCGGTGTTCACCGAGGCCTCCAGCCTCGGTGGGGTGGAGTCCCTCGCCACGCGCCCGATCGATCTATCCCACGACGAGCTCGACGCCGAGGAGCGACGCGCGGCAGGCATCGGACCCGGGCTCGTGCGCCTCGCCGTCGGTGTCGAGGACGAGAGCGACCTCCTCGCGGACCTCGACCGGGCCCTCGCCCCCTGAACCGTCGCCCGGGCCATGGCTGAGATCGGACTGCGGGGAGTGACCCACGGCTACGGAGGCCCGCCGCTGCTCGACGGTGTCGACCTCCACGTGGAGCGGGGAGAACGCGTTGCGCTCGTCGGGCGCAACGGAGCGGGAAAGTCGACCCTGCTCGCGATCCTCGCGGGGGAGCTCACACCGGATGCGGGGGAGCGTGTCCTGCGCCCCGGAGCGCGGGTCGCCCGGCTCGGGCAGGAGGTCCCGAGGGACCTCACCGGAAGCGTGCGCGGCGCTCTCGAAGGCGCCCTGGCGCCCCTCGGCCTCGAGCACGAGTGGGAGCTCGAGGAGCGCATCGGGCCCGCGCTCACGGAACTCGGCCTGGAGGGGATCGAGGACCTCGCGAGCCTTTCGGCCGGTGCGAAGCGGCGCGTTCTCCTCGCCCGCGCGCTGATCGCCGAACCCGACGTCCTGATCCTCGACGAGCCCACGAACCACATCGACATCGAGGGGGTGTTGCGGCTCGAGACGCGGCTCGCGCGCTGGAAGGGCTCGCTCCTGTTCGTGACCCACGACCGCGCGTTCCTGAAGGGCGTGGCGGGCCGCATCCTCGACCTCGATCGCGGGCGTCTCCGAAGTTACGAATGCGACTTCGCAACCTACCTCGCGCGCCGTGAGGCGGAACTCGCGGCGGAAGAGGAGGACGCGCGCCAGTTCGACAAGAAGCTCGCGAAGGAGGAGGCCTGGCTGCGACGCGGGATCAAGGCACGACGCACACGCAACATGGGCCGTGTGCGCGCCCTCGAGGAACTTCGCCGAGAGCGGGCGGCGCGCCGCGAGCGCTCGGGTGGAGCCCGTGCCGTCCTGAACGATGCGGGACGAACCGGCCAGCTCGTGCTCCGTGCGCGGGGCCTGCGCGTTTCCTTCGGCGGCAAGGCCGTTCTCGACGGGGTGGACGTCGAGATCCAGCGTGGAGATCGCGTGGGTGTCGTGGGGCCCAATGGCGCGGGCAAGTCGACCTTGATCGCCACGCTCCTCGGCGAGATCGAGCCCGACGAGGGAAGCGTCCGCATCGGGACGGGGGTCGCCGTCGGTCGGTTCGACCAGCTCCATTCGACCCTCGACGAGTCCAAGACCGTGCAGGAGAACATCGTCGACGACGGGGATACGGTGACGATCGGCGGGCGTTCGCGCCACGTGCTGGGATACCTCGCGGATTTCCTCTTCTCCCCCGAGGCCGCGCGCGGCCCGATCACACGCCTTTCCGGCGGAGAGCGAAACCGCCTGCAGCTCGCGCGCCTGCTCTCGCGCCCCGCGAACCTCCTGGTCCTGGACGAGCCGACGAACGACCTCGACATCGAGACGCTCGAGGTGCTCGAGAACTTGCTCGCGGAATTCGACGGCACGCTCCTCGTCGTCAGCCACGACCGCGAATTCCTGAACAACGTCGTGACCCAAACACTCGTTTTCGAGGGCGGCGGACGGGTCCGCGAAGTGGTCGGGGCGGTCTCCGATTGGCGAGCCGTGCTCGACGAGAAGGACGGGCGGGAGGCGCGCCTTCCGAAGAAGAAAACCGGAAAGGTCCGCGAAGCCCCCGCGGGGCCTCGACGCCGCACCTTCGCCGAGAAGCGAGAACTGGAGGAGCTCCCCGGCCGCATCGAAGCGCTCGAGGAAGAGAAGGGCGCGCTCGAGACCGCGATGGCGGACCCCGGCTTCTACCGACGGGGCAAGGACGAGATCGCGGCGGACACCGCGCGCTTCGAGGAACTCGCGGCCCAACTCGAGTTCGCCTATGCCCGCTGGGAAGAACTCGAGTCCCTCGCGGGCTGACGGGCGGGGTCGGGCGCCATCACCTCGTCGAGCCAGCTCCCGTGTTCGACGCGGTGCCAGAAGAGGTAGGCCTTCAGGCCGGTCGTCGCATTGATCGCCCACCACACGCCGGCTGCGCCCAGGGCGATGGGCCCCGAGAGGAGCCAGCCGAGCGGAATGCGAAGAAGGTTGCCGAGGGGGGAGATCCAGAGGATGGGGCGCGTGCGGCCCGATCCGAGGAGGATCTTTTCGTTCGCGGTCTCGACGGCCACCAGGACCTGGGAGAAGGCCAGGGTGCGCACGTAGATCAGGGTCTCGTGGGCAACCGCGGGGTCGTCCGTGAACGCGGCGACGAACGGCGGTCCACCGAACCAGAAGAGGGCCGCGAAGAAGAGGCCTACCCGCCAGGTCAACACCCGGACGGTGTGGACCACTTCGAGCACGCCGGAGCGGTTGCGGGCGCCGATCTCTCGGCCGACCAGCGATGAGCCCGCCATCGCGACGCCGAGGTAGCAGGGAAACGAAATTCCCTCGAAGACCTGGAACCCGACCCCGAGCCCGGCGAGCACCGCATCGCCCATCGGCGCGAGAACGATGCGAAGGAGCAGGATGTACGCGATCGAGTAGACCGCGATCGAAGCGCTCGCCGGTCCGCTGATGCGGATGATTTCCCCAATCCTGCCCAGGGAGATGCGAAGGGATAGAGGTCCCATCGGGCGCAGGCGCATGCGAAAGGTCGTCGAGAGGAGCGCGAGCGCCATCAGTACGACGAGCGTGCGTGCGATCCCGGTCGCGAGGGCAGCCCCCCCGATCCCCATGCCGTCGATGTCGAGTGCGCGGGCGAGGGCGGCCACCTCGCCGAGCAGCGGGAGGTGCATCGCGTCAGCGGCGTCCTTGCCATAGATCAGGAGCGGGTTCAGGACGGTGTTCAACCCGATCGCGATCGCTTGCAGAATCATCGGGACGCGCGAGTTGCCGCGCGCGATGAAGATCGCATCGCAGACCGATAGCATCGCCATCGGTCCCATGAAGAGGTACAGGTGGAAGAGGTAGTCGCGCGCCTCGTCCGCGGTTTCTCCGGCGAGCCCGAGCATCCCTGGAATCGGCCCGAGCGAGGAGACGACGACGATCGTTAGGAAGAGCCCCACGCCGAGGGCGAACGCGAGGGCGTGGCGGGCGTAGGAGTCGCGAGCCTTGCCGTCGCGCGCACCGACCGCGCGACTCACCAGTGCGATCGTTCCGCCCACGGCGAGGAAGGCCAGGGCGAAGGAGAGGATCTGCAGGAAGAAGTTCGCCCCGATCGCGGCCTGGGCGTTCTGGCCGAGGGCCTGGATCCAGAACTGGTCGTTGATCCGGTAGGTGTTGTTCAGCGTGTACGAGACGATCGCGGGCCAGGCCAGGGCCAGTACCTCTCGTGTGCGCGCGCTCGGACGGAGGCTGGGGAGCCGCGGGGCGCTCATTCGCGCGCCATGCCGAGCGTGGTCGTTTCGGTCTTGCCGGCTTCGAGCTCGAACTGGTCGCGGCGGTCTCGATATCCTTCCACGGATGCGCGCACGCGCCAGCGGCCCGGCGGCAGGTGGGAGACGTGGATGTTTCCGTAGGAATCGGTGCGCGCTTCGAAGGCTCCGCCGCGCAAGCCGCTGCCGGTCACGAGCACCTCGGGGAGCAGGCGCTCGTCGTCACCGTCGAAGTAGGTCAGGTCGAGGGCCGCGAGCGGCGGCAGCTCGATGTCCGGGACGCTGGTTCCCGGGGATTGGACGCGCAGGGTCCGGGGGGAGTCGAGAATCGGGTTTTGGATCGGACCGACCCCGAGTTCCCAGGCGCCGTCGAGGACCGGGTCGAAGAGGTAGACGCCGAGTTCATCCGTCTTCACCTCGCGTGTCTCGCGGTCCGGCAAGTGGGTCAGCGTCACGACGACCCCCTCGGCGGGCGAGCCGTCGGCATCGAGCAGGCGGCCGTCGACGGTGCCGGCCCGGACCATGCGCAGGTTCACGAAGGCAGAGGGGCTCCGGAGCTCGAGGAGCACGGGCTGGCGTAGACCGTTCCAGGCATCGGCTTCGGCGTGGACGTCGTATCCCGCGAGCGGGAGGTCGGAGACCTCGAAGTCCTGGGTCGCCCCGGAGAACTCGAGGACGCGCTCCTCCGCGTACTCTCGTCCGACCAGGGTCGTGCTGGGAGCGAGGACCAGGCGCCAGGAATCCGGAAACGGCAGATCTCCCGACACTTCGACGTGCCCGCGCAGGCTGCCCCGCCCCCGGAAGCGATCCGCGCCCCCGGGCGCGCCGGACGCGGTTCCGAGCCCCGGCTCGCTCGATCCGGCCCCCGGCGAACGCAGCCCGGAAGGGCTTTCCGCCCCGGGGACCTCCAACGCGGGAACGGATCGTGCCGTAGGGCTGGACATCGTCGCGCGTGGGGACAATCCTCCTCGGTCGTCGGAGCGGCTCGTCCAGATCCACACCAGGGCCAGTCCGGCCACCGCCAGGACAGCGAGGAGCACAAGGGCTCCGCGCCCGTCCTCGCGCCCTGCTCCGCACCCGAGCGACTCAGTTTTCGCACCGACTCTGCCGATCACCCAGGGTTCCCCCAATACGTCCATCTCCACCGACTGCCGGCGGCCTTGCTCCGGCGATCCTACTCCCGCGCGTTGCTCGACCACCAGCGCGGACAGCGAAACCACCCCCATGTACCGACCCAAGACGGGCCTCGCCTCGCTCCTCCTTTCCTTTTCGCTCCTCGCCGGTTTCGCCGGATCCTCGAACGCGTCCGAGCCCATGGCGGCCCCTAGCCCCGCGGCGAGCGCGAGTCACGCCTCCGGGGAGGGGCGCGTGGTTCTGCTCGGGTTCGACGGCGCCGACGCGCGCACGGTCCGCGACCTGATGAACGAGTTCCCGGGTCGTTTCCCGACCTTCGAGCGCCTGAGCCAGGAGGGCACCTTCGCACCCCTTCAGGTCGTCGCGCCGCCCGAGTCGCCGGTCTCCTGGGCCGCGCTCAACACCGGACAGAACCCCGCGAAGACGGGAGTGCCCGGTTTCATCAAGCGCCGCCTGCCGAATCCGATCCCCGAGTTCGGCCACATCATCTCGCCGGACGTTCGCCCGATCGAATCCTTCGACAACCTTCCGATCCCGGCCTGGCCGGCGAACAAGATGGCCGCCGTCGCCGGCGGTGTCGCCTTCGTGATCGGACTCCTCGTCGGGCTCGTCCTGTTCCGGCGCAAGCTCGTGCTCGCGATCGGGCTCGGTCTGATCCTCGGCGGCGGTGCCGCGTACAAGGGGATGCAGTACCGGGGTTACCTCCCCGACGAGATTCCGGTCACCTCGAACCCGAACAAGGCGGAGAACTTCTGGGACGTGACGGCGCGCGCGGGCGTGCCGACGGTCGTCCTCGACGCGGCCCAGGCCTTCAGCATGCCCGCGCCCGATGGGGCGCAGGTGCTCGCCGGACTCGGCCTACCGGATGCGAGGGGCGGTCTCGGCGACTGGTTCATCTACACGACCAACCCCGAGGAGGACAGCCGCGACGGTCGCTCGACCACCACCGCGGGGACCGTGTTCCGGGTCGACCAGCGCGGTGACGAGATCACGACCACCCTCTGGGGGCCGAAGAACTTCTGGGAGATCGAGCAGGTCGAGAAGGAGCTCGAGGAGATCAGCGAGAAGATTTCCAGCCCGAACCTCTCGATGGACGAGACCCTCGCGCTTTCGAGCCGCCAGCAGGAGCTCAAGCCGCGCCTCAAGAACATGAAGCGCAACTCCTCGAACGAGGGGCGCACTTCGCTCCCGATCGACATCCGTGTCGGCTCCGATTCCGCCGAGGTGACGATCGGCGGCCAGACCCAGACGGTCGAGCTCGGCAGCTGGAGCGAGTTCTATGAGCTCGAGTTCAAGCTGAACCCGCTGCTCTCCGTGCATGCGATCACGCGCGTGCGGCTCGTGAAGACCGACCCGTACTTCGAGCTCTTCGTGAACGTCGAGGATATCGACCCGCGCAATCCCCCGTTCTGGCAGCCGCTCTCCTATCCGTTCGACTTCTCCGCGGAACTCGCGTCGAAGGGCGGACTCTACGAGACCTACGGATGGCCGACCTTGACGATGCCCGTCAAGGACAGCGAGGTGGACCCCGAACTGCTGATGGAGGACGTGGAGTTCACGATGAAGTGGCGCGAGTCCCTGACCCACGCCGTGCTCGAACGCAGCGACTGGAAGGTCTTCATGAGCGTTTTCTGCACGACGGACCGCGTGCAGCACATGATGTACCGCTACTACGATCCGGAGCATCCCGAGTACGACGCCGAGGCGGCCAATCGCGAGATGGTCTTCTTCGGCAAGACGATCAAGCTCTCCGAGGCCGTACCCGCGATCTACGAGCAGATGGACCGCATCATGGGCGAGGTGCTCGCGAAGCTGAACCCCGAGGACACCTTCCTGGTGTGCTCGGACCACGGCTTCCAGAGCTTCCGGCGCCAGGTGAACGTGAACAACTGGTTGATCGAGAACGGCTACCTCGCGATGAAGCCGGGAACGAACCGCTCCACCAAGTCGTTCCTCCAGTTCGTCGACTGGAGCAAGACGCGGGTTTACAGCCTCGGCATGGGCTTCCTCTACCTGAACCTGAAGGGCCGCGAAGCCCAGGGGCAGGTGTCGCCGGCGGAGGCCGACGCGCTGATGGCCGAGGTGCGCGAGAAGCTGCTCGCGGCGACGGATCAGGACACGGGTGCCCCGATCTGCCGCAGCGTTTACATCACGAAGGACGTTCACAACGGCCCTTACCTCGATCTCGAGAGCGACATGATCATCGGCTTCGCTCCCACCTATCGCGTGTCGTGGTCCTCGACCTCGGGAGGCGTGCATCTCGTCAAGGACGAGGATGGAAACTACGTCCTCGGGCCTGTCTGCACCGACAACGACTCGCCCTGGTCGGGCGGCCACATCTCGGTGAACCTGCCCGACGTCGCGGGGGTCTTCTTCTGCAACAGGAAGGTGGACCTGCCGGCGGAGGGGGCGCAGTCGCTCGCGCTGGCGCCGACCGTGCTCGAACTCGTCGGCGTCGAGAAGACGCCCGAGATGGACCTGGAGGGCCTCACGATCCGATGAGGGCACGCCCGGGACGGTGACCCGCTCGCCGCCCCGGGCCGATCCGAACCCCGCCCGGTGCATCCCAGTGGGGTGTTCCGTACCCTTCCGGCATGAAGTTTCACTGGAAGGTGCTGCTCTGGATGGCGGCCGGGGTGATCGTCGGGCTCGTGCTGCAGGCCGCCACCGAGGGCAAGGCCTGGGCGGGGGGGAGCTTCGAAGCCACGGAAGGGGGCCTGGAGCTCGTTTCCGCGGTGAAGGGCGGTCCGCTGGATCGCTCCGGGCTCTCGGTCGGGGACCGGATCGACGCGATCGCCCTCGGCTCGGCCACCCTCGCGCGGCGCGGGGACGGGTCCGGGGAGAAGCACTGGCTTGCGCTGGGGTCGCCCGCCGACTTCGACGCGGCCCTCGCCGCGAGCTCGATCGGCGAACTCGCCTTCCTGCGCCGCCCGGACGGCACCGAGGAACTCGTCACCTTCGCGATGGACCCGAACTCGTCCCGAGCCGCCTGGATCGAGCCCTTCCACTTCATCGCGAACATCTTCCTGGCGCTCCTGAAGATGCTGATCGTCCCGGTCATCCTGACCTCGATCGTCACGGGCGTCGCGGGGGTCGGGGGGATGGGGGACCTGCGGCGCCTCGGTGGCAAGACGTTCCTCTACTACATCTCGACGAGCCTGTTCGCGATCGTCGCCGGACAGATCCTCGTGACCGTCTTCCATCCCGGGACCGGTGCCGTGCTCGGACTCGCGCCCCTGGCCGAGGGCGGGGTCGCGCCGGACGAGAGCTTCCTCGGGGTGCTCGAGCGCATGGTTCCCCCGAACGTCGTCGCCGCGCTCTCGGACAACGGGAAGATGCTGCAGGTGATCTTCTTCGCGCTGCTCTTCGGAGCCTTCCTGACGCGCGCCGCCGAGCCCCATCGCACGCGCGTTCGCGAACTGTTCGACTCGCTCTTCCACGTGGTCATGGGGCTCGCGGAGGGCGTTCTCGCCCTCCTGCCCTACGGCGTCTTCGCGTTGATGGTGCGTGTGGTGGCGAAGACCGGGTATGCGGTCTTCGAGCCGCTCTTGCTCTACATGGCCGTGGTCGTGGGGGCCCTCGCGATCCACGCCCTCGTGACCCTGCCGATCCTGATGCGGGTCTTCGGGCGCATGAGTCCGCTGCGGTGGGCGAAGGCGATGGCGCCGGCCTTGATGACGGCGTTCAGCACGAGCTCCTCCTCGATGACCCTGCCGGTCACGCTGGAGACCGTCGAGAAGCGCGGGCGTGTCTCGAACCGCGTGACCTCGTTCACGCTGCCGCTCGGAGCGACGATCAACATGGACGGCACCGCGCTCTACGAATGCATCGGCGTCGTCTTTCTCGCCCAGTACTACGGCAGCGCCGGGCATTTCGAGTTGACCCTGACGAGCCAAGCGCTCGTGGTCGTCATGGCTCTGCTCGCGAGCATCGGAGCGGCCGGGATCCCGTCCGCGGGGCTGGTGATGATGCTCTCGATCCTGGCCGCCCTGGGCCTGCCCCTGGAGGGGGCGGCACTGCTCCTCGCGGTGGATCGGCCCCTCGACATGCTCCGCACGGTCGTGAACGTCTGGTCCGACACCTGCGGGGCGGCGATCGTGGCCCGGACGGAGGGGGAGAGCGGCCCCCTGGAGGCCGGATAGGCGGCCGAAGGCCCGAATCGATCCGCGAACCCGCGGGTCCGAAGAGCTAGAATCCTCGATCTCGCTGGAGCGAAGGCGCCGCCCCCCGGCCCTTTCCGCTCGCCCGATCCACCGGTTCCGCCCCCCCGGCTGCCCCCTCGATTCAGGGCGCCCCGGCCGGAGCCGTTTCCGTTCCGATTGGCCTACAGATGAATGAGACCCCATTGAACGAGCGCATCACCCGTGCCCTGGCCTTCATGCTCCGCCACCAACCCGAGCAGTTCGACCTCGAACTGGACGCGTTCGGGTTCGGTGACGTGGGCGAGGTCGTGCGCGCACTGAACGAACGCCTCGGCGAGCCCGTCGACGAAGCCGACCTCGAAGCGGCGGTCGCCTCCGGCGACCGCCAGCGCTACGAGATCGAGGACGGCCGCATCCGAGCTCTCTACGGACACTCGATCCCGGTGGAGCCGGGCGAGTCGACCAAACCGCCCGAGACCCTCTTCGTCGCGATTCCCGCCCGCGACGTCGACCGCGCGAAGCGATTCGGCCTTCGCGGCGGACGGCGCCGCTTCCTGCACCTCGCGCTCAGCGAGGACGATGCGCGGGAGTCCGGGCGGCGCACCGGCCCCGAGTACACGGTCCTCGCGATCCGCGCCCTCGAGGCCTGGGAAGAGGGCGTGAACTTCTACGATCGCAAGTCGCTCTGGCTCGCCGAGGAGGTGCCCACGCATCTTCTCGACGTCGGAGAGACCTACGACGATGGATTCGAACGGCGCCCGGCCAGGGGGCGCGGGGGGCGCGACACCGACCGTGGCCGCGGCCGCCGTTCCCGTGGTCGCGGACGGGACCGCGGGCGCAGGGATCGGGACGGTCGTGAGGACCGCGAGCGCCGCGAACCCGTGCGGGAGCGGGAAGAGGTGCCCGCCCAGCGCCCCGAGCGATCCCGGCGCGAGGAGCGACCGGAACGCGGCCCTCGAGAGGAGCGTCCGCGCCGTCCGCAGCGATCCGAACGGCGCGACGAGCGTCCGAGGCGCGCCGAAGCCCCGTCGGGTGCCGAGCGTCCGAAGCCCGTCCCGGCGCCCGCGCCGAAAACCAAGCCCGCAGCGGCGGTGCCCAGTGACTTCGGTGCCGGCGTGGACCTCGCGGAGCCGCCGCGCCGGACGGAGAAGCCCGCCGCCCGGGAAACGCGTCCCGAGCCCAAGGCGGCCCCCGCGCCCCCGCCGGAGCCGGATCTGGGTGGGTTCGGCGCCGGACTCTAGCTTTCCGCTCCGGGTGCCCGCGCGGACAGCGCGGGCCCCCGGCGCACCCCTGGAATGAGCCGTGGATCTTCACCCCAGCGACAGGAGCACCCGGCGCGGTCCGGGGGCGGAGCGGCTGGGTGGGGAAGGTGCCCCGGGGCGGGAGCGGACTGAGCGATGACGCTCCAGGCCGTGCTCGCCCGCTTGCCCGCGGGGGTCGAGGTGATCGAGGGGCCTCGTGGAGTCCTGGCCGTACGGCGCGACGCGCGCGACGCGCTCCTGCGAGCGGGCTTTTCTCCCGCGGATCGCCCGCGCTTCACCGACGCGGACGTCGCGGGTCGAAAGCCCCTCGGGGAGCTCTGCCTCGGGGAGCAGCGCCTGCTCGTGCGCGAGTTCCACCACGGGGGACTCCTGCGCGCGGTGAGCGGTCGCCGCTTCGCGCGTCCCGAGCGTCCGTTCGAGGAGATGATCCTCGCGGCCGAGCTCACCGAACGTGGCATCTCGACTCCCGAGGTCGTCGCGGCGCGTGCCGTCCGGGCTGGGGGCATCGGCTGGAACCTCGCGCTCGTCACACGCCGCGTGGAAGACGCGGTGGACGGGATGGAGGCGATCGGGCGATGGAAACGCGACGCGGCCTCGGCGTCCGCCCTGCGCTTCGTGGATGCGCTCGGGATGTTCCTCGGCGCGCTGCACCGGGTCGGCCTGTTCCACGTCGACCTGCACCCGAAGAATCTCCTCGTGCGCGGTGAGGGAGGGGAGCTTCGGTTCTGGATCCTGGACCTGGATCGCTCGAGTCTGCGGGAGGGACTGCGCGACGGGGAACGCCGTGATCTCCTCGCGCGCTTCCTCCGCTACCTCGCGCGGCGCGAGGAACCCGAGAGTCGGGTGCTCTCTCCGCGTACCCTGGCGCGCTTCCTGCGGGCCTACCGGCGCGGCCTCGATGGAGGCGGAGAAGCCGGGCGCGGGTGGCGTGAGGACTGGCGCGCCCTCGCGCCGGCCGCCGCGAAGGCTTCCCTGCGGCATCGCTTCGGCTGGGCCCTCGAGGGGCTCGCGGGCGGATCCTGACCCTCTTTCTTTCGGAAGGGTTTGAGAAAAACCTCCCGTTTTTGGGGGAAATCTGCCCTGTGTCGCCGATGGAAATGCTATTGAGACTCGATCTCAACACGACATGCGACCCCGATCCCGCTTCCTCGCCGTCCTCGGCGCACCGTTCGCGATCTCCGCTCTGCTCGCCGCAGCGGCGGCTGGAGGGGGGGTGCGCCAGGGGGACGAGGGCGCCGGCCATGTCGAGCGGGTCCTCGGCGCGATGGGGACCTCGCTCGTCGTCGAGGTCTGGGCGCCCACGCGTCCGGAGGCCCTGGCCGCGTCCGAGGCCGCGGTGCGTGCGATCGCGCGGGTGGAGGAGAGGCTCTCGACCTGGAACGAGGACTCGGAACTCTCCGCGCTGAACCGCACGCCCGTGGGCGAACCCTTCCGGCTCAGCGAGGACCTGGCGCGCGATCTGCTCCGCGTGCGAGAGCTCTGGCGCGCGACCGGCGGAGCGTTCGACCCGAGCGTCGGAGCGCTCGTTGGAACCTACGGGCTGCGCAGCGGCGGTCGCACGCCGACCGAGGCGGAGCTCGAAGAGGCTCGCTCGGGCGTGGGCTTCGGAGCGCTCTGGATCCAGGGGCGCACGGCCATCCGCACGAACCCGGGGCTTCGCCTCGAAGAGGGAGGCTTCGGGAAGGGAGTCGGGCTCGACGCGGGTCTCTTCGCACTCGACACCGCGGGCGCGACCCGGGCGAGGATCGATCTCGGCGGGCAGGTGGCCCTCTTCGGAACGGGCTTGCGGGATGAGCCGCTCGTTCTCGCGCTCGCCGATCCGCGCGATCGCACCCGAGGCGTGCTCGAACTCGAGCTCCATTCTGGGTCCCTTGCGACTTCGGGCAACTCCGAGCGCGGGATCACCGTCGCGGGGGAGCGTCGCTCCCACATCCTCGATCCGCGCGCCGGTGTCCCCGCCCAGGACTTCGGAAGCGTCACGGTCTGGGCTCCGGACGCGATCGACGCGGACGCGCTCTCCACGGCGCTGTTCGTACTCGGCCCGGCCGAAGCCCTTTCCTTCGCGTCGGCGACGGACCGCGAACTCGAGGTCATCGTGATCGAGACCCCGCCGGCCGAGGGCGGCCCACTCCTCGCAACGCTCACCCCGGGATGGGAGGGACATGTCCGCGCCCTCGTCCCGGACCTCGAACTTCGATTCTCCCCCAGGCCCCCCGTGGAAGAAACCCTCCACGAACCGAAGCGATGATCCTCTCCAATACTCTTGCGCTCCTCTCCCTCTGCGCCCCGGTCCAGTCCACGCAGACCTCCGACCAGGACCTCGCGGGACGCGTCAGCGCGCTCGAAGCGGAAAACGCCGAACTCCACAGGCGGGTCGATCTCCTCGCCGAGGGCCAGGAGTCCTTCGACCTAGGGGAGGTCGTCCCGGAACTCGGGCCGGGCCGCGACGGGCTCGGTCCCGCGGCTTCCAAGGTGTATGGGATCGACCGGGGCGTTTCGATCGGAGGTTACGGCGAGGCGGTCTACCGTGCGAACGCCGGCGCAACCCCCGACCAGGCGGACCTTCTGCGCAACGTGCTCTACTTCGGCTACCGCTTCGATGAGGACTGGGTGTTCAACTCGGAGGTCGAGTTCGAACACGCCTCGACCGAGTCGAACGGCGCCGTTTCGGTCGAGTTCGCCTACGTGGACTATCGCCTGAACGAAAACACGAACCTGCGCGGCGGTCTGCTTCTGACCCCGATGGGGTTCGTGAACGAGCTGCACGAGCCGGGGACCTTCCTGTCCGCGAATCGGCCCGAGACCGAACGTCGCATCCTGCCCTCGACCTGGGGAGAAATGGGGGTCGGGGTGGTCGGAGACGCGGGCCCGATCAGCTACCGCGCCTACCTGATGAACTCCTTCGACGCCGCGGGCTTTGACCAGAGCGGGCTCCGCGACGGACGACAGGGGGGCTCGAAGGCGAAGGCCGACGACTATGCGCTCGTTCTTCGGGCCGATTGGACCGAGCGGCCCGGGGTCGTGGTCGGCGGGTCGCTCTACAGTGGAGATGCCGGTCAAGACACGGCCGGGCTTGCCGCGACCCACACGCGCATCCTCGAGGGCCATGCGGAGTGGCGTTCGGGGCCGATCTGGGCGCGCGCTCTCTACGCCCGCGCGGATGTCTCGGGTGTCAAGCGCCTGAACGCGTTCAACGGTTTCGGTGTGAACGAATCCGTCGGGTCCGAGCAGGGCGGCGGCTACGTGGAGATCGGCTACGAGGTGCTGCGCCACGTGTTCCCCGACTCGCGCGCGGTGCTGTACCCGTTCGTGCGTTACGAGATGGTCGACACCCAGGCGGATGTCCCGTCCGGGTTCCAGGCCTCGGGCGAGAACGACAACGACTACACGACGGTCGGGCTGCACTTCGCCCCGAATCCGCACATCGTCATCAAGCTCGACTACACCGACACCGATCGGGGCGACGACGGCGTGAACCTGCTCCTCGGCTATGCGTTCTAACCAGTCCATCCAGCGTTTCGGAACGGGGGCGAGGTTCGTCCTCGCGCTGCTCCTCTTCGGCCTCCTCCCCAGCCTCGCGAACGCGAACGGCTCGACCCATCTCACGAAGGCCGAAGCCCTCGAGCTGGCGTTCCCGAAGTGCGAACTCGAGCGTGGGACGGTCTACCTGACGAAGGAGCAGTTGAAGCGGGGGGCCAGGCTGGCGGGGTTCGATCTCGAGGTGGGGATCGTCCATCCGTACATTGCGCGTCGCGACGGGAAGCTCGTCGGGACCGCCTGGTTCGACGTCCACCGCGTGCGCTCGAAGAAGGAAGTGCTGATGATCGTCGTGACGCCCGAGCACCGCATCGGGCGCATCGAGGTCCTGGCCTTCGCCGAGCCGGACGAGTACTTGCCGCGCGCGAGCTGGTACAGCCAGTTTCCCGGCCGCAGACTCGACAAGGACCTCGAACTCGGGCGCGCGATCAAGGGGATCACAGGTGCCACGCTCAGCGCCCGTGCGACGACCCGTGCGGCACGGCGCGTGCTCGCGCTGCACGAGGTGGTCTATCCGCTCCCCGACCCCGCACCCGAGCACGGGGCCGTCTCGCGATGACGCGCGGGCAGTCCCGTTGCATCCACGCCGCGACCGCCCTCGTCGGCGTGAGCGGTCTCGTCTACGGCTGGATGCGCTACTTCGCCGTGCCCGAGGATGAGTTCGCGGTCGTGAACCATCCCTGGCAGCCCGCCCTCCAGGCGAGCCACATTCTCTTCGCACCGCTGCTGGTCTTCGCCGTCGGCCTCGTCTGGCGCGACCACATCTGGGCGCGCATCTCCTTTGGAAGCCCCGCCCGCCGGCGCGGCGGCCTGGTCCTCACCTCGCTCGTCTTTCCGATGATCGCGAGCGGGTACCTGCTCCAGACCGCGACATCCGAGGCTTGGCGGACCACGTGGATCTGGGTCCACGGCGTGACCGGCTGCCTGTGGCTCGTCGTCTACCTCATCCACCAAGCCACGCCGAAGCGGCTCGCACGCCGGGGAGCGATCGCCCACCGGGCGTGAGTGTCCCGGATCAGCGCGCGTCGAGAGACACCCTCGTGCGCGGGAGGACCGGGCCTTCCGGGGAGAGGACGGCGGCTTCGAGGCGTTGCATCGCCTCGAGCTGGCGCGCGCGTCGTCGGGGATCCCGGATCCGCGAGTTGCTCTTCGCGATGCGCGCCGAGAGCGAGCGGCGGAGCGCGTTCGCGGCGCGCGCCTCGCCCAATTCGGAGAGGATCAGGGAGCGCGTGCCCATGATGACGATGCGATCGGTGAGCTCGGCGCCGCGCAGCTCGGTGATCTCGAGGGCCTCGCGGCTGTGGGTATCCGCGTCCTTGGGGTCGGCGCCCTCCTGTCGGTCGAGGCGCGCCAGTGTCGCGAGGGCGAAGGCCTCGGCCCGGTAGAAGCCGATCTCGTGCGCGAGGTCCGTGCCGCGCTGGATCATCGCGCGGGCGTCGGAGTCCTCCTCTTCGAGCAGGAGTAGGCCGAGCCAGACCTGGGCCAGGACCTGGCCGCGCCGGTCCTCGATCTCATCGGCGAGGAGCTGGGCGTCCCGGAGTTCCGCTTCCGCTTCGGATGGGTGGTCGAGGTCGAGGAGCAGCGCGCCGAGACGCGCATGGGACTCGGAGAGCAGGCGCCGCTCCCCCGCCCGTCGTGCCAGGCGTACCGCGCGACGCGCGGAGGCCATCGCGCGTACCGGACGCCCCAGGGCGCGCCACACGCGAGCGCGAAGCAGATTCGCGAAGGCGGCGATTCCGAGCGGCACGAGGGGTTCGGCCCGCAGGCTGTGGACCGCATCCTCGACACCCGCCAGAGCGGGCTCGAGGCGGTCGGTGAGGACGTCGATCTGCGCGCCGGCGAGGCGAGCGAGGGCGAGCTGGGCCGTGCCGGTGGCGAGGTCGAGGGCGCGCGAGGCGTGCTCCCGCGCTCGATCGAACTCACCGACCTGGGCTTGGACCAACGCCAGGCGGCGCAGGGTTTCGGATTCGAGTTCCGCGGCCCCGCTCGCTCGCGCGAGGTCGACGGCGTTCTTCAGAAGCCCGCGCGCGAATCCGAAGCTGCCCGTCGAGGCGGCGTAGCGAGCGTGCAGGAGATAGAGCCGCGCCCCCTCCGCGGGGGATGCATCGAGATCGAGGTCGAGGGCGAGCATATCGTCGAGCAGGCGCCGCTCCTCCGCCCTGTGACCGAGACGATCCGCCGCGTCGGTCGCAACCTCGAGGAGTTCGAGCCGGAGCCTGCGGTCCTCTTCCGATGCACTCGGGCCCGTGCGGCCGAGCGCGGTTTGGGCGTCGAGCCCGCGACGCGCGAGTGCGAGGAGACGCCGTGGGGAAGCGCGCAGGCGCTGGCTTTGGATCAATTCGACGACGAGATCGAGGAGGCGACCCCATTCGTGGGCTTGGTGCAGGTGGAAGGCCTCCTGGAATTCGGCGTCGGAGCCGGCCTCCTCGGGGGGGGATTCGGCGAGGGCCATCGCCGCGGCGAGGTGCAGGCGCCGGCGGCGCCCCTCGGGAAGCGAGCGGTAGAGGGCTTCGCGCAGAGCCGGCCGGGAGAAGCGATACCGGCGCGCGACCGGAACCAGCCAGCCGGCGTGGACGAGGTGCGAGAGAGCGGAGTTCACCTCGCCGGGGCCGCTTCCCTCACCCGGGGGGAACGCGCGCAGGAGGAACTCGGGCGAGATGCGTCCGCCCACCACGGCGAGGCGCTCCAGCCAGCGGCGGTCGCGCGGGTCGAGGGCCTCCAGGCGCTCGGCGATCAGGCGGTCGAGGGAGCGGGGCTTGGGGAGTTCGTCGGGGGCGAGGTCGAGTACGAGTTTCGCGTTCGCGGGTGCGCCGTCGGGGGGGTGGGCGTGGCCCAGCCGGACGAGGTCGCGCAGGATCTCGGTGGCGAGCCCGGGGTTGCCGCTCGATCGCCGCCAGAGGACTTCGGCCAGTCGACCGCGTGGGACCGAACTCGCGAAGAGTTCGTCGACGAGTTCCCGCAGGTCGTCCGGCGTGAGCGGCTCGAGGTGCAACGAGGCGGTACGGATGTGCTCCTTGGTCTCCGCCAGACGCTCGGTCTGCACCCGGAGGCGGTGCAGCGACGCCGTCGCATCGCGCGCTTCCTCCCGGACCCCGAGGAGGATCAGCGCCCCGGCGCCCCCGACGTCGCCGAGTGCGGTGAAGAGGTTGTGCAGCGACTCGCGCGTGACCGGCCCGGCGCTCTCGAGGTCGTCGAGGAACAGGATGATCGTGCGGTCTGCCGCGAGGGCGTGGATCCAGCGAGCGAGGGCCGCGGGGACGGACTCGCGCGCCCCCTCCGCCGCTTCTTCGCGGGTGAGTGCGTCGAGCAGGGTGCGCGTCGTGTCCGGGCCGACGAACTTGGTCAGGAGCCTGCGCTCGCGCTCGCCGGGGACCCCCCAGGTGGGCAGGCGTAGCCAGCGGTGAAGGAGCAGGAGAGGGGCGCCCGCGGGGAGGGATTCGGCGGTGGGATTCCAACGCGCGTAGAGGTAGAGCGGGGGGGAGAGTGAGGTGCGCGCCCGGGCGGCGAACTCGCTCACGAGGCGCCACTTGCCGGTGCCCTCCGCGCCGCCGATCCAGATCAGCTCGGTCCGGCCTGCGCGTGCCGATTCGAGCGCGGATTCGAGCTCCTTCATCTCGCGGCTCCTGCCGACGAGGCGCGTGAGATGACGCTCGGGGCGCAGGGAGGGCGCGACCTGACGCGCGACGTCGACGCGCTCGCGCCACCACGCGCTGGCCTCGCCTTCGCGCAGGAGTTCGGTGAGCTCCGCGGCACTCGGGCGCGCGGCGGGATCGCGCATGAGGACCTGCTCGAGGAGTTGATCGAGGAAGGGGGTGACGAAGAGGTCGAGGTGGGAGGGTGGGACGTAGCGCGCGGCCGAGATCGATGCGAGGAGCCGGTCGGCGTCCGGGCGTTCGAGGGAACTCCGCAGGAGCGCGCCGCTCTCGGTGCCGAGGCCGGTCGGGTCGCGCGTGGCCTCGGGGGTCGTGCCGGTCTTCGGGGCCCCGAAGGGATGGACGCCGCAGACGAGCTCGTAGAGCGTCGCGCCGAGGGCGAAGACATCGGACGCGGGAGTCGCCGGCTCGCCGCGCGCGCGCTCGGGAGAGAGGTACGCGAGGCTGCCGCGGTGGGGGGTGGCCGCGGCGGCGTCGGCGGAGCTCGCGAAGCCGAGGTCGAGCAGCACCGCGGTTCCCTCGGCGCAGAGGCGCGCGTTCTCGGGCTTGATATCGCCGTGCACGAGGCCCGCGGCATGGAGCGCGGCGAGCGCCCCCGAGAGCTGGACCCCGATCGAACGCACGAGGGGTTCGGGGAGCACTCCCTCGTCGAGGGCCTCGCGCAGGGAGCGGCCCGGGACGAAGGAGAGCAGGAGGTAGGGGTCGCCGGGGGCGTCGGTGCCGTCGAAGAGGACCCGCACGAGGGAGGGATGGCGTACCCGGGCACCGGCCTCGGCCTCGGCCTCCAAGGTGCCGATCGCCTCTTCGCGCTCGCGCGCTCCGAGATCCGCCCGCACCCGCTTGAGCGCGACCTCGCTCCCGGCTTCGAGCCCGGCGAAGGGTTCGACGAGGCGCACGAGCTCGACCGTCGAGCTGGCGCCGGTTCCGAGGGTGCGGATCGGTTCGAAGTGTGGTTCGGTCGCGTTCACGGCAGGCGGTATGATTGCCGCGCACCCTCTCTCCGGCCAATCGTTTCCGGCTTTCCCGCGGCCCCCGCAGCTCACCATGGCTCTCCACGTCTACAACACCCTCACCCGCGAGAAGGAGCTCTTCGAGCCCCGGGAGGAGGGTGTCGTCCGGATGTACAACTGTGGACCGACCGTCTACAGCCGCGCCCACATCGGGAACCTGCGATCCTTCCTGTTCGCGGATGTTCTACGGCGTTGGCTGGAGGCCTCCGGGTACACCGTGCATCAGGTGATGAACATCACCGACGTGGGGCACATCCAGGGCGACGAGGACGAGGGCGAGGACAAGCTCGACGTCGCGGCGCGCAGGGAGAAGATCGATCCGCTCGAGATCGCGAACCGCTACGCGGAGCAGTTCCTCGCGGACGTTGCGGCGCTCGGTGTGCGCGCGCCCGAGGCCTACCCGCGCGCGACCGAGCACATCGAAGGAATGCTCGAGATCATCGAGGCGCTGCTCGAGAAGGGGCACGCGTACCAGGTCGGCGAGGACGTCTACTTCGACGTGACGAGCTTCCCGCGCTACGGCGCGCTCTCCGGCAACCGGATCGAAGACCTCGAGGCCGGCGCGCGCATCGAGGTGCGCAGTGAGAAAAGGCACCCGGCCGACTTCGCGCTCTGGAAGTCCGACCCCAAGCACCTGATGAAGTGGAAGAGCCGCTTCGGCGAGCACGGCTTTCCGGGCTGGCACATCGAGTGTTCGGCGATGGCGATCGGGCTGCTCGGCCCCGAGCTCGACATCCACACGGGTGGCGAGGACAACGTGTTCCCGCACCACGAGTGCGAGATCGCGCAGTCGGAGAGCTGGACCGGCAAGCCCTTCGCGCGTTACTGGATGCACGCCAAGTTCCTCCAGGTCGAGGGCGGCAAGATGTCGAAGAGCCTCGGGAACGTCTACACGCTCGCGGACGTGACCGAGCGCGGCTTCGACCCGCGCGTCCTGCGCTACACGCTGATTCGCGGCCACTACCGCCAGCCCCTGAACTTCACGTGGGAGATCATGGCCGAGTCGCGCGCAGCGCTCGAAAAGCTCGATGAGCTCTACCGGCGCCTGCGCATGGCGAGCGAGGGCAAGGGCGCTTCGCCCGGGCCCGAGGACGGAGCCGAACTCGTCGAGGCGGCGGAAGAGCGCTTCCGCGAGGGCATGGACGACGACCTCAACGTTCCGATCGCGCTCTCGGCCCTCTTCGGTCTGCGCGATGCGGTGCTCGCTGGTTCCCTGGGCACCGTTGCGGCCGAGCGCGGCCTCGCCTTCGTCGACCGCGCGAACGACGTTCTCGCCGTGATCGACACGGCCGAGGAGCAACCGGACGCCGAGATCGACGCCCTCGTAAAGGCCCGCGAAGACGCCCGAGCCGCCAAGGACTGGGCGGAGTCCGACCGCCTCCGCGACGAACTCGCCGCCCGCGGTATCGTCCTCCAGGACTCACCGCAGGGCACGATCTGGCACCGGGCGTGAACGCACGGAGTTAGGACAAGCCCCTCTGGCCCTCGGTTCTCGCGGATTCCGAGAGAATATCGGAATGACTGCTTGCCTCCCCCCCCCCGCTCTTTGCTAGCTGTACCGCTGGTGCGCCAACGATGGCCCCTTGCCTCGTCCTCGTGAGCGCATTTCCTTGCCGTTCGATTTTCTCAGGAGAAAGGAGAAAAGTCATGCAGAGAATCGCAAGCCGAAATTGGCCTGTACTCTCGCTCATTCTGGTCCTCACCGGACCTCTTTCCGGACGTCCGAACGCCATCAGCCGGCCAGAACCCGTGAGAGGTACGACGGGTGCCGATCTAGGCGAATTGTACGTACTGGACCCTTCGGTCCTCGGGCTGGTTCTCCCAAGCGCCAGCTCATTCTCGAAATGGAAAGAACCAGCGCTGTGCAACCCATCGGCTGCGATCGTCTCTGGTTCGTGCAGGGGACGGGTGCATCTCGAACTCGAAGGGAAACCTGCCCGTCCGACTGGTCCAGCGTGGCTAGAATGCATCAACCCCTGTGCTGGTGGGTGTGCGAAATACAGCATCGTACTGGCCGGTTCGGGGCAGAAAGCCGATAAGTGTGGATGTGGATCTGCTTCTGGACCGCCTAGTGGATGCGACGTGGTCCTCTCCCCGCCGAATGCCAAGGGAGGTCCCTTGCCCTACGGCAGCTGCCCGGATGGGAAGAAATGCATCGTTGAAGGGAGGATTAGCACTGGCATCTTCGAGGCGCACTGCAGGTGACTGCGGCGGATAAGGGCTGAACCGCACCCCGGGGATCCGGGGTGCGGTCCAGTTCGCAAAAAGGATCACCGCCTGGTGGGGCACGTGCGCGACGGGAGCGACACGCCGGACTGGGTTTGTAGGTGCCGACGGAGATTGCCCTGCGGTTTTCGATCGCGATCGTGGCGGGGAGGCCGATGAGGTCACTTCAAGCGATTGGCAGGACTCGGTTAGGTTGTCTGGGTAGAAGCGGAGAAGCGATGGGCGAAGAATACAGGAGAGAAAAGGACTCCGGGAACGGTCCACCGAGCTGGAGGAATGTGGTCATTGTGACCCTCTTCCTAGTGGCAGCGGCAGGAGTTGTTCTCCGTTCCTTTGCTACCAATGACCGGGTATGGAGTGCCTCGGGGAAGTTGGCAGTCCAGCCAGCAGGGCGGAATAGCTACCGCGGCGACGGACTGGTTCCCCTGACAGGCAGGGAGGGAGGCTCGACGAGAACGGGAGAGGCGGGCCGGGTGGAACGGGACCAGGTGGGGCTCTTGGTCCTCGTCGAGACCAGGAACGGGGCGTCCTTACCGGATGCGGAGGTGGGGGTGCTCGATGAGAGAGATCGTGTGAAGCTCCTAGGAAGGACAGATATCAACGGCTCTCTTTCTCTAGAGGGGCCAACCGAGCAGGGCTGTTATTTTGCCCGGAAGGAAGGGTTCCAGACGTGCAGGGTCCTAGTGGAGGACCGGCTGGAGAAGCGCGTGGTTCTGAGGATGGTTCCCGAGGGCAGCCTGTCCGGCTACGTCATGATGGACCCTGGGGTACCTGCAGGGAAGGGAGTCGCTGTTGTGGCGGTGCCAGACGCGATGAGGTACCCCCCCAGAGACCTCATGGCCCGGGCACTTCAGGGGGACCCGAGGTTCGTCTTGGCGCAGACGGACTCGCGGGGTGCGTTCGTCCTGGGTGGCTTGGATCCGTTTTCCACCTACGTCCTCGCAGCGAGTGACGGCTTGGAGGTTTCCGATCCGCTGCGCACGAATCCTCCAGAGGTGGCGGAGCAGTACTCTCTCGTGCTGCGGCCCGTATTCGCTACGGTACTGCATGTTCGCCACGCCCCTGGCGGACGACAGTCTTGGCCCGAGGACTTGGATCCCGGGCTTGGGGTCAGTAGCTACTACGCCGGGAAAGGAACTCCACCCCAGGTTCTGGAGCCGTGGCTTGCATCCGTAGCCATGATGGATACGGACTCTCTTCTCCAGGGGCCTCTCGACATGATGATTCTTTGTCGAGGAGCCAGCGAGGAGCCGGTGGTGGGGCCCTTCGAGTGCTCCATTGCTGTTCCGGGGTTCTTACCACATCGGGAGGCCTTCCTCGTGCCGCGCCTCGACCGAGGGCTGGTGGAGCGAAGTATTGAGCTGGAACCTGTCGCTGGACCGTATGGGGCTCTACAGATCGTCGTTGAATGGGCCATGGACAGACTCCCTGGGGTTCATATGAGTGTCCCACCTGTCAAGGTCATTGTGTCGAGTGGTGACCGAGGAGAGTTGCCACTCGCCATGCGAGGCGCTGGAGCAGAGTCGGAATGGAAGGTCCCGCTTCCAGCTGGAACGTACTCGGTTCGCGTCCAGAATCTGATCGGACAAGGTCTCGGGGAGGTGCATGTGAGCGTCGCAGAAGGTGTCCCGGCGCGAGCCGTCCTCACTCCGACCGTTGGGCGTCTGCGGATCCGTCTCCGGAACAGTGGGAGCGGAGACGAGTTCGTGGGGGCGGCGGATCTCGTCGTCGGGTCGATCGACGGGACGCTTCGAGGAGATTACGACTTTCTCAGAGCGCCTTACGTCGTGGAAGGTCTCGAGCCGGGTCAGTACTGGGTGGGAGTCCGCTACCCGCTCAAGGGGGCTGCTGCAGAGGGGGTGATCGTGACCCCAGGGCTGGAAACGAAGGTGGATCTTGTCCTGGAGTGAAGGGATCGCGGTTGTTGGAGGGATCATTAGCGGCGCGAACTCGCTGGCCGCCTGACTCAGTACCTAACCCTCGATCCTGGATGCTAATCCTTGACGATAAGGACGATGCCCCGATCCCCACTCGTGACGGGGCCGGTCTTCGCGGACTCGGAAGGAGTGGGGACGGACACCATGGCATAGTCTGCAATGGGGGTCGATTTCACGGAATCGAGCTCCAAGAAGGCATTCTCGGGAACCCAGATGCTGAAATGGCCACGCGCGTCGCTGACTCCGGCCCCGAGCACACGGGTGGATCCGAACTCATAGGCAACCACATCCCGATCGGATAGGGGATGGCCGGCGACGTCCTGGATCCGACCTTCGAGAAGAGCGCGTCGCCGCAGCCGTAGCTCGACGTCCTCTTCACCGGGCTCGACGAGAATGGTGGCGCTCGGGGCATGGATGGGGCCATCGCCATCGAGGGTCTCCATCGAGGGGTCCGCATAGAGGAGGAGCGGTTCGTCCGGGAGACCCATGAGGGAAAACCTACCAAGCGCGTCGCTCATGCATTCACCGAGGACACGCCCCGCGGCGGAGGTGGCGACTGCGACGACGCGAATATTGGAAATGCCATCGGCACCCGTGGGAGACCGAACGGATCCACGCACGCTCCTGCCCTCCTCCACGAGGAGCTGGACCGACTCCGAGACCCGACCGGGAAGGACCTCCACACGCTGTGGCGTGGACTGGCAGGGTCGAGATCCATCGAAGGCGCGGCACTCATAGAATCCTGGTGGTAGGCCGTCCGCAGCAAAGGCACCCGATATGGGGTCGGTCGGTAGTTCCATCAGGAAGGGTTCCCGTGTTGCCTTGGAGGCCGCGTCTTCGTTTTCGGCTAGGGGATTCACTCCGATGACCTGGACGCGTCCTCTGGGAATGGGACGACCGGCGG
>DRLC01000106.1 GCA_011053145.1 Planctomycetota bacterium | reverse complement strand
GGTTCATGCAGAAGACGAGTTCGTGCTTTGCATCGCGAACCCCGTCGAAAAGGGCCTGAGCAAAGCCGCCATTCTTCCCGCGGGCGAGGACCTTCACACGGGGGAAATGCCCGTGCATCCAGGGGGCGATCTCGTCGCGCCCCGTATCGTCCACCACGAGGACCTCGTCGTCCGCCCCTCGCTCATCGAGTTCCGCGAAGAGGGGGGGGAGCGCTTGCTCGAACAGCCCCGTGTCGAAGAGCGAGGGCATGACGATCGAGACGGGCCGGCTCATCGCGGTTCCCCCTCGCGCCCACGGCTGTCGGGTCCTTCGGTGGAGATGGGCCAGCGGCTGATTCTTCGTCCCAAGCGGGTCGGTGCCAGGAGGGCGCGCGTGAGTGGCCGACGAGCGAGCTCCATCAGCTCCTTCATCTCGCGCCTGCGGAGCGAGAGTTCATCGAGGAGACGAAAGAGCTGTTCGTTTCGGGCCTGCAAGACGTCGGCGAGCTCTCTCAACGATGTCGATCCGCTCTCCTCGCCGAGGTCGGTGAGGGATTGCGACTCGCCGTCTGCGCTGGCCCGCTCCTGGACGTCGAGTGCGTACTCGACCAGATGCGAGAGGGCTCGCAGCCCGGCTCGTACACGGGCGCTCTCCTGCTGAAAGCCGACGCGCAGCGCTTTGTTCTCTTCGTCCAGCTTCTCCTTGGCGCCTTCGAGGACGCGGCTGGTTTCCTTTTCCCAGACGATGTCGCGCTCGTAAGCGATCAGGGAGTCCTTCAGCCAGCGAATCTCCTCGCGCAGGACCTCGAGCTCGCGGTCCTTTTCCTCCACGACCCCCTTGAGCCACTCGTTCTCTTTCGTGAGCGCCTCGACCCCGAGCTTCGTGTCCTCGACGGTTTGGCGGAGCCACTCCACCTCCTCGCGGCGCTGGAAAAGCTCCTCCTCTCGCCACTCGACCCGCGCGAGCAGCGCCTCGACCGACTTGTCCTTCGCCTCGACCGAGTCGCGCAGCCAATCACGCTCCTGTTTGAGGTCGCGCAGCAGGACCTTGGCCTTCGAGCCGCTCGCCAGTGCGATCGCCGGGAGGGGGTCGCCGGCGGGAGTTTCCCGTCCTTCGAGCACGCCGCGCACGGCGCCGAGGCGATGGATGACGTCGCGGAAGAGTTCCCGTTGCGGGAGGCTCGCGAGTTCCCGGTAGCGTGCGAGGGGGGCGACGAGGCTGGCGGGGAAGTCTTCCCCGCGCTCCTCGGCTGTGGACGGGAGCAGGCGTTGGTAGCGCTCGACGAGTTCCACGGCCTGCGCCTCGATCGACTTGATCGACGGGGTCTGGCTCGCGAGGCGCCGGACGAGGTCCGGATCCTTTGCGAGGCGTTCGATGGCGGAGGCGAGGGCTGCTGGGTTTCCCACCTCGAAGAGGAGTCCGTCGACCTCGTGACGGATGCTTTCGGGGATCGCACCCACATCGCTCGCGACGACGGGGCGGCCGGCGGCGAGCGCTTCGCGAATCACGAAGGGAAAGTTCTCCACCCAGATCGAGGGCACCACGACGACATCGACCGAGCCCAAGCACGAGGGGAGCTCGGAACGCCGGAACGGACCCTTCCAGTGGGCACCGAGATCCAGGGCGCGTTGGCGCAAGGAGGAGACGTACACGTGGTCGCTCGAGTCCCCCCAGATGGACAGCTCACAGGGCGCGCTCAGGAGTTCGAACGCATCCAGCAGCACGTGCACTCCCTTGTGCTTCGAGAGACCGCCGAGATATCCGATCCGGAGGGGAGCGCCCTCGGTAGGCAGCACCGGGGGGAGGCTCGCGAGACCTTCCGTCTCGGATCCATAGGTCAGGATCTCGATCCGCTCCCGTTCGAGTCCGCCCTCGAGGAGACGGTCCCGGAGGAAGCGCGTGGGGGACAGGATCAGGTCGAAGAGCCGGTAGGCCGCGAGGCGCTTTTCATCGAGCGCGCTGCGCCGCTGCACGAAGGCTTCGAGATCCTCCCTCGAGAATCCGGCTGGTTCGGGGTCGCCGGCGAGGAGCTGGTCGAGCGCGGTTTGGTCGTCCGGTCGCAGCTGGCCCGGGAGAACGCCGAGCTGGTAGTCACCGAGCTCCTCCTTCAGATTCAGGAACGAGAGCGCCAGGTCGCAGCGCGCGCAGAGTTCGTGGTCGCCGACCGTCTCGCAGCGATGCATGTCCGGGCGGACGAGCGTGAAGCGGTGGCAGACCGGGTAGTAGTCGTGCGCGGTGTAGACCGTCGGAATGCCGCGCTGCCGGGCCTCCGCCACCAGTCCGGTCCCCAACTTGATGAGGTGCTGGAAGTGGACGATCTCGGGTCGCTCGCGATCGAGGTAGGTCCCGAAGCGCGCCGCGACCCCCGGGAGGTCGAGCGCTTCCTCCTGGCTTTTCGCGGGCTGGTTCGTGGCGATCCAAGTGACTCCATACCCGTCGCGCTCGTCCCGGCGCAGCGCCAGGTCGGGTAGCTCTTCGTCGCGCCGCGGAGTGAAGACCTCGACCGCGTGCCCCGTGGCCGCCAGTTCGCGGGCCAGGGCCGCGGTGTAGTTCTCGACTCCCGTGCGCTCGAAGGGGGGGAATCCATGGGTGACGAGGCAGATCCGCATGGGACGCGGAGTATAGCGTCGGGGTCGATGCGGGGCACCCGGCGCGAGCGAGCTCGAACTCCGCACGGTGGCGTTCGCGGCCACTTTTTTGCAGCAGAGAGTGGGAATCGTCCGGCGGGGCGACCGATACTGCGACCCGCGTCCGAATTCGAACGCACGAAGAGATGAGCGAGCGCATTCTTCAGGTTTCCGGGTTGTACGCCAAGGTGGGCGGAGCGGAGGTCTACATGCACCGGCTCATCGATGCTCTCCGGGAGCGTGGGCTCTGCGTCGGAGTCTTCGGCGGCAGCCCGGAGGTCGAGATCGATGAAGAGGAGACTTGCGTCATCCGACGCCCGGATTTCGATGCCGCGGCGCTGATTCAGGACGAAGCGGTCAGCGAAGCGTTCGTGGCGTTTTGCGATCGCTTCCGCCCCGATCTGATCCACGCCCACAACATCAGTTCCTTTCCGGCGGACTTTGCTCGAACCGTCCGTTCGATCGGAGTGCCGGTGGTTCAGACCGTGCACGAGTGGGGTCTGCTTTGCCCGAACGCCTGGTGCGTGCTTCCCGATGGCAGCGTCTGCGAGGGCGGGCCCGGCATGAAGTGCCTCCAGAACGGATGCGAGTCGAATTACCCCTTCGACGGCCGGATCCTCACGTCGGCGATCCTGCGCTACAACCTCACGCCGCGTTCCTTCGACCGCTTCATCTGCCCGAGCCAGGCCCTCGCGAGGGATCTTGGCCGGCACGGCTATCCAGGACTCGTCGAACTCCCGTACTGGGCCGAGCAAGGGGAAGGGGCTACGACTTCGGCGAACGCCGATCGTGATCCGGACCTGATCCTCTTCCTCGGACGCCTCGTCCGGGAGAAGGGCGTCGAATACCTCGTTCGGGCGATGCCGATGGTCCTGGAAAAGCGACCCAGCGCACGGCTCGCGATCGTGGGCGGTGGGAGCGACCAGGAACGTTTGGAGGGAATCGCGAAGGATCTTCGACTCGGCGACCGCGTTGTGTTCCACGGGCGCGTCCCGCACGAACAGGTCCAGTCCTACTTCCGGCGAGCCTGGGTCAACGTGCTGCCGTCGATCTGGTGCGAGAACTCTCCGGTCACCTGCTATGAGAGTTATCTCTCGGGACTTCCGATGATCGCGAGCGACATCGCAGGGCTGCCCGCAATGGTCGTCGAAGGAGAGACGGGTCTGCTCGCCCGACCGCGGGATTCCGAACACCTGGCCGAGCGGCTCGTGGAGATCCTCGGGGACCGCGAGCTGCACGGCCGGCTGGCCGCGGGATGCATCGAGGCACTGGGTCGCTACCGGAAGGACGATCACATCGACCAGATCCTCGCCCTCTACGGGGAGATGCTCGAAAGCGCCTCGCGGAAGGACGCGGCCCAGGATGCGTCCGGTCCCGGGCACTCGCTCCTCGATGAGGACGTCGTCGGGATCCTCGATCGAACGCTGCGCGAGTACACACGAATCGAGTCGTGGGCTGTCGGGATGAAGAAGCACATCGACTGGATGGAGTCGAAGGAGCCACCCTCCGGGTTCGCGCGCTTGGTCCGCAAGCTCAAGGGGTGAGCGCAGTGCCGGTTCTACCGCGTCGGATCGGAGTCCGGGGCCTCCCCTTCGTGCTGTCGACCCCCGCAGTGCTCTTCTTCCTGGCGGCGTGTGCCTCGCGTCCACCGGGAACGGGCACTGCACGCCCCGGGGTCGGCGATCTCGCGTCGCTCGATGCAGACGCGATGGCCGCCTGGGTGGAGTTCCTGGCCGACGATGCGATGGAGGGACGTTCGGCGCGTCACGCGGGGGGCCGGCGAGCGGCGCGCTGCATCGCGCGCGCCTTCGAGGATCTCGGGCTCGAACAGGTGCCCGGAGTCCGCGGTTGGTTCCAGGATGTGGGGACGGGGCTGTCTCCGAACGTGCTCGGCCTCGTGCGTGGGAGGGATCCGGGGTTCCTCGTGATCTCCGCCCACTACGATCATCTGCCTCCCCTCGAGGAAGGTCGGGACCGCATCTTCAACGGCGCGGACGACAACGCATCCGGGGTCGCGGCCGTGATCGAGCTCGCGGGCTACTTCAGGCGTCACGCGAGGGGGGGGAGGAGGCGAGGCGTGTCCCTTCTCTTCGCGGCCTTCACCGGGGAGGAGCTGGATCTACTCGGATCCGAGAAGTTCGTCACGGACCCTCCGGTCGCGCTGGCGGAGATTCGGGGGGACATCAACCTCGACATGATCAGCCGGGGCCGCCGTGACCTGATCTTCTGCGAGCCCGGAGGGAGCGCGGATCGGCTCCTGGAGGCCGTCCTACGGGCGAACGCCGCGCTCGGCGAGCTCGAAGTTCGCGTCGGTGACCATCCCGAGTGGCTCGAGCAGAGCGATCAGGAATC
>DRLC01000105.1 GCA_011053145.1 Planctomycetota bacterium | reverse complement strand
GTCGATGAGTTCGAGGACGCGTTCGGGGTCCTTCTCGAGGCGCACGAGGAGTTCGGCCTCCGCGGAGAGCGAGCGGTAGTACGCTTCGCCGCGGTCGATGGAGCGCGCGCGTTCGAAGGCTTCGCGCGCGCCGGCGAGGTCGTCGTGCTCGGCGAGGATCGTCCCCAGCGTGTACGGGAACATGGCGTCGCCCGAGAACTCCCGTTCGCACGCGCGGCACAGATCCATCGCCCGCTCGTCTTCGTCCCGTTCGTCGAGCACCCGGATGCGCCAGAGCCGCCCCGCCCCCGCGTCGACGGTCTCGAGCTCGTCGGCGAGCTCAAGGGCCCGCTCGCTGTCCCCGCCGAGCATCGAGGGCATGTACGCCTTGAAGGCGATTTCTTCCACGCGCGCCTCGACGTTCGAGGGGTCGAGTTCGATCGCGGTGGCGAGGGCCGACTTCCACTTCGGCAGAAGTGCCAGGGCGGCGAGCTTGCTGCCGCCGCGCAGCATCTTCAGCGCGAGGGCCTGGGCGTAGGCGTGGTGCGCCGCGCCGCTCCCGGGGAGAAGTTCGGTGGCCTTCAGCGCGTAGTCCACGGCCTCATCGGGCTCCTCCAGCTCGCGGCAGACCCGAGCGAGGCGCAGGCAGGTCTCGCCGTCGCTCTCCCCGGTCTCGAGGCGCTCGATGAGGCGGGCCTTTGCGCGCTCGAGCTCGCCCTCCTCGATGAGCGCTTCGATCGCTTCGTAGTCGGCCGCGTCGTCTTCGGTGCTCGGTGCCGCGGTGAGTCTCGCACCGGCCGCGTCGACGAGGGAGGTCGAAGGCTGCAGGCGCGCGTAGAACAGCGCGCCGAGGACCGCGAGGAGGGCCGCGGCGGCGAGGAGGATCCGAGCGAGCATCGGGATCGGCTCAGCGGCCGCCGAGCGTCTCCTCCATGTCCGCGAGGACGAATCCCATCACCGCGAGCATCGCGACCGCCCGCCGGAAGTGCTTCGGCTCGACCTTGTCGAGCGTGTCGGCGTCCGTGTGGTGCCAGTCGAAGTAATGCTCGCCGACGGTCACGAGGGCGAGCCCGGGGACGCCGTCGGCCATCAAGGGAGAGATGTCCGCGCCGTGGCCGCCGTCCCGGATCAGGTCCGCGTCGATCGGGTCGAAGAAGCTCGCGATCTGACGCAGGAGCTCGGTCGCCGAGCGGGTCCGCGGATCGTCTCTGGCCGCACCCGGGAGCGTGAACCCGAATCCGAGCGGACGTTCGCAGCCGCCGTCCATCTCGATCGCGGCGACGTGGGAGGACGCATCTTCCCCGAGGGAGGCGCGGTAGGCGCGCCCGCCCGCGCCGCCGTTCTCCTCGTTCGTCCACAGGACGACCCGCAGCGTGCGCTTGGGGCGCAGACCGAGGCGGTGCAGCAGCGTGAGGGCTTCCCAGGCGGCGATGCACGAGGCTCCGTCATCGTGCGCTCCCTGTCCCACGTCCCAGGAATCGAAGTGACCGCCCATCACGACGACCTGGTCGGGATGGGCGGTGCCCCGGATCTCCGCGATCACGTTCGCACTCGGCGCATCCTCGAGGGTGCGCGCTTCCATCTCGAGGTGGACGACGGTCTCCCCCCCGCCCTCCTGCACGCGCAGCATCCACATCGCGTCCTCGACCGTGATCGCGGCCGCCGGAATGCGCGGGTCGTCGTCCGTGTAGGAGAGCGCGCCGGTGTGCGGGGTGTACAGCGCACGCCCCGTGGCGGATCGAACGAGCGCCGCGACCGCGCCGAGGCGCGCGGCCCGGGACGGTCCCGCGGCGCGGTAGCGCACGGTCTTCCCATAGCCTTCCCATTCGACCGCGTAGACGACGATCTTGCCCTTCACGCCCTCGCGCCCGAGGGATTCCAGCTCGTCGAAGTTGCGCACGACGACGACCGGCGCGGTGATGCCGCCCTCGGGCGTCGCGACGCTTCCTCCGAGACCGAGCATCGCGATCGAGCGCGGTCGCGGACGGACGATGCGCAGGGACTCGGCGCCGCGCACCCAGTGGGGGACCATCGCCGCCTGGGTGCGGGCTTCGAGCCCCTCGGCCTGCATCGTGGCGAGGGCCCAGTCGATCGCGCGCGTCAGCCCCTCGGAACCGCTGAGCCGCGGCCCGATGCGGGTCGTGAGGTGCTCGAGCTTCTTCCAGCCCTCGGTGTCGACGAGCGCGGCGCCGAGGATTCGCCCGGCGACTTCCGAATAGCGCGCGGTGAGGCTCGGCGCGGTGTCCTGTGCGAGAGCGGACCCTCCCAAAACCCAAAGGGTGAGGGGGGCGAGGAGGAGGGCGATGCGGCGGGCCTGGATCATGGGGTGTGTCCTGCGGGTCCTTCGGAACCCCCACAGCATAGGGAGCCGACGGAGAATGCACACCGGCCTCGACGCCGGAGCCCCGGCCTCGATCGCAACTCGTACCCGGCGGTTCAGTTCCCGGCCGCGGCGTCGATGATCGCGATCATGTCGTCCTCGACGGTGCCCGCGTGCTCGGCGAGGTCGGGACGCTGGAACGAGGCGAGCAGCGTGCTCGGACGGAGCATCGCGACCTCGAGGCCGCCGTCGCGCTCGAAGACGGAAATCCGGCAGGGGAGCACGGTCGAGATCGACATCTCGGTCTCGAGGACGCCCTTCGCGATCTGGGGATTGCAGACCTCGAAGACGCGGCACTCCGCGTCGAACGGGACGCCCTTGGCGTTCATCTTCTCGCGCAGGTTGATCGAGCCGAGCAGGCCGTACTTGCGCTCGCTGACCGCGCTCTCGAGACGCGCGATCACCTCGTCGATCGATCCGGATGCCTTGCGGGAGTAAAGGGCTTCGTTCGTGCTCGTCATGGTTCGCTTTCCTTCGTCGGGGAGGGGGTGTGGGACGCGGATCAGGATAGTGCTTCGCGGCTCCGGGGCGGAAGTGCTCGCCCCTCATTCCGCGCGCGGATGGGCCTTCTCGTAGATCGAGCGCAGTCTTTCCACCGAGACGTGCGTATAAATCTGCGTCGTGACGAGGTGGGCGTGGCCGAGGAGCTCCTGGACCGAACGGAGGTCGGCGCCGCGGTCGAGGAGGTGGGTCGCAAAGCTGTGGCGGAGCGTGTGGGGTGTCGCGCGGCGCCGGAGTCCGGCGCGCAGCACGGCGGCGTCGACGATGCGCCCGAGGGAGCGTGTCGTGAGGCGCCCGCCGCGCTGGTTCAAGAAGATCGCATCCCCCGCGGCGGGGATGGGGCGCGGTCGCGCGGGGTCGGTGAGGTAGTCCTCGAGGGCGGCGATCGCGTAGGAACCGAGGGGAGCGAGGCGTTCGCGGCGTCCCTTGCCGAGGACGCGCACGATGCCGCGGCCGAGGTCGAGGTCCGAGCGATCGAGCCCAACGGTCTCCGATGCGCGCGTACCGGCGGAATACATGCACTCGAAGAGCGCGCGGTCGCGGCGGCCGAGGGGCGTGCTCGTGTCGGGGGCGGCGAGCAGCGCTTCCACCTCGGCCTCCTCAAGGGCGTGGGGGAGCGGGCGCGCGCGGCGAGGTGGACGCAGTCCAGCCGCGGGGAAGGTGGAGAGGATTCCGCGCGCGAGGAGGTTGCGCAGGAAGGAGCGCACCGCGGAGAGCTTGCGCTGGATCGTGCCGCGCGAGAGTCCGCGCTCATCGAGCTCCGCGAGGAAGCCGCGCAGGGTGCGCGGTCGGATCGCCTCGGGATCGCGGACGTCGCGGGCCGCAAGGTAGCGCGCGAACTCCTCGAGGTCCGCGCCGTAGGCGCGCTGGGTGTGCGGCGAGGAGCCGCGTGCCGCGGCGAGTTCCCGCAGGAACTCGTCGATCAGCGGTCGAAAGGGACCGGGGTCGGAGTCGGGTTTCGTCTCGGCCATCGCGCGGGGAGGTCCCCGAGTCCACGCTCGCCGAGCGAAGGAGTCAACGGCCGCGTGCGCCCGGCTTCGCGGGAGACGGGTTGGCCTTCGGGAGGGGCGCCTCGAGGGCCTTGGCCTGGGCGCGCAGCGTCTCGAGGAGGAGTTCGCGGGAGCTGTAGTTGATCCCCTTCGTGAAGCCGAGTTCGTTCACGCGGTCGAGGGCGGACTCCATCGAGCGCGCGGCCTTGCGTTGGGCTTCGAGGAAGCGCAGGACGCCGTCGAGTCGGGCGCTGTCGGCCTTGCGCGCGCGTTCGAGCTCTTCGACCCGGGACTCGAGTTCGGCGATGCGCTGGGTGAGGTCCGGCGGGGTTTGCCGTGCGGCGGGCTCGTCCTCCTGGAAGGACGCCCCGACGGGGCTCGTGCCGAGCGAGGAGAGCAGCAGGAGGGCGGCGAGGGAGCAGGCGGCGAGAAGTGAGGCTTTCATGGCACCCGAGCCTATCGACCGGATCGGCGGGGGAC
>DRLC01000104.1 GCA_011053145.1 Planctomycetota bacterium | reverse complement strand
GAGCGGATATGGGCGCGGCCTGGCTCCTGCCGCGCATCGTCGGCTTCGGGCACGCGAGCGAACTCCTGATGGGGGGCGAGTTCATCTCCGCGAAGCGCGCGGCGGAGATCGGGCTCTACAACCGGGTCGTCTCGTCCGAGGCACTCGCGGAGGAGACCGAGAAGATGGCGCGCCTGATGGCTGACGGACCGTCGATGGGGCTCGCGGTGACCAAGCGCATGCTCAACGCCGAGGCGTCCATGACCCTCGCCGAGGCGATGCAGGCCGAGGCCTGGGTGCAGGCCGAGTGCATGAAGCATCCCGACTACCGCGAAGCCTTCGACGCGTTCATCGAGAAGCGCAAGCCCGACTTCCACCGAAGCGGCGGGGACGGGGCGTGAAGGAGCCCCTGAAGGATCTCCGCGAGCGTGCCCGCGCCCTCGGGAAGCGCATCGCTCCACTCCTCGAGGACTGCACCGAAGAGGAGGCCGCCCGGCGGGCCCTTTCGGCCCTCTCGAAGGAAGGCCTTACCGCCTGGACGGTTCCCCAGCGCGACGGCGGAGCGGACACCGGCGGCCTCTGCGAGCCCGATACGGTCTCGGTGCGGGCACTGTGCGTTCTGCGGGAGGAGCTCGCCTACCACTCCGCGATGCTCGACGTGATGCTCGTGATGCAGGGGCTCGGTTCGTTCCCGGTCGCCCTCGGCGGTTCGGAGCGGTTGCGCGCGGACGTCCTTCCGGGCGTCGCGAGCGGAGAGGCCGTGGCCTCGTTCGGCCTGACCGAACCGGGCGCCGGTTCCAGCCTCGGCGACGTTGCGACCCGCGCGCGCGCGACCGACGAAGGATGGACGCTCGAAGGCCACAAGACCTTCCTCTCGAACATCCAGATGGCGCGCTTTTGCACGGTGCTCGCGCGCACCTCGGGCGAGCCCGGGGACGGCGACGGCCTCTCGATGTTCTTCGTGCCCGCGGATGCGTGGGGCTTCGAGGCCGAAGGCTTCGAGGTCATGTCGCCGCACCCGATCGGAGACCTCTTCCTGAAGGGGTGCGAGGTGCCGCGTGAGTTCCTGCTCGGCGAGGAGGGAGGCGGGCTCGCCATCGCACTCGCGACCCTCGCGCGCTTTAGAACCTCGGTCGCGGCCGCCGCGAACGGCCTCGCGCGCCGAGCGCTGGACGAATCCCTCTCCCACCTCACGACTCGCAGCCAGTTCGGCCGCCCCCTCGTCCGCAATCAGGCTCTGCGCTTCGAGCTGGCGGAGATGGACGCGCGCCTCGCCGCCGCGACCCTGCTCGTCGAACGCGCCGCCGAGCGCACCGACGCCGGGATCGACGCCGCGCGGGACGTCGCGCGCGCGAAGCTCGTCGCCACCGAGCACGCCGGCTGGATCGCCGACCGCGCCGTCCAGCACCACGGGGGCCTCGGTGTGAAGCGTGGCACCACGGTCGAGCGGATCTTTCGGGAAGTTCGCGCTCTTCGGATTTACGAGGGGACGAGCGAGATCCAAAAGCTCATCCTCTCCAAAGCCCTGCTCGATGACTTCGAGACACGTGGAGGACAATGATCATGGCGACGTTCCAACGGCATCTCTTCGTCTGCACGAACGAGAGGGACGAGGACGACGAGCGCGGCTGCTGCCGCGCCCGCGGGGGTGGAAAGGTGGCGAAGGCCCTGAAGATCGCCGCCTACGAGGCGGGTTTGAAGCGCATCGTGCGCGTCAACAACGCAGGCTGCCTGGACCAGTGCGCCCACGGTGTGACCTGCGTCGTGTACCCTGAGGGCGTCTGGTACGGCGGCGTGACCCCCGAGGATGCCGAGGAGATCGTTCGCGAGCACCTCATCGCCGGCCGGCCCGTGGATCGCCTGCGGATCCCCGAGGACCAGCTCACCGGACGCTTGCCCACCGAAACCCCCGACCACTGATCCTCGCGAGCTCGCGCGGCCCTTCCCCATGGACGAAGAGCGCAAACAACTCCTACGCCGCATCGTCGAGGCGATGGCCCGACGACAGCTCGCTTCGATCAACATCCTCGGCCACTGCTTGAAGTTCGTCACCGAGCTCGACGCGAAGGTGAGCGTGGCGGGGGAGTTGGACCTTTCGCTGCGCCTCTTCCGTCAGGTTCACCTCCTCTATCGCGATCTCGGTTGGACCGACCTCGAGTCGGCCGTGCGCGATCGCCTCGAGGACGTGCCGTACCCCGCCTCACGCCTCGAGTTCGGCGTCGCCTACTACGTCACGGGGCTCGCGGAAGAGGTGGCGATGCGCAGCTACGTGACGAGCTCCTGCCCGGAGTTCGCGGCGATCGCGCGCAGCTATGTCGAAGCGGCCCAACGCCGACCCGAGCCGCGCCGCTTTCTCGCCTACTGCGAGGACCCCGAGCACCGCCCCCAAGCACGTCAGTTCTTCGACCTCTGGTACCGGATCGCGGTCGGAGCGCTCGGGCGCAAGGATTCCACCGCGGACGCGCGGGTCGTGGAGCTGGGATTGCGTTCGAAGAGCGCGGGCCAGATGGTGGCGGAGTTCGACGAGCGTCTCGCACCCTTCCTCGAGGCCTGCGGCCTCGACGGCCGGAGCTCTTCCGAGACCGCGGGCTGACCCCGGTCAACCCTCCACCGTCCGACGCGCGTAGGGCCGCACGAAGGCGTCGAGCTCCTCGGGGGGGACCGGGAACGCCGAGCCTGGGGCGAGTCCGGGCGGCGAGGCTTCGTACCAGCCGCGCAGCGCGCCAAGGAGGCGCCGTCGCCCGTCCGCACTCGCGTCGAGGGCGTGGCAGAGTGCCGCGGCCTGGGCGTAGAAGAGTTGGATCTCACTGGGCTGGGCCTTTGTACCGAGGGTCCAGGCGAGCGGGATGGATGCGTGGGGCGCGGTTCCGAGCGCCTGGAACGAGGCCTGGTCGAGGGAGACGAGCTTCGGCCAGGGGAGGAGCTCGCCGGGACCCGCGTGGGCGACGAGGTCGAGGCTCGATGCGCGCGGGTTGACCGGATCGAACGTGCCGTTCGCGGCGTCGAGGCGGAACTCCTCGACCATGCGCGCAAACCCCTCGACGATCCAGAACGGGAGCGCAGCATTCGGCGCGGCACGGCGGAAGGGCGCGCGATCCTGGAGCCAGTGGTGGGTCAGTTCGTGCGCGTAGGTTCCCAGCAGCTCTTCCACCTGGGAGGGGTCGGCCGGGACATACATCCGGGAGAGGTCCTCGCCGGGGGAGTAGTGTCCCACGGACCAGCCGAGGAACGCCTCCCCGCTCTCTCCGTTGCGACGGCTCTGGGTGACGTAGGTCTCGCGGGAGTCGTAGAGGTAGAGCGTCAGCGGTTGTGCCCCGGCGGGCGAGCTCGTGTCGAAGAAGTCCTCGAGGACGTCGCAGACCAGCTCGCCGATCTCGAGGCAGCGCGCCACCTCGCCCGGGTGGTCCGGGCCGGCGACGATCAGGAGTCGGTTGGACAGCACCCCGATGAGATCGTCCCGCCAGCCATCGCGTGCGGTGAGGACGAGATCCAGTTCGGGACCGGCGTCGGAGGCGCGTCCTGGAACGAGGATGCGCACCGGCGTGCGGGCGGATGCGTCGAGGAAGTCGAGCCAGCTCTCCGCGTCGTCGGTGCGCTCCCTCGCGCCGTCCGGGGCGTCGCTCGGCAGCATCGCGAGTACCGCAGCCCGCGCCCGGTCGTCGTCTGGTCGCATCTCGAGGACCTCGGAGAGGAGCGCGCGGCGCAGCGCCGGGTCCGCGCTGTCGAGGGCCGCCTCGAGGAGTGCGGTGGGAGCCGCCTCTCGGATGCGGTCCGCTTCGTCGATGTACGTGCGCCTTCGAATCGGGTCCACGCGCACGGGATCGGCGCCGCGCGGGATGCGCTCGAGGGCATCGCGTGCGCTGTCGACCGATCGTCCGCGCGCACCGTTTCGCACCGCTTCGTCGATCCACGCGGCGACGAGTTCGCGGTCGCCGAGCCGAGCGGCGCGAGCGGCGTGCAGGGCGAGGTCCTCGGCGGACTTGGCGACCAGCTCCAGCCGCAGCGCCCGCGCACGGGCGCGGGCCGGCGAGAGGGACGGGGCGGGCTCGCGCAACGCGGTCAGCGTGTCCGGTCGCTCGACCACGAGCAGCGTTCCGTCCGCCGGGACGGCCCGGGTGAGCGACGGCTCGCGCTTCCAGAGCACCTTGCCGGACACCGCGTCGTACGCGAGCCCCGCGAAGAAGATCGTGTTCCCGGTGCGCGTCGGAGGCGCCGAGGCGGCCAGGAGTTCGGCGTGGTTCTCCGCGTCGGCGAGCGTGCGCACCCGCAGCCCGTCCGGATCGAGTCGTGCGCTCACCCAGGCCGGGGGACCGCCCCCGAGGCGTGCGATCCAACCCGTGCCGACGGCGACGGGCGAAGCCGTGAAGTCCAGCAGGCGTGCGGGGCCAGAGCCGAGCTCGACGCCGCTGCGCGCGATGAGTGCGTGGGTGCGAGTCTGGCCCGAGACGGTGGGGAAGGGGGCCGTGCGCCGGACGACCACGGCACTTTCCATCACGACGGGCCGGTCGAGGTTTTCTGGCTCCGCGAGGTTCGCTTCTCCCGGAGCGATCGCCACCGCCCGGGCGAGTTTCCCGTTCGCGCGCAGGAAGGTGCCGAGGAACGACGTTCCCGAGGGGTCGTCGAACAGCGCGAAGACGGACTCGCCGCGGAGCGCGGGCGTGCCGCGGAACGATCCTTCGACGCGCGTCTTCCAGGCGGGCTCCGCGACGCCCAGGTCGAAGCAGGTGAGTTCCGCATCGAGCCGCACGAAGAGTCGGTCGTCCGCGACGAGCGGGGGCGAGACCGACCTCTGCGCCCGGATCGTCCGCAGCGAGAGCAGCCGCCCGGCTCGCACCCGGTAGACGTCGATGCGGTTCGCCTCGGGCCGCACGAGGATGCGGTCGTGCCACAGGACGGGGTGGAGCGGGAGGCTCGCGGGGAGGACCTGGTGGAGAAGCACGCGCCCGTCCTCGATGTCGAGGAGGGTCAGCGTGCGTCGTCCCGCGCCCGAGCGCGAGGCGACGAGGACGACGCCGTCGAAGACCAGCGGTTCCCCCTCGATCGTCCCACCCGGACGTGCTTCCCAGGCGACGCGGGGCTCGGCGCGAACGGCCGGAGCGAGCGAGGTGCCCGTCCCGGACGGCGAGCCGCCCTCCATCGGCCAGCGGCCCGGCGGAGCGATCGCTCCCGCTTCGACCCTCGTCTGCCCGAACGCCGGAGCGGAGGCGAGGAGCGCCAGTCCCAGGGCGACGGCAGGGGATCGTTTCCAGCGGGGGAGGTTCATGGCTCTGCGAGCAGGTCCTCTTTCGGGTGCTCGTGCCCGGTGGCTGAACCTCTGCGCGTC
>DRLC01000103.1 GCA_011053145.1 Planctomycetota bacterium | reverse complement strand
TCTCACCGCCGGTCGCGCCCAAACGGCGCACCGTCGCGATGGCCGGTGCCGCCGGGCTGGTCGTCGCCCTGGTGCTCGGTTGGCTCCTGTCGAACCGCTTCTCAGGCGACCTCTCGAGAATCCGCGGGGAACGCCAGCGCGTCGCGGCCGAGCTGGAGCACCTGGAACAGGAAGCCCAGCGCGCCGAGGCGGCCCGCGCCACCCTCTCCCTGCTCGAAAAGAAGCAGGAGCGCCTGCGCACGATCGAGCGGATGGGGGTCCCATTGGACGCGCTCTTGGCCGAGGTCGTGGGCGCCTTCCAGGGGCATGCGGACCTGCTCGAACTCAGCATGACCCCGGGTCCGACCGGCGAGGGATTCGTCCTGCACGCCACCGGCTCCGCGACGTCCGACCCCCTACGCCTTGCCGCCCATCTCGAGTCGCTGACGAAACGCCTCGAAGCCGTCGACGGCTTCGAATCCGTCGAAGTGCAACTCCCCGATCGCCTCCCGGAGGGCACGAGCCTGCGCTTCCAGCTCACGGCGGAGGTATCGCGCTCGTGAACCGACTCGACAACATCCGCCGACGACGTCCGGCACGGGCCGCGGTCGTCCTGATCCCGACCCTCTTCGCAATCCTTGGGCCGATGGGGGTCGTCGCCTCCCCGTTCCTCAGCTACGGCAAGACGAAGCTCGAGGTGGCTGGGCTCACGCATCGTTCGCAAGAGCTGCGCACCGCCGTGGAAGGCGACCGCGAGCTGCTCTCGGAAACCGCGCGGACGCGCGTGCTGCGCGCGTGCGAAGAGATCGACGCGTGCATCCCCGCCCCCCAGTCCCCCGTCTTGATGCACGCACTCGTGCGGCTGCTCTGCGACCGCGCGGACTTCCTGCTCGACACGATCTCGATCTCCGCGCCGGACGATGCCGGACTCGAACGCCTGGACGACTACATCGCCGAGCGCAGGGTGCTCCTGCGCGGCAAGGGACCGATGACCTCCCTCGTCGCCCTGCCGGCCGCGCTCGAAACGCTCGGCTTTCCGAACATCGTGACCGCCTTCGAGCTCTCCCGGACGAGCCCGGATGAGCCCGACTTCTCGCTCGCTCTGACCCTATCCCTCTTCGAGAGCGCCGACCCCCCCGTCGAGGAAGAGCTTCCCGACGGCGTTTCGTCCCCCGGAGGACCCTGAACCGTGATTCCCATCAAGAAAGAATGGCTGGCCGGCGGACTCGTCCTGGCCTCCGCCGGCGTCTGGATCCCGCAATTCCTGGGGGATGATGAAGTCGCGACGCCGCGCGAGATCCCCGGTGCCGAGGACACGCACGCGCCGGAACCCGGACTCGCTAATCCGAACCTCCAGGACATCGAGCTCCCCGGGGCGACGAGCCAAGAGGACGCGACGGAACTCGACACGCCCCGGCCGGAATCCATCGAGTCCCCGGGAGAGAGCCGGGATCTCGCCTCCATCCTCCAGTCCCTGGCGGGAGCGAACGACGACCCGAATCGGCTGCTCGAGGACCCGCTCGCGGATGCCTCGGCGAAGGAGAGTGCGAACCTCGACGCCCTACGGGAATTCGCCGAGGCGAATCCCTTCCAGGGAGTGATCCTGGGCCCGGACGGCGCCCTCGCGCTGATCGGCCACCGCGTCGTCCGAAAGGGAGACATCCTCGGTGACGGAGACATCCAGGTCGGCGTGATCTCCGATGGATGGGTCGAACTCAGCCTCGGAGAGACCGAGCTGCGCATGACCCTACCCCCGTTCATCGCGCACGAGCGCTCGAGCCTCGACTCCGGTTCCGACGAGCCCCAAGAAGAGCTTGCGAGCGACCGCGAGAGCGAAAGCGACCTCTCCGCACAAGGAGGCCAGCCGTGATCCCCGCCCACCGTCTCGATCTTCGCAGGTTCGTCCCCCTCGGCGCGTCCCTGCTCGTGCTCGCCGCCTGCGCGTCGACCGAGCGCTCCGCGCGCCACCTCCTCGGCCCGAGTCTCTCCGAACGGGTCCCCGGGGAAGGTCTCGACACCGAGGAACCTCGAATCCAACTCCCCGATCCAGAGCCGGTCGCCGAGGAGGTCGTGCCCCAGGAGGAGGAACGGCCGCACATCGGAGACGACATTCCGCGCCAAATCGACCTGCGAGGGGTGCCCCTGTCCGAAGCGCTGCACCTGATCGCATCGATGGCGGAGGTGAACATCTTCCTCGATGCAGGGCTCGGCGATCCGGTGGATGCGTCCTTCCCCGCGGTAACCCTCGACGACGCGCTCACCGTGCTCCTCGACCGCAACGACCTCGCCCTCGTGGAGGACCCGCCCGGGATCTATTGGGTCACGCGGGCCGACGGAAGCGAGAGTGAGAGCGCGACCTTCGCGCTGCAGTCCGTGGGAGCCGGCGACATCCTCCCAAACCTCGAGGCGCTGATCGGCGAATCCTCGACCCTCGTCGCGGACGAGAACCAGAACTTCCTGATGGTGCGAGGGCCGGCGCGCGACATCGATGCCGTCCGCCAATACCTCCAGCGCGCGGACCGTCTCAAGGGGCAGGTTCTGATCGATGTGGAGGTCCTCGAAGTCATCCTGGACGATCACTTCGAGTTCGGCGTGCAGGGGCTGTTCTCGGACTCGAACTTCCTCGGCGAGGCGGGAATCTCCGTGAACCAGGACTTCTCGACGTCGAGCGATGCGTTCCTCGGAACGATCGATCTCAACGACTCCCCGATCTCTCTCACGATCAATGCCCTCGAGAGCTACGGCCTCGTCAACGTCGTCAGTTCGCCCAAGGTCATGGCGGTCACGAACACCGAGGCCACGGTCAAGGTCGTCACCGAGGTCCCCTACATCGACACGACGTCCTCGATCACGAGCCAGGCGGGGGGAGTCGGAACCTCGTCGCAGCAGACCGTCGCGTTCAAGGAGGCCGGCATCACGATGAAGGTGACGCCGATCATCCAGGCCGGCGGCACGGTCCAGCTCTCGATCGACCAGGAGTTCTCCGAGGTCGTCGGCCAGTTCATCGGGATTCCGATCCTCGACACCCGCAACGTCACGACGAGTTTCCTCGTGGACGACTCGGACACCGTGGTGATCGGCGGTCTGATCCAGCGCCGCGCCACCGAGGATGAGAACGGCGTCCCGATCCTGAAGGACATCCCGCTGCTCGGACGCGCGTTCCGGAGCAATACCGACGGCGACCGTCGCCGAGAGCTCCTGATCCTGATCACACCGCGGGTCCTCGAGCCGAGCCAGGCTGCTGCGTACGCGGAGAGCTACCGCAGCACCTACACCGAGCACCTGCGCGCCTCCGGCGTCACGGACGAGGAGAACTAGGGTGGCGAGCAGCGGTGGAGCCCAGGTCGCGGGAAGGATCGGCGACCGCCTGATCGATCGGGGCGTCCTGACCGAGGAGCAACTCGGGGTCGCCCTGCGCGAGCAGAAGCGCTTCCACCGCCCGCTCGGGGAGATCCTGCTCTCCCTGGGGTTCGTGTCCGAGAGCGACATCGCCGCCCTGGTGGCCCAGGACCTCGGAATCGAGCTCCTCGAGCCCCAGGACATCCAGCCGGATCCCCTGGTCGTCTCCCAGGTGGACGCCGCCTTCGTGCGCGAAACGATGGCGTTCCCCTACCGGATCGAGGATGGGGTCCTGCACGTCGTGATGGCAAACCCCGACGACTCGGTGGCCCGGGCCGTCCTGCGGGAGCGCTTCTCGCAGCCGATCGTCGCCGCGATCATGACGAGTGCGGACATCCACGCACTCATCCACTCACACCTCTCGACCACAACGACGCTGGTCGCGAACCTCCTCGCATCCCTCGACGGAGTCTCTCCCGACGCCTTTCCGATCGAGGAGATCGTCGAGGCCGTCATCGCGGACGGCATCCACCGCGGTGCAACGGACATCCACATCGAACCCGAGGAGCGCGTCACGCGCGTCCGCTACCGGGTCGACGGCATCCTCCAAGGCGGCGAGAACCTGCCCACCTCGATCACGTCCCCGATCATCTCGCGCATCAAGGTCCTCTCACACCTCGACATCGCCGAGCGCCGACGCCCCCAGGACGGACGCATGCGCATGCACCTCGACGACCGTCGCTTCGACATGCGCGTCTCGCTCATGCCGAGCAACAACGGTGAGAATGTGGTCCTCCGGGTCCTGGACGGCTCCTCCGGGGTGCCGAACCTCGCACGCCTCGGGATTTCCGACACGCACCAGAAGGTGCTTCGCAACGTCATCTCGCGCTCCCACGGACTGTTCCTCGTCACCGGCCCGACGGGCTCGGGCAAGACGACGACGCTGTACTCCCTTCTGGCCGAGATCGACGCCGTCCACCGGAAAGTGGCAACGGTCGAGGACCCGATCGAATACCAACTCCCGCTCCTGCGCCAAACCCAGGTCGATCCCTCGATCGGGTTCGACTTCGGCTCGGGCCTGCGGTCCCTCCTCCGCCAGGACCCCGACGTGATCCTGGTCGGCGAAATCCGCGACGCGGAGACCGCGGACATGGCGATCAAGGCCGCGATGACCGGGCACCTGGTGTTCTCGACGCTGCACACGAACTCCGCGATCGGAGCCTTCCCCCGCCTCGTGGACATGGGCATCGAGCCCTTCTTGCTCGAGGACGCCGTCATCGGAACGATGTCCCAGCGCCTGCTGCGCCGGATCTGCACGACCTGCAAGCAAGAGGCCCCGCCCAGCGAAAAAGAGCTCGCGTGGCTCGGCGGCGAGGTCGGCATGCTCCAGCGCGGGGCCGGCTGCGAGCGCTGCGAGGGTCGTGGTTTCCGCGGCCGTATCTCGGCCGTCGAGATGTTCCTGCCGGAGCCGGAGCTCCTCGCCGATCTGCGCAACGGCGTCGCGCTCGACGCGGTCGAAGCCAAGGCCGCGGCGGGTGGATTCCGGTCCCTCGAGGAGGACGGCAAGCGCCTCGTGCGCGCCGGGATCACGACGATGGACGAGGTCCTGCGGGTCAGCCGCGGCATCCGCCTGACGAGGGACGAGCGTGAAAGCATTTGAGTACACGGCCACGAACCCCCTCGGCCAGTTCGTCACCGGCCGGGCGATGGCCGCGAGCGAACTGGCCCTCGACCGCGACCTCGAAGGCCGTGGGCTGCTCCTCACGCACGCAAAGCCCGTCTCGCGGAGGCAGCGCAGGACCCTCGCCCGGATCAAGTCGGACGAGCTGATCCGCCTGACCACCCAGCTCTCGACCGTGGTCGGGGCGGGGATTCCGCTGATCGAAGGTCTGCGCGGGATCGGAGAGCGGCTCGAGACGAAGGAGGCGCGTGAGCTCGTCGCCGAGATGGTCCGCTCCCTCGAGGCGGGTCAGAGTCTTTCCGAGGTCATGGCCGTCTATCCGAAAGCCTTCCCCGAGTCCTACCGCAACTCGGTTGCCGCGGGAGAGCAGTCCGGACGCCTGGACGACGTCCTCGACCGCCTCGCGACCCACATGGAGTGGAGCCGGGGAATCCGCAACACGGCGATCCAGGCTCTGATCTATCCGGCCATCCTTCTCGTCGCGATCACCGGTCTGATCCTGATCCTGCTGCTCTTTCTCCTACCGCGCCTCGTCGGACTCTTCCCGGGTGGTGTCGCGGACCTTCCGTGGCAGACCCGGATCCTGATGAACTTCTCGAACTTCCTCGCGAGCAACGCGCTCCCCCTCGGACTCCTCGCCGCGCTGGTCCTGTTCGGCGTCCCGTTCGGAATGCGCCGGCGCGGGTTCCGCCGTCGCGTCGAACTCGGCCTGCTGCGGGTCCCGAAGCTCGGCCGCATCCTGCACCAGATCGCCACGACCTCGTTCGCCGGAACGGCGAGCATGCTGCACGGCGCCGGCTGCGACGTCTTTACCGTCCTGCGCACGGCCGCATCGTCCTGCGGCAACATCCCGCTCGAACTCGAATTCTCCGCCGCCGCGGACGCCATCCAACAGGGCGCCACCCTGAGCGACGCCCTGGAATCCCAGCCGCACTCGGACCCCCTGTTGATCCAAATGGTCCACGTCGGTGAGCGCTCCGGACGCCTGGACGACGCCCTCTCCAGGCTGGTGCGTTTCTATGACGATGAGGTCCAGTGAAAATGTCTACTTTGATTTCTTGACCGAGTTCAAAGTTTGGTTCGCCATCATTGAGGCGGAATTCCCAAAAACCATGCCCGGTTTTGACCTTAGCTTTGGTAAGTTGTCCACGGGTAGGTTTATTTATCCGATTGGTTTTACGCTCACCACAGGTAATTTGTATAGCTTGATAGCCATCTGTTTGTTGAGTTTTTATCTGAGTAATCAGATTAGGAGTGGCTTCAACGACACTTACAGGTATAGATGTGCCGTCTTCTTTGAAAATTCGGGTCATTCCCGCTTTTC
>DRLC01000102.1 GCA_011053145.1 Planctomycetota bacterium | reverse complement strand
GGCCCCGCGGGCGCTGTGGGGCCCACCGGTCCGCAGGGACCGCAGGGGGATCCCGGCCCGGCCGGTGCCCCGGGCCCCGCGGGTCCGCAGGGTCCCCAGGGCGATCCCGGTCCCACCGGTCCCGCGGGCGCGATGGGTCCCGCCGGTCCGACGGGCCCTGCCGGCCCGCAGGGTCCCCAGGGTGACCCGGGTCCCGCCGGCCCGGCGGGCGCTGTGGGGCCTGCCGGTCCGCAGGGTCCCCAGGGCGATCCCGGTCCCGCCGGTCCCGCGGGCGCGATGGGTCCCGCCGGTCCGACGGGGCCAGCGGGCCCTGCCGGTCCCCAGGGTCCCCCGGGCACGAGCTCCTGGGTCGATGGAAACGGAACCACGTCGACGACGGTTCGGGTGGGGATCGGGACCTCGACCCCGACCGCGCCTCTCGAACTCTTCTCGACGAACGACACGGTCATGATCAGCTCCGAGTCCCAGGCCCCCGGGAGCATCGGCGTGAAGGGCAAGGGCGTGACCGGTGTGCGTGGGGATGGGGCGAACTTCGGAGTCGTCGGGAGCGGCGGCGTGATGGGGATCTTTGCCCAGGGCAACCTCGGCGCTTCCGGCACGAAGTCGTTCATCCAGCCGAACCCCCTCGACCCGTCCCAGGTGGTGCGCTTCGTATGCCTCGAGGGGAATGAATCGGGGACGTACTTCCGAGGCACCGCGAAGCTGGTGAACGGAGTGGCGCGGATCCCCGTGCCCGAGGACTTCCGTCTCGTGAGCGATTCCACGGGCCTCACGGTGCAGGTCACGGCCCATGGGCCGGCGATGCTCTGGACCGAGCGTCCGAACCTCCAGGAGGTCATCGTGCACGGCGATCGGGACGTCGAGTTCGACTACTTCGTGAACGGAGTGCGCCGAGGGTTCGAAGCGGTCTCCACGCGCCTCGAAAACGACTTCTTCCGGCCGACGCTGCGCGGCGTGCCCTTCGGGGCCGACCTCCCGAGCGAGGTTCGCGCACTGCTCGTCGAGAACGGGACCCTCAATACGGACTTCACCCCGAACGAGGACACGGCCCGACGCCTGGGCTGGATCCTCGAGGATCCCGAACCGGACGACGGTCCACGCAAGTAGGGAAGAGACGGGGACGCCGTCTCGATGGGGCCAAGGCTCCATCGGGGCGGCGTCTTTCGTCCGGGCGGGACTCGTCCCGGCTCGGGTGCGAGGTGGGAGCGCACGGCGCCTCGGGGCACAATGGCGCGATGGCACTCCATCCCCGGCACCCGTTTCTCGCCCTCGGGCTTTCCCTGCTCGTTTCGAGCTGCGTGATCGTCGATCGCCCCCTGCTCGGGCTGCGCTCGATCGCGGGGGGAATCCACAACCGCCGACAGGTCTCCGGCCTGGACGCGTTCTTCTTCGCGGACGGGCGCATGGGGCTTGCGGCGAACGGGGCGCTGCTCGTGGAGCGTGAACCGGGCGGGGTGCGCGTGCGTCTGGCCGACATGTTCGCCGACATCGATGACGTGGCTCCCTCGCCGGACGGTCTCGGGGTCGTGTTCGTCTCGGGCCGGGAGCAGATTACCGCCGGGGGAGGGCACAACGACCACGTCTTCCAGCTCTACCTGATGGAGCTCGCGACCGGCGCCTGGCGGCGGCTCGGGACCTCGCGCCGTGCCGAGCTCCTACCATGCTTCACCGCCGACGGAAGACGCGTCGTCTTCGCCCGCCGAGCGGAGTATGCGGGATGGTCCCTCGACAACCCATGGGGGCCGGCGAGCCTGTTCGTGATCGACGTGGATGGATCCAACGAACGCCGCCTGACCGAGCCGCTCGCCTACCCGCTCCTCGGGCTCCAGCTCGTCGACGGGGACCGAACGATCCTCTACGGGGCGCGGGACGATGCCGGCGTCGCGAACGTGTACGCCGTGGACTTTCCGGAGGGGGGATCGCCGCGCCTACTGGTTCCGAACGCGTTCCTTCCCACGGCGCTCCCCGAGGGCGCGCGCGGGGAGGACGGCGCGCATTTCCTCGTCGCCCGCACCGTCCGGGACGAGGACGGCGGGGTCTCGTTCTCCCTCGCGCGCTGCGCCCTCGACGGGACGGTCCTCTCCGAACGGGAGCTCTCGCCATTCGAGCCCCTCTCGATCGCGCCTTCCCCCGACGGGAACGAGGTTCTCTGGTCCGACTTCGATCCCGACCTGGGGCAGTTCGGTCGCTACCGGCTGCGCTCCCTACCGAAGGGGTCGCGCGTCAGCATCGAGCTGGAGACCCTCGAGTACCGAAACCCCGAACGCTACAAGCCGCTCGATGTGATCCGTCCGCTGAGCTGGTGGTTCCGGGACGGCGCCTCGCCCGGCTCCCGCTGAATCGGCGCCCCGGGCCTTCCCACCGCCTGTTTCCGGGGGCGGGGCGTGAGCCGCGTGCGCGCCGGCTCGAGCCCGGCGAAGAACTCCGCCGCGAGTCGACTCGCCAGGCCGTGGACACCGGTCCAGTAGTGATCCACGTCCTCCAGCGCACGCACGTCCGCGTGATCCAGGTAGCGGGTCCACAGGTTGCGGTAGCTCTCCTCCGCGGCCGGATCGCCCAGGCCGAGGACCTTGTCCGTTCGGCCGTAGCCGATCCGTGTCGGGACCCGCACCCGCACGCCGTCGAGGGGGCGAAGGAAGAGGTACTCGCGGACGGCACGCGAGAGCCTGGCGCGGTCGTAGTGCAGGATCCCGAAGTGGTGGCGTGACTTGTCGACGGCGGGGAAGAGGCGCTCGTTCGTCGCGGCGAGCATTCCGAGGGCGTCGAACGGATTGCGAAGGCGTGGGCGCCCGTCGGGAAAGAAGTAGTCCCGCAGGATGCGGCCCGGGCCCGCGACGAATTGGAGTGAGGGGATCGGGTTGAAGAGTGCGAGGCCCTTGAAGTCCGCCGGTCGATCGGAAGCGAGGCGCAGGAGCGGGATGCAGCCATAGCAGTCCGCGACGCCGAGCAGTGGTCCTCCCACCGCTTCCAGGATGACCTCGGCCGCGACGCGCGCGTCCTCCAGCGTATGCGCGATGCAGAACGTGCCGGTGCTCTTGCCGTGTCCGCGGTAGTCGAACGTGGCGAGGCGGTAGCCGAGGGCCCCGAGCTCTCGGAAGTAGCCGATCTGCTGGAGTCCGCTGCCCCCGATCAGCGGCGGCACGAACACCGTCCCCAGGGGGCGGGGACCGGCGGTGTGGGGCGGAGCGACGAGGCGGACCGAGACGCGGTCCGTTCCGATGCGCCCCTCGCATCTGGTGACTCTTCCCATCGGTGCCCTCGATCCTCTCCACGGCCCCGTTGGAAGTCCAGGACCGTGACCTTCCTCTACGCACTTCGCCGGATCGCGGACGGGCTCCGCGCGCGGTGGGATGGGGGGATGTACGAACTGCTCGAATCCACCCCCGTTCCGGTCCGGGAGCACTTCCGCTCCCTCGCCGCGTTGATCGGCCGAACCCCGCTCTACGAGTTGCGCTGCCGCTTTCGCGGGGGCGAGGCCGTCGTGTATGCGAAGGCCGAAGCCCACAACTTCACGGGGAGCATCAAGGACCGCATGGCGCTCTTCGTGCTCGTGGAGGCGTACCGCAAGGGCGAGATCGAGCCCGGCCGCACGATCGTCGAGGCGACCAGCGGGAACACAGGGATCGCCCTGGCCGCGCTGGGGCGCGCGCTCGGGCATCCGGTTCGGATCTACATGCCGGACTGGATGAGTCGCGAGCGTGTGCTCTTGCTCGAGAGCTTCGGGGCCGACATCGTTCCGGTTTCCGCCGAGGAGGGCGGGTTCCGCGGGAGCCTCGAACGCGTCGAGGCCTGGGTCGCGGAGCACGGCGGCTTCTTGCCGCACCAGTTCGAGAGCGAGGCCAACGTCCTCGCACACGCGATGAGCACCGGCCCCGAGATCCTCGCGCAGATGGCCTCGGTCGACGCGCGCCCGGACGCGTTCGTCGCGGGGGTCGGGACCGGCGGCACGGTGATGGGGGTCGGACGCTTCCTGCGCGAAGAGGTCCCGGGAATCACGATCCACCCGCTCGAGCCCGCCGACTCTCCGACCCTGCGAACCGGTCACAAGGTCGGCAAGCACCGCATCCAGGGGATCAGCGACGAGTTCATTCCGGAGATCGTGAAGCTCGATGAGCTCGACGAGATCGTGGACGTCCACGACGGCGACGCGATCCGGATGGCCCAGCGACTCGCCGGCGAGCTCGGGATCGGGGTCGGGATCAGCTCCGGCGCGAACCTCCTCGGGGCGCTCCAGGCCGCCCGGCGCCACGGCGCGGGAGCCCGCGTCGCGACGGTTTTCGCGGACGACAACAAGAAGTACCTCAGCACCGACCTCGCGCGGGAGGAGCCGGAGCGAGAAGACCACCTGACCCCAGAGGTGGAGTTCCTCGGCTGCCGGGTGATCGCCGGGGGGGAAGGCGTCTACCCTGGCTAGATCCGCCGACCCGGGCATCGAGACCGGGCATCCCCCAGGGGAAACCCCTTCCCCCGCGCGCTGCCCCGGATCGTCGGCTACCCTTTGCCGAGTCCTCTCCTCCCGCGAGCCCCACTTGGCCCGCCGGGGGGGGAACCGATCCCCTTCCCCGCGCGTCTCAGGAGCCCCGTACGAGACGCCCCGTCGCACCACACGCCGGACGATCCGCCACCCCGCACCGCCCAACCGCATGGGAAAGCACCCCCGCACCATCGTCGTGATGCCCGCCTACAACGCGGCCAACACGCTCGAGAAGACCGTCAACGACATCCCCCGGGAGTTCGTCGAGGAGATCGTCGTCGTGGACGACTGCAGTACGGACGGGACCGCGGAGTTGGCGGAACGGCTCGGCTTGACCGTCGTGCGTCACGAGCGGAACAAGGGCTACGGCGGAAACCAGAAGACCTGCTACGCGAAGGCGCTCGAGATGGGGGCGGAGTTCGTGGTCATGATCCACCCGGACT
>DRLC01000101.1 GCA_011053145.1 Planctomycetota bacterium | reverse complement strand
GCCCCCCATCGCCATCCCGATTCCGATCATCGCGCCACCGATGATTCCCGGCCAGAGGTAGGTGTCGTCGAGGTAGACGCGGTCCATGTCCACCAGCCCCAGGGCGCTGCTCCAAAGGAGCAGGAGCATCGCGACGACGATCGCGGTGAACATGACCTTGATGACGGTCATGTCGGTCAGCATGAACTGGCCTGCGATCCTCCGCGAGTCGCCGAAGCCGTTTCGTTCGAGGGCAATGCCGAACCCCATGCCGAGCAGAAGGTTCACCAGCACGAACCCGATTCCGGTCCATTCGAAAGGTCCCATCGTCAGTCCTCAGGTCCAGAGTTTTCGCACGAACCACGCGACGGCAAAGCCACCCCCGAAGGCGGCGAACATGAACGCCCAGCTCCCGACGACGAGGGTTGCTCCTCCCGTCAGGGCCTGGCCCGACGTGCATCCTCGCGCCAGCCTCGCGCCGTAGCCCGCGATGATCCCGCCGAGCAGCGCGAACACGAGTCGCGTGCGCGCGGAGATCCGAGGCCCGCGCAGGGTCTCGACCTTCGCACGGCCGGCGAGGACGCTCGAGAGGAGTCCCCCGAGGAATACCCCGCCGATCAGCGGCACGATCCAGTGCTGGAGCGGCGCTTCGGCGTAGCGCGACAGGTAGGGCGAGGTGCGGACGTGATCGAGCGCGACCGTGTCGAGAATGCCAGCGAGGAGCCGAGCGATTCCTCCGGAGGCCCCGAGCCCGTGCCCGGTCAACAGAAACGCGAGAAAGAGAACGAACCCCAGGAATGCGCCGCCCAGATAGGGGTTCCAGTGCTTGGTCGGGTTTCGAGCTTTCATCACTTCGCCTCCTCTTCGCTCTCGTGAAAGCCGGTGAGCATCGCCTTCAGGTTGGCGGTCGGGGTTTCGCCTGTGGTCGTCAGGTAGATGTGCATCACGATGAAGGACAGGAAGAGCCAGGAGGCCAGGGCATGGATGGGAACGAGGAGGGCGAGCCCCCCCACCGTCGCAACCAAGTCGGGCCAGCGCTCCGCGCCCCAGATCAGAACCCCCGTGACCACCTGGACCGGGAGGAGCACATTCAAGATCATCAGGTAGGTGACCTTCTGCAGCGGATTCAGGCGATTCCCCGGTGTCGCTTCGAACGGGTGCGGCTCACCGCGAAAGATCCCCCCCAGGTAGTACTGCGCCTGGCGCAGGGCCTTGACGAAGAAGCCGGACTCACCGGGGACGTACTGGCGGATCGCCCCGCTGGTCAGGAAGTAGAACAGGCCCATCGCCGCATTCGCGAGGAGGACCACCGCAAAGACCGTATGCGTCACGACGGCGAGTTCGAAACCGAGCAAATGGATCCTCCCCGGCGCGTGCACTTCGAATCCTGTCACGATCAGGACGAGGATCGTGAGCGCCTGGATCCAGTGCCAGATGCGCTCGTGCAGCGAGTAGAACTTGACCTCTTTCTTCATCGGAGCACCTCCCCGGCCACGGCGGCTACCCCGTCGGTCGAAGGCCGTCCCTTGGACTTTGGATGGAAGTGAAGGAAGACCCTGGTTCCGCCGTGGATCAGAACGCCGCACAGCGTCAGAACGAAGAGCCAGAGCCCGATCCGATCCACCCAGCGATCCGGCTCATACCCGAGCGGACTGAGCCCTGCCGCGCGCGGATCGACACGCAGCTCGAGCGCGCCGGCCTGGTTCCGTTCGAGGGATCCCGCCAGGGCGACCCCCCCGCTCGCGGCAAACTCGGGCATCACACCGCCGGGCAGGGTGTCCGCCAGCGCTACGGGCTCGGAGAACCGCGCGGTCGCACCGTGGCATGCCGAGCAGTCGCGGACGGCCCAGCTCGCGGGAGCAACACCGTGGTGAATCCCGTACGAGCGAACCGCGCCTCGGATCTTCGGATCGCCTACGCCCGCTTCCAGGAGTGCGCGGCGCACCTCTTCAGTGGTCTGCGGCGCCGCATCACCGCGGAGGACCTCCCGCAACGTCGTCGGCGGCACGACCGTTCCGCTCTGCCCATCCACCCAGTAGAAAACGCTCACGAGATTCTGCGGTGAGAGGCGCGTGGTGCCGTCCTCGTCCGTTCTCGGAAGCAGGGTCGGAACCGTCGCGGCCACGAGCGTGCGCGGATCCGAGGGATCTCCCTCGACTCCCCGGTACGTGAGGCGCGGTTCGCCCTCCTCGTCCAGAACTGTCCAGTCGATGCTCTCGAGGAGCGGAGCATGGATCGCCGGAATGTGGCACGCCTCGCATTGCAGCCTCTCGAAGTGACGCTCGGCATAGGGCAAGAAGCCATGCGACGCGGAGGCGTCATGGCAGTCCTCGCACCGCCGCATCGACCCGGCGACCTCCTGTCCGGCTTGCGCCTGGGAGACACGCCCCTTCCGGAAGTCGTGGTTCGGCGTCCGCAGGAACTCCGCGAGGTCGAGCCCCCGTGCTTCGGCCTTCATGTGCCCGGGCCTGGTGGTCGGCGATTCGATGTAGTCCGCGGGATCGTTCGGTGCGCCATGGCACGAGGAACACTCCAGGAGGCGGGCGGCGTGGACGTCCCACGGCCTGGAGAGCTCTTCCTTGCCTTCGACGTTCATCCCGGACCTTCGAATCCGCCCCGGTGAGAACACCGCCCCGGTCGTAGCCGTCTCCGGTGTTCGCGGTCCAGGCGTCAGGAAGAGCGCTGCGTCCGGGTCCATCTCCACGGCGCCGTGGCAGACACCGCAGTTCGTGCTGCTCGGCGGCCCCAGGGCGAGGAGCGTCGGATCCGGAGCACCCGCATCGTCGAAGGCCTCTTTGTTCCACGTCCAGCCGGACTCCGATTTCGAGACAAGCCCGGTTCCCGCGAGCGTCGCCGTCGGGACCGCGTCGAGCGAACCGCGCGCGATTTCGCTCTCGCGTTCCGCGGTGGCTGGAGCGGGCAAGTGGCAAAGGAAACAGTTCATCTCCGTCCCCTGCGCAACGCCCCCTCCAACGTGTCGCCTCCCGAAGGTCCGAATCCAGGCCTCGATGCCCCCATCGGGGAACGCTCCCGGGTCTCCCGCATCCAGGGTCAACGCATCGAACCGGGCTGCACGCTCCGCAGCGGAGCCGAGAGACACGTGGTAGCTGTGGGTCGCGATGTACTCGGTGTCGTGACACGCCCCGCAAGTCTTCATCGTCGAGACGGGCGCCCCGGTGTCGACGACCCTCGCCCCGTCTCCATCCAGGAACGGCACGGCGGGGTGCTCGAGTCGCTGGGCCCCCGCCCGACCGGAAAGGAGTCCGAGGAAACAGATCGTTGCAAGAAGACCCCTCATCGTGCCCCTCCTTCTTCCAGCGTCCTCGCCCCGGCTGGCCGACCGCCGCGCTCGGCGGGATCCCCGTCGTAGCCAAGCTCACGCCATGGCATCCGTCCCCCGTCCCCGTGGCAGTCCGCGCACTGCAGAGCCTTCTCCTTTGGAGCCACCATGTGGGAGAGCGGCCAGTACATCATCGTTTCCGCGAATCCCATCTGGCCGCTGTAGGGAATGCCGGTGATCGGAGCCGCGAGCCGCATCGCCTGGTCCCAGTTGAAGTCCGTCCAGTACCCGCCCTTCCCGACGGTCTTGGGAATCAGGAGCGTCTTGTTGGCGACGTCGTAGGGCTGGTTTCCCCGGTGGACCTTGAAGGGCCAAATCTTCGCCGTGGGGTCGTGGATGTCACCGCGCGGCTCATTGAGCTTCAACGGCTCGGAGGGATCGAAGGTGTCGCCCTTCAGGTAGCGGTTCGCGGTCCCGTTGTACCAGTGGTACTCGGGCACCACCTCCCGTGCGTAGATGAACCGGCCCTTGATCTTCATGTAGACGTGCTTGTCCTGGATCGGGAGGTCCTGGCCGGCTTCCGACCAACGCCAGTCCATTTTCGTCGGCTCTCGGACGGCGAAGTTCGGGATATGGCAGGTCTGGCAGGCGAGCGATCGGGTATGGGCGTTCAGTCGATCGCTCTGGTGCGGCATGGAGTCGTGACACTCCGTGCAACGGATTCCATCCTTGTCCTCGACACTGACGCTCATCGAGCGGCCGTGAATCTCATGGTCCTCCGTGCGGTGGCAGTCGACGCAGGCGAAGTCGTTCCCCCCCATGTGCACATCGATGTCCCGCGTGGGGAAGTACATGGTCTGATCGAGGTCCCCATGCTTGACTGCGTCGCCACCCCCGCCGTTGAAATGGCAGATGCCGCAGTTCGTGCGATTCGGTCGGGCCACGCTCTGGGCGGCGGCCAGGAGGTCTACGCCATCGTTCGGATTCCCCGCCACGCCCTTCGTGTACTGGCCGCTCTGGTCGTGGCAGACGAGGCAATCGATTCGTGTCTCGTCCTCGAAGTCGAAGCTCTCGTCCTGCCACCCGTAGCCCGCGTGGCAGGACGTGCATTTCGGCCAGTTGCTCTCGATGCCGATGCAGAAGTTGTTGATCAGGTTCTTCTTGCCGATCTCGACTTCGCCGTCATGCCCTGGAACCTGGACCGCCTCCCCGGTCCAACGCCAGTGCTGGGTGTGCATGAAATCGCGCGCCTCCTTCTCATGACACTGGAGACACGCGCTGGTGACGGCCGGGCCATCCTCGAAGGGCTCTACGAAGAAGGCGGTGTGGTCGACGTGGGCTGGTGGGTCGGGCATGCGCTCCCAAGCCTCGCTGCGGGTGGGTTCCGGAGGGCGCTCGTAACGCACCATGGCGGTTGCGGCGGTCATCACCGCGAACACGATCACGAGGAGCAGGAGGTAGTGTTGAGCACGCATGACGCTGGCGGGGCAGGGAGACCGTTCAGGGGGTGTCGTCCGCAGGTGCGATCCTCAGGCGGCTTGGTAGGATGACGGCTCACCGAGCCGAGAAGAAGCGCGTCCCGTACGCATTCCTGAATGCTTTCCGATTGGCTGGCTCGTAACCCATCCGCCCCTGGGTTCAACCCTCCGAGCGCCGCTCCGCGGCGTCTTCCGGAAGGACTCGGGGGTGTCCCCCCCTCCCAAGGAACGCCTCCGCCATGCGAGCACTCCACCTCCTCTGCATCGTCGCCTCCCTCTCCTCCTGCAGGGGCCTGCAGGGGGCTCGCACGACGCCCCCCGCCCAGGAAGTCCGAGCCATGCTCTTCGAGCCACTCGCTTCGATCGCCGGCACCTGGGAGCTGCAAGGATCCGACGGACCGGGGGAGCGGATCTCGTTCCAGGTCAGCTCCGCGGGTTCCGCGGTCCGGGAGATCATGTTCCCCGGTACCGAGCATGAGATGACGAACATGTACACGCTGGACGGCAACTCACTCGTCATGACGCACTACTGCGCCGGCGGCAACCAGCCCCACATGCGCGCAACGGGCATCACCAGGGGCTCACTCACCTTTGAGCCGGAGGGTGTGAGCGACCTTTCCGCTCCCGACGAGCCCTACATGGCGACGATGACCCTGGTGTTCGTGGACGAGGATCACATCGAGGAACACTGGACCTCGATGCGTGGGAACGAGGTCGACCACGAAATGACGCTACGACTCCAGCGCGTTCGCTGACTCGGGGTCAGCCCCTCCCCTCGACCCCCATGCGCGTCGGCATCGATTACCGCCCGGCCCTGGTGAACCGCGAGGGGATCGGGCGCTATGCGCGCGAACTGGTCCGGGGGCTGATCGAACTCAAATTCGATGGCAACCTCGGGCTTTTCGGGTACACGCTTTCTCCGCTGCGCGTCCCGCGCGAGGAACTCGGGATCGATGGGACGCGGGCTGAACTCGTGCGCCTGCGACTCCCCTCGCGAGCCCTACCCTGGATGCTGAACCGGATCGGGCGCGGCGTGGACGACCTCGTCGGGGGCTGTTCCGTCTACCACCACACGACCTACAGCAGGCTGAGGGTCGCACGGGCTGCGGAAGTCGTGACGATCCACGATTGCGCATACCTGCTCGGAGCCGACTACGTCAGCGAAGAGTCCGCCCAATCGATGGAACGGGCCGCGCGGGAGCTGGTCGCCCACGCCGATCGCATCCTCGTTCCGACCGAATTCTCGGGCGCCGAAGTGGTCTTGCACCTGGGCGCCTTCCCAGGCCAGATCACCGTCACCGGACTCGGCTGCGATCACATCGCGCGCCGGCTCCCCGCGGACGCGCTCGCCCCGCGCGCCCCTCGGCGGGATCCATACCTGGTCACGGTCGCGCGCGTCGACAACCGCAAGAACCACCTGCGCATGCTCTGGGCCTTCGAGCGACTCGTCCGGGAGGGGCTCCCCCACCGTTGGGTGATCGCGGGCCCTCCGGGGCACGGGGCCGACTCCTTCGAGCGCGCCCTCTCCGACTCCCCCGCCCGAGAGCGCATCACCTGGAAGCGGTTCGTCCCGGAGACGGAACTGGCCCCCCTCATCGCGGGCGCGGACCTCTTCCTGTTCGCGAGCCTGCACGAAGGGTTTGGCCTTCCCCCACTCGAGTCCATGGTCTGCGGAACCCCCGTCCTGACGAGCTGCGTCGCCGCGATGCCGGAGGTCTGCGGTGATGCCGCCTGGTTCGTCGAGCCGACCGAGGAAGACGCGATCTTCGAGGGAATGCTGCGACTCCTGCGCGAGCCGGAGCTCCGGAGTGACCTGGCGCTCCGCGGACGCCAGCGCGCCCGCCGGTTCACATGGAAAGAAACGGCACGCAAGACGCTCGCGGCCTACCGAATGGCGGCCGAGGGAAAGGAACAGCCCAAGCTGCGCCGCACGCTCTGAGGCTCAGCCCACAGGGAGCGGTGCCAACCCCGCTGCGATCCAATCCTCGAGGGCGGCGCGAATCTCGTCCCGTACGCGCCGGAAGGAGTCGAGGATCTCCTCCTCGGTCCCCGAGGCCGCGTCCGGGTCGTCGAAGGGCCAGCGCAGCATCGGAACGCCGTCGAGTACCGCGGGACACGATTCCGCGGCGCGCGAGCAGACCGCGATCACGAGGTCCGGCGGGTCGGCGGAGAACTCCTCGACCGATTTCGAGCGGTGTCCCGAGAGGTCCACCCCCATCTCCCCCATGACCCGAATCGCGCGCGGATGGACCCGGCTCGCCCTCGTCCCGGCCGAAAGGGCCTCGATCCGCCCGGAGGTCAGGTGCCTCAGGAGCCCCTCCGCCATCTGGCTGCGGCAGGAATTCGCGGTGCAGAGAAAGAGAACGCGGGGAGGCGGGGGGAGGGTCTCATCCATGGGAGCGGATACGCTAGCGTGCATGCGTGTCGGTTTCGATGCCTCAGCCTGCTCTCGCCCCCACTCCCCAGGGGTCCGGCGGGTGGCGAGTCGCCTGCTCGAGGCCCTGGAGGGGCGCGGGGCTCTGGAGGTCGTACGTCTGTCCCCGGGCCCCGGTGACAATCTCCGCCGCTGGAGGCGCAAGGTTCTGCCGCGCCTGGCGACCGATCTGGACCTCGACGGACTGCACTCGTTCACCTCCTCGTTCCCATGGCGCGCGCGCACAAAGCGTGTCCAAACGGTCCATGAGCTGCCGTGGAAGCACGGCGAGCCCGAGAACGCAACCTGGCGCCACAAGCTCTGGGTCGAGCTGGGGTCCCGCCGCGCCCATCGCGTCCTCTGCCCGAGCCGGCACGTCGCGCGCGACCTCGGCGAGGGACCTCGGGTACGGGTGGTCCCCTGGGGAGTCGCGCCGATCTTTCGACCCGAGCCCCGGCCCGGAACGATCGACGAGGTGCTGCTCAAGACCTATCGCCTCGGGAGCGATCCGATCGTGCTCTGCCCAGGGGCGGTGCGCCGCAAGAAAAACCTCGCGGCGGTGCTTCACGGGGTACGCCGCCTCCTCGACGACGGACCCCGCGTCGAACTCGTCGTGACCGGCGAGGCGACCCCCGACCTGCGCCGTGACCTCGCTCTCGCTTCGAAGCTCGGCCTCGCCTCCCGCATCTCCACGCTGGAGAGCGTCTCCGATGACGACCTCGCCGGCCTCTACCGCCTCGCCTCCGCCGTCCCCCTCCTCTCCCGCTCCGAGGGGTTCTGCCTCCCGGCCGCCGAAGCCCTCGCATCGGGAACGCCGGTCCTGGTTCCGGCCGGAACCGCCCAGGCCGAAGTTGCGGGCGCAGGAGCGATCCTGGTCGACCCAGACGACGCCGACTCGGTCGCGGTCGGGCTGCGCCGCGCGATCGAGGGTCGTGAACGCGCCCGTTTCGACCTCCCGCGCCATGCCGCCTCCTACACCTGGCAACACGCGGCCGAGGAGATCGAACGGATCTGGAGTGAACTCGCGTGAGTCCCCGCGCTCCCAACGTGCTCGTCCTCGGCGCGGTCCTCGGTCAACGCCCCGGCGGCGTCCGCCGTCACAACGTCGAACTCCTTCCGCGTGCCGCTCGGCTCCTCGGCGAACGGGGTGGAACCCTCGCGATCCTCGAGGGCACGACGCCGATACCGGACGAACTCCGTGAGGGCATTCGATGCATCCCGTCGAACGTCCCCTTCCATCCGCCTGCACGCCGCTTCCTCGCCGAGGGGCGCGCCGCCCGCCGAGCGATCCGTGCCGCCGATCGAACGAGCTCTCCGTTCGACCTCGTCCACACCGCCCACCTGCCCACCCCCCGCGTGCCCCTTCCTCTCACGCTCACGCTGCACGACTTGCGCGACCTCGAACTTCCCACGAAAAAGCCCCTCCGGCGCATCGCCGCACCGGGACTGCTCAAACGCTCGATCCGCCGCGCGCAACAGGTCGTGGTCGTGAGCGAGACCGTACGCGCCTCCCTCGAAGCGCGTTTCGCCCCCCGGGCCGTGCGCCTCGTTCCGAACGCGGCGGACCATCTGCCCAGGCTCCCACGCGAGAAGGCCGCAGCGCGCACCGGTCCCCTCCTCCACGTCGGACACGTCGAGCCGCGCAAGAATCTCGGACTCCTCCTGCGGGCCCTCTCGCTCGATCACGACCTCCCACGCCTCCTGCTCGCGGGCGCTCCGAAGGGCGAAGAGGAGGCCCGGCTCCGCGAGCTGGCCAGGAGCCTCGGAGTCGCGGACCGCGTTCAGTTCCTCGGGCAGGTCACCGATGCCGCACTCCCTCGTCTCTACGCGCAGGCAGCATGCGTCGTCCTCCCGTCGTTCCTCGAAGGCTTCGGAATCCCCGTGCTCGAGGCGCAGCGCGCTGGCACTCCGCTCGCGATCTCGAATACCGGCGCCCTGCCCGAAGTCGCCGGACCGGGCGTTCCGACCTTCCCTCCGGATGACCCGGCTGCCGCGGCGGAGGCAATCCGTGCGGCGCTCGCAACCGATGAGGACGTCCTCGAGGAGAGAGCGAGGCGCGCCGAGCGCTCCTCCTGGGAGGAAAGCGCCCGAGCCCTCGTCGGTGCCTGGTGCGAGGCCGCCGGGCGCGGAAGCTGAACGCCGCGCTCAACGCCCCAGGACGTGCACACGTCCTGGGTCGAGTGCGCCAAAGGAACGCGTCGTCCCATCGGGCCAACGCACGCGGACCTCGCTCACCGCCACGCCCTCACCGATCCCGACATGGATCGTCGGATCGTTCGCCGCGCAGTAGCTGAACGCGCTGCGAACACGCCGGGTCACCGTCCGTCCCCCGAACTCGACCTCGACGACGGCGCCGAGCGCGGCGCGTCCCGATGGCTCCACCACCCGCAGCCCGATCCAGGGCTTCCCCGCGGCCGCGCGGTTCAACAGGACGTGGGCCGGGCGATCGCGATTCACGATCACGATGTCCACCGACCCATCCCCATCGAGATCCCCGAAAGCCGCGGCGCGGCTCGTCGCGGAGAGCACCGGCCGGGTCCCACCCTGGGGACGCACTTCCTCGAAACGACCGCTCGCGGAACCCCGGAACAACAGGTTGGGCTGGTCGAAGGTCCGTTCACCGGGGATGTCCGGAGAACGCGTCACCCTGCCGCTGGCCTGGAAGAGATCCACGTATCCGTCCAGATCGAAGTCGCAGAACCCCATCCCGAATCGGGTGTACGGACGCGACACGGCCGTCAGCCCCATCAACGGCGTGCGATCGGTGAAGTGGTCACGATCGTTGCGGAAGAAAGGGTCCGGCTCGCCCGTGAGATTCACGACCAGGAGGTCCTCGTCACCGTCGTCATCGTAGTCGACGACGTGCGTTCCCATCCCCGCCTTGATGCGACCATCTTGGTCGACGGCACACCCGGTCTGCACGCCGACATCGTGGAAGCCCTTGCCGCCATCGTTGTGCCAGAGCTGATTCTTCATCCCATCGTTGGCGACGAAGACGTCTTCGAACCCGTCCATGTCGAAGTCACTCATGACGACACCGAGTCCGTTGCCGAAGGCGGTGCGCAATCCGACTTCGGCGGAAACATCCGTGAACGTGCCGTCCCCTTCGTTGCGGTAGAGCACGTCGGGCGCCGGGGCCGCGTAACTCTTCGGACTGCAGTAGTCGGCCTCGAGCAGCTTCGACGAACAGACGAGCTCGTTCGCGACCGACCAGTGGATGTAGTTCACGACGAAGAGATCCAGGTCGCCGTCTCGGTCGTAGTCGAAGAATCCGGCACTCGCAGTCCAGACCCGCCCTCCCACTCCTGCGCGCTCGGTCACGTCCTCGAAGTGACCACCGCCGAGGTTGTGCAGCAGGGTGTTGCGCTCGAGGTTGGTGACATACAGGTCGTCGAGCCCGTCGTTGTCGAAGTCCCCCACGGCGACCCCCATCCCGAAGCCGCGGTCTTGGGCCCCGCTGCCCTCGGAGACGTCCGTGAAGGTCCCGTCACCTTCGTTGCGGTAGAGCACGTTGCCGGGGCGCTGCGCCGGGTCGAGGAGAACGCCCCCGGCCTGGACGAAGTACACGTCGAGATCCCCGTCCCGGTCCATGTCGAAGAGAGCCGCCCCTCCCCCCATGATCTCGGGGAAGTAGAGGCGTTCCCCGTGACCGGAACGCCAGGTGAAGTCGATCCCGACACTCTCGTGCGCCTCCTCGAACCAGGGAGTTCCCGAATCTTCCGAAGCCCCGGCGTCGGTGGAGCCGCCGGAATCCGGCCGGGGAGCTTCCCCACCGCAGGCTCCCACCAGGAGTACCATGAGTGCGATCGCGGTGCGCCTCACGAGCCGCCCTCCTTTTGGGTCCCGCCGGCACGGCGCTGCGCGCGGTCGATCAGGCGTCGGATCTCCTTGACTTGGCCGGGGAAGCGCGCGTTTCGGCGAAGTGCTTCCGCGAGGTCCGCCTGCGCGTCCTCGACCCGCCCGAGCTTGGCCCGCGCCCGCGCGCGCACGAGGTAGGCCTCGGGGTCCGCGCCGCCGCGTTCGAAGTAGCGGTCGCAGTGCTCCACGGCGGAACTCCATTCCCGTAGGCCGACCTCGGACTTCGCGAGCCAGAGGAACAGGGTCGGATCACGCTGATCGAGTTCGATCGCCCGTTCGAGGATCGGGCGAGACTCGGCGAAGCGCGCTCCCGCCGCGAGGATCGTCCCCCGCATCGCCCACGCGGGCGCATACCCCGGATCGATCTCGTTCACCTGCTCGAGCCACGGGAGCGCGAGGTGCGGGGACTCCGTCTCCACCTGGAGTCGCGCCAGGGCCATGCGGGCGGGCACGTTGCCGGGCTCGAGCTCGATCAAGTGTCGGTAGGTTTCGCGCGCCTCCGGAACCCGCCCCACGTCGAAGTAGGCCTCGGCGAGGTGCGGCAGGAACGAGGTTTCCTCCGGCTCCTCCACGCGGCGCCGTTCGAGCTTCTCGATCACG
>DRLC01000100.1 GCA_011053145.1 Planctomycetota bacterium | reverse complement strand
CCTTTCCGCTCGCCCCTCGTCGCCCCATGCGCCCCGCCACACCGTCACCTTCCCGCAGCAAACCGCTTCCCACGCTCCTTGCGGTTCTCACGCTCCTCGCAACCCTTGCCGGGGTGCTCCGGAGCCCCTCGCCCCCTCAGCCCGAGGACGACGCGGCCACCGCGGTGATCTTCACCGACGAAGCACAGGACCCGCGAACCGACATCGAACTCCAAGGCAAGGACGGCGACGTCCTGCTTCCGGATCCCAAAGGGACTTTCCTCCTTCCGAACGGCCGTAAGGGGGAGAGCTTTCTGATCCGGGATTCCTCCGGAGGGAGAGTGATCGGGAAGTGGACGTTCGAGCCCGGGTCGGAGGCTCCCCTTGCCGTTCCGATCGACAGACACGAATGAGCAGCACTCCCTCATCCAACGCCCTCCTCCGTGCTCTCCGTGCGTGGAGCCGCGAACTGGGCCTCACCCAGACCGAACTCGCGGCGCGCACCGGGATTCCCCAGGCGTCCCTCTCCCGTTACCTGGCGGACGATTCCCTTCAACTGCGCGAGGGGAGCCGGCGCCGGATCCTGGAGGTGCTTCCCGACCGATTCCTACCCAGGGAGGATGCGGTCTCCGAACCCGAAGACACCGGGGGGAGGCCCTCCGTGTTCCTGTCCTCGACCTACCTCGACAACCGGAGGCGGCGAGAGATGGTGGCCGACGCGGTGGAGCGCGCGGGATTCCACGCGTTGAGGATGGAGCGCTGGACCGCGGACGAGCGCGGGACGAAGTCGGTGTGCCTCGAGCGAGTGGCCCAGGCGGACGTGTTCGTCGGGATCCTGGCCTGGCGTTATGGCTGGATTCCGCGGGGCGAGCAGCGATCGATCACCGAGCTCGAGTACGACGCGGCCGAGGGGATGGACCGCCTGATGTTCGTGATCGATGAGAACGAGATGCGGGTCCGACCCGCGATCGACTTCGATCCCGGTCCGGATCGCTGGAAGCTGCAGGAGAGGCTCGAGGCCTTCAAGCAACGCGTGGGGGAGGAGCAACTCGCGATTCCGTTCACGGACGAGACCCTCGCCGTGAAGGTGTACGACGCGCTCGTCCGCTGGAAGGCGCGCAAGCGGAGGGGGCCGAAGGCCGCCGGTGGGGGCAGGTCCCCGGCGCCCCAGAAGGACTTCGAACTGCGCCTCACGAGGTACCTCGACTATCTCGATCGCGTCCACGGCACGGTGAAGCTGATGGGGTTCGAGACGCGTCTGCGCGTGCCGCTTTCCCTCGAGGATCTCTACGTTCCGCTCGAGGTCCGCATGGCGGGAGGACCGACGCAGCACGGGCTCGGGCGGGGCGAAAAGGAAGAGCAGGACGAAGACGCGGGGCGGCGGGTCTCGCTCCCCTACGCCCTCGAGAGTCTTTCGAATCGAGAAGGGCGCTGTGGGATCTTGCTCCTGGGGGATCCCGGGTCGGGCAAGTCGACCCAGCTCCGGCGGCTCGCGCTCCTGAAGGCGAGGGGGGCGCGATTCGGGACCGAGAAGGGGGAGGACGGCGAGAAACCGACCCCGCAGATCCCGGTTTTCCTGCCCCTGTGCGAGCTCAGGGAAGAGGACAAGAGCCTGCGGGGCTTCGCCGTGCGGCTCCTCGGCGATACGGACCTGGGACTGGGGGAAGGGTTCGTGAAGCAGCTCTGGGAACACGACGACCTGCTCGTGCTCGTCGATGGGCTCGACGAGGTGCCCGACGGGGAACGGCGGGAGCGAGTGGCGGGCTGGCTCGCGAAGACCGGCGTGGGCTCGAACGGCAAGTCCGTCGTCGTCACCTGCCGGCACGAAGGCTACGACCCGGCCTTCGGCCTGGACCCCCACTTCCTCGCGTTGCACATGACCGGCCTCTCCGACGAGCAGGTCGACGGCTTCGTCCGCAGCTGGTTCCGGGCGGTGGAGACGGCCTGGGCCGGCGAGCAGAGCGACTCGGAGTCGAAGCGGGCCGAGGCGGAGGTCCTCGCCCGACGCCAGGCGACCGATCTCATCGAGCGCCTCCGTCAGGTCTCGCCCGGATCGCAGCACCTCTACGAGTTCACCCACAACCCTCTCCTCTTGACCGCGATCTGCCTCGTCTTCCGCGACCGGGGGGGAGTTCTTCCCGACAAGCGCTCCGAAGTCTACGAGGAGTGCGTGAACACGCTGCTCCAGCACTGGCGCAGCGCGCGGCGCGTTCCGGTCTCGTTCGAAGCGAAGAAGGCCCGCCGCGTCCTCGAACCGCTCGCGCTCTGGTACCACGAGCAGGGCGAGGGCTGCACGCGCGCGAAGGAGTCCGACCTCGCCCGCGAACTCCGCCCGCTCCTCGAATCGATCGGCGAGGACGAGATCACGCCCGAGGCCTTCCTCGCGCGGATCCGCGACGAGAGCGGCCTCCTGACCGGGTGGAGCGGCGAGCAGTTCGGCTTCCTGCACCTGGGGTTCCAGGAATACCTCGCCGCCCACGGCCTCGCGAACCGCGCGCTCTCGAAGGCGGGGGAGCCCGAGGCCTTCACGAAAGAGATCGAGGGGATCGCGGGCCTCTTCGGACAGAGCTGGTGGCACGAGGTCCTGTGCCTGCTCTTCGCGACCGACCGGTACGGGCTCTTCGGGCGGGTCTTCAAGCTCCTCGTGGACCGGTCAGTCTTCGCGAAGCAAAGCATGCTCGTGCGCGAATGCTCCCGCGAGGCGCTGAGCTTCGAACACGAGCCGTTCGTGCGTCTTCTCGAGGCCGGTCCGACGCCGAACGTGGACAGGCTGTGGGAGCGCCAGCGTCTCGCGCTCAGTCTGCTCACCGAGCTCGCGCCCAGGGAGGTGGAGCCCCTCGCGGAGAGTCTCCGAAACCACCCCGACGAGGCGATCCGCGCGCATTTCCACATCGTTGTCTCTCCCGAGCCCGCCGGAGCGCATGCGGGCGCCGGCACGCCCAGTGTCCGCCCCACCCCCGAACCCGAGCGCTTCCGAACCGAGCGCGGCGACTACGAGATGGTTCGCATCCCCGCGGGCGTGTTCCAGATGGGCTCGCCGGAGACCGAAGTCGGTCGCTTCGGCGCCGAATCCCCGCTTCACCGCGTCGAGGTACCGACTTTCTACCTCGGCGTCGCCCCGGTCACGAACGCTGAGTACGCGGCGTTCCTGGAGGAGAACCCGTCCACGCCCGTTCCGGAATACTGGGACCAGCGCCAGTTCAACCAGCCGGATCAGCCCGTCGTCGGCGTTTCCTGGGAAGAGGCTCGTGCCTTCTGCAAGTGGCTTGGCCCCGACTTCGATCTACCGAGCGAGGCCCAGTGGGAATACGCCTGCCGGGCGGGGACGCAGACGGCCTACTGGTCCGGGGATGACGAGGAGGACCTGGAGCGTGTCGGCTGGTACGAGAAGAACTCGGGGGGCAAGCTGCACGCCGTGCGCGAAAAGGAGGCGAACCCCTTCGGACTCTTCGACATGCACGGAAACGTGTGGGAGTGGTGTCTGGATCGATGGTCGCCGAACTACCAGGAGTCGTCGGCGGTCCATCCGGATGCCTGGCAAGATACCCCCGACCGCCGCCGCGTCTTCCGGGGCGGGAGCTTCTGGTTCGAGGCCCGGTACGCGCGCTCGGCATACCGCGACGACTGGCACCCCGAGTTCCGCGGCCTCGTCCTCGGCTTTCGCCCCGCCAGGGTCACCACGGGCTGACTTCACCCCTTCACCCCTTCCCGCGCGGCGCAGCCGCGCCGCGAGCCGCCCGTCAGGGCGTGCGAGCCGGCCCCGTCGCCGAGCGCAGCCGGCGCACGGGGCCCCGAGCGCGGAACGAGGAGGACGCTCCCGAACTCGAAGCCCGCAACGACGAAAGGAGGCCCCCCGCCACCCTCGGCGAACGCCTGGCGGCCGCGGGGGGCCGTTTCGATTCGGCCCCTTCGATCCCGGGAGCGCCGGCGGCGATCCCACAAACGCAAGAGGCACGGGACACGGATCTGGGTTCCACGGGCACGGCGCCGCGGACCGGCCGGATCGCTGCCGGCCGTGGCCGAGGCGTGCTGGCGCTGAGGAACACTGGCGGGGCGAAAGCCGAGGTCGTGGTTGCGGAACTCGGGGTGCCAGTTGTTGCGGTATGCCGAGCGCGCGTTCCGGGCCTCGTTCCAGAAGCTCCCGCCTCAGTTGACGCGGTAGCGGTCGGGTGCGACCCGTGCCCCCCCGTTGCTCACGAGGGGGTCACGGAGCAGCGCTCCCTCGGCCCGAGGTCGAGGAAGCGCAGCGCGCCGCCACGGCGCACTTCCTAGGGAATAGCGGCGTCCCGGAGGGGGGCACGGTCGAGCCTTACCTGGAGAGGGGGTCACGCGACAGTTACAATTGGGGGAACGCGCGGCCCGCCCACTTCTTCGAGCAGGAAACGGAGGTGGCCGCTGGAGGACGAGGTCAGAATCGCGAGAAGTTCCCTGCCAGGGGGGGAGACGCGTCATGAAGCAGTGGGATGTTTTCATCAGCCATGCCAACGAAGACCAGCAGGTTGTCGACGCAATCGCAGTCGCGTGTGAAGGTCGAGGCATTCGATGCTGGTATGCCGCTCGAGATATCCTGCCAGGTAGCAATTACCCGGCACAGATCATGGCAGCGATCAAGGGGGCGAGCGTCATGGTGCTCGTTCTGTCAAAGTCGGCCAATGCATCGGAGCATGTAAAGAACGAGCTCGAACGCGCAATCCATCACGGACTGCACATAGTCCCTTTTCGAATCGAAGCCACGGAGCCGGCCGCGGACCTCGAGTATCTCGTAGCCAGGAAGCACTGGCTCGATGCCTTGCCGCCGCCGGCGCAAGACCATGTCGTCCGACTTGCCGAGACGATTGGTCGTATCTTGGAGCGGCCCGGCAGGGTTTCTCAGGAGAGCGGGGGTGCCCCAGTGGTCCATGCTGAAGGCGAACCAAGTGCACGCCGGAAGGCACCCATGGTCGCTGCGCTGCTCACGGCCCTGTTTGTTTGTGTCTCCTTGTTCTCTTGGTTCGAGCTGGGAGGCCACCGCGAATCGCATGGCGCACGAACTGCGCTCTCGGCGGTGGAGTCGAGCGATGTGCCCGAATCACGAGATCCGATCGACGATGCCAGGGCGGCAGCCCTCCCTTTCGTGAAATCTGAGCATCCCGGAGCGATGGAGCAGGAGAGCGAAGCCTCGGAGCATGGAGTGGAAAAGCCTACAGAGGGCTCCCATGTCATGCGGAGACAGGGGAACGAGGCCTCACCTTCCCCAGTCCCCATTGCGGCCGACAAGGATGTTCGCGTAGATCCAAGGCCACCGACTGGGGGCCATGATCCAGCCGTGGAAACAGATGCGTCCTCGGGAGTCACGGCCCGCGCCGCAATCCCCGAGCGGACAGGCGAATCGGAGAAACACCCCGCGATGCACGTCGGCAAGGAGCCGGCGAACCTTGTTAGCCCCGTGGAGGGGCACGTCGGGTTCGGCCACGGCGAATCGAAGACCTGGGTCTTTCAGGCGGAGGTCGACGGGAGAGTGCAGTTCACGGTCGAGAACCTGATCCCACGCGGCACGGAGTTCGGTGTGATCCGCAGCGTGACCGTCGACGGGGCGTT
>DRLC01000099.1 GCA_011053145.1 Planctomycetota bacterium | reverse complement strand
GGGGAACGGAACTGCATCGCGCCATGGTGGCGACGCTCAGGCTGCGCTCGCTCGAGATCGGCGCGACCATCACCGAGAGCCTTCGCCGGATCGTGAGCTCGATGTCGCCCTCTCATCTCTGGAGGGACCCGTGGACCAAGGCGGCGCAACGGGGCTTGGCCCTCGGGCGAGAGCCCTTCCTCCGCTCGCTCAGGCGGTCAGCGAATTCACACCGCAACGGATCCCCCCCCCCTGCCTGGCGGGTTCCTGGTCGGGGTGCGGGTTAGAATCTCTGCGATGAAGCCCGACTTCACGAGACGGCTCGCGGCGGCCCGGGCCGGGGATCGCGAGGCCCTGGGGGCCCTGCTCGCCCCCCACTTGCCGAGCCTGCACGCCTTCGTGCGGGCGCGTCTCCGGGGGGCCCTCGCCAGCCGCGAGTCCGCGGCGGACGTGGTCCAGTCGATGTGCGGCGACGTGCTCGGGGACATCGCCTCGTTCCGGGCCGATGACGAGCGCAGCTTCCGCTCGTGGCTGTTCCGCGCCGTCGCGCACAAGCTGAGCCACAAGCGCGACTACCACTATGCCGCGCGCCGCGACCCGGCCCGGGAGGATGGGCGCGCGCTGGACACGCGCGTGGACGACGCCGCCCTGGCGCGCACCTACGCGGACGTGGCGACCCCGCTGCACGCCGCCCTCGCACGCGAGGAGGTGGAGCGCTTCGAGCGCGCATTCGACGCGCTGCCGGAGTCCTACCGGAACGTCCTCGCCCACGTCAGCCTCGCCGGGCTCTCGTACAGGGAGGCAGGCGAGCTCCTCGGCAAGAGCGAGGACTCGGTGCGCCAAGCGCTCCACCGTGCCCGCGCGCGCCTGGCGACCCTGCTGCGGCGAGATCGGACCGCCGAATAGCGCCCGCGGCGGCTCGACGAACAGCGCGTCCGCCGCCCGGCACGCAGTTCTCGAGAATTCGCGGAACGATCGCGGCCCCCTGCGTCCCTTGCTCAGGCCGGTGCCATCCGCCGTCCGTGTCCGCGATCCCCTCGCCCCCGCCCACTCCATGAACGCCCGTATCCTCTCCACCCTCCTCCTCGTCTACCTCGCCTCGTTTCTGACGAGCTGCCCCGACTCGAGCAGCACATTCAGGCCGAACGTGAATAGCCTCACGATCGGTGCCTCCGGGGGCACGGTGAAGAGCGCGGATGATTGCTTCGAGGTGACGATTCCTGCCGGTGCGCTCGCGGCGCCCACGGTAATCAGGATCGAAGAATTCCAGGATCGCACCTACCGATTCGGACAGGATGTTCCGCTCCAGGCGCCTGCGACGATCCGCTACACGGTCAAGGGCGGGGCGTGGCTGGGATGCAGGGTCTTACGGCTCCGGGAAACACAGAAGGACGGCACGATCCGTGCGACCAGCCAGACCGTCGACGTCACCCTCGACTCTTCCGGCTCTGCAACGAACTGGACGATCACGACGACGATTCCGACCATCGACTCGGACTCCAGCTTCATCCCCGTAACCCCGGCCGACGCCTTCAAGGTCACGGTAGATCCGAGCGTACTGAGCCAGGGGCTCGTCGAGGGACTGCTTCCCACTTTCGTGCAAACGAACGTGGACGCTGTGGCCTCGTCCAGCCTGATCCTCCCCGCCTCCCTCGAGTGGAGCGTCGACTCTTTCCAGTACACGGTCCAGCAGCTCACCAACGACCCGTTCCCCGCGGCCCCCACGGTCGTTCCGTTTGCTCCTGGACAGAGCGACCCGTACCATCGCGACGATATCTTCCTGCTCTCCTGCGATCCGGGACAGCCCAGTGTGGGCACCTTCCGCGTCACCGTCGTGTCCCAGGACTTCTACGGACCGGGCGCCTCCGTCACGCTGAACTGCAAGTTCCCGGTCTTCTGCACGCATCCCGGCGGGAGCACGGGCGGCGCGAGTCTGCCGCCGAACGCCGTCTACCACGCGCTCGGCGGTTTCCTGCACAGTGTCGAGTCCGTCCTGGCCTTTGCCGCATCGGGTTCGTCCCCGCGCCTTCCCGCCGGAAGCGAGAGCGCCGCCGCCGCGCCGCCGAACCTCGAGCTCATCGTGGCGGGGCAACCCCTCGGCGGCACCGGCAAGTCGATCCTGCGTTTCGACGGCGTGACCGGGGCGGTGCTCCAGCAGGAGGACTACGCCGACAGCCCCGGTACGCCCTTCCCCGGAGCGGCCTTCGACGCCTACATCCTCCAAAGCTCGCCCTCCGGCGCCCAGAACGGCGCGATCTCCCTCTCGGGGCAAACGCGTTTCCTCGTCGAGCTCGACGCCAGTGGCAACCCGCTCGCCTTCGGCCAGTTCAGCTTCGGCTTCTTCGCGCACTCACCGCTGATCGCGAACGACCCGACCCTCGGCGTCGTCTTCACGAACGACCTCAGCCCCACCACGCTCACCCCGACGCTGTCGCTCTACCAGCCCGACCCGTCCACCGGCGGCTGGATCCTGAACGAGGACGTGGTCGAGCTCACCTCCGCGCTGCGCTCGGTCGCCGCGAACGCGACCGCCACCGAGTTCGTCGGCCTGCGCACCTCCGGCGGCCTGGTCTGGATCGAGGCCCCCTCCGGCGGTCCGGTCACCGAGACCCTGATCGCGATGACCCCCGCCCACCACGGGCGCATCGCGTGGGATCCGGCCAGCGGCATCGGCGCCTTCAGCGATTTCGTCGACTCCACCGTGACCGCCTTCTCCTGGGCCGCCGACGGCACGCCGCCCGCGATCCTCGACACCGCCAATGTCGGCGACGGCCCCGTGGGGATCAGCGTCCTCGGCCACCGCATCGCGTCCGCCGGCTTCAACGACGACACGCTCACGCGGATGGAGCTCGACCCGGTGACCGGGCTCTTCACGATGGTCGACATCCTGCCGAACCCCTTCGCCGCCGACGGCGCCGAGGCGCCCGGTCACATCACGCTCGTCACCCCCGAGGCCGCCGCGGTCAGCTACAACGTCTCCAACGGCGTCGGCGTCCTGCCCCACTTCTACGCATCCGCGCCCTGAATCGGGCTACTCGTCGTCGATCCGCAACGCGAGGCGGAATCCGACGTACGCGTAACGCGTCCCCTCGGGTGCGCCCCAACTGGATCGCAGCGAGAGCGTCTTGGGATCCGCGTGGACCCAGCTCCCGCCACACACCGCGGTCTGTCGATTCTGCTCCCAGAACCAATCGTCCACGAACTCCCCGACGCCGCCGGACATGTCGAACAGGCCGCTGAAGGTTTCGTCGGTCGGAAAGCGCAGCTCGGGTTCCGGGCGCGGTTCGACGCGCGAGAAGCAGGACTTCGCGAGCGTCGGTCGGAACTCCGCTCCCCAGGGATAGACCCAGCGAGCGGGAAGCCAGCTCGCCGCCTCCTGCCACTCCACGAGTTTGGGGAGCGCGAAGCGCCAGGGTCTTCCCTGCCGACGGGCCCGCAGGGTGCGCCAGCGCGCGTAGGCCTCCGCGCTCTCCTTCGAGACCCCGAAGACCGGAAAGTCACCGGGAAGACCGTCCGGCGGGCGGACCTCCGCGCCCGTCACGTCCCAGGGAATGCTGAGTTCCGGTAGGAGCTCTTCGAGGGGGACGTCGCGCTCCTCGGCCGGGGCGTTCAGGAACGCGGCGTACTCGTCCACGCGCACCTCGCGGTCGGCGATGCGCGTGAATCCTCCCGACCAGGCGACACGCACGAATTCGGGCGGCATCGTCCCCGCGGGCTCGAGATGCACGGTCGCGGGGGGACGGAGGGACGGCGACTCACAGAGCGGAATCCGCAGCGGCAGGTGTCCCGGCGCGCGCAGGAGCAGGAGCACGCAGGTCCCCTCCACGAGCGCCCCCCGCAGCGCCCCCTCCCCGACGAACGATTCGCCCCCGTGCCAGAGCGGGCTCTTCGTCGGCCGCACCGAGAGCCCCGGGGCGACGGCCCGCGGGAACCGCGTCCCGTTCCGCCAGAGCATGAGCTCCGCGCCGTGCTCGCGTAGCCAGGGCGCCGGGTCCCGCAGCAGGACTTCCCGCGCCGAACGTTCGACGACGCGCTCGCCACGCCCGTCGACGACCCGCAATCGATGGGAGTCCCCGCCCATTCGATCCTCCGCGGAACCCGCGTCCCGTACCGGCTCGTCGTCCACCCCCAGCAGCACGGTGTCCTCACCGAGTTCCCCGCCCGCCCGGTCGCGCACGAACACGAGGCCCTCGACCGGGCGGCCGTTCAACGCGAGCACGAGATCCTCGGCCTCGAGCCCCTGGGAGGGAACGGTCACACGCAGGACGCTCGCGCCCGGCTCGACGCCGGGGGGAAGACCGCGTTGGGGAATCGCGACGAGCCGTGGGGGCGCGCCCGGACGGAGGTGGTCGAGCCGTCGGAACACGAACGCATCGACGCGCGTGTTCGCCGGGCTCAGCTCGAGGTCGAACGGACTCTGGAAACGCAGGCGGCGCGTCCAGGGACCCTCCGCCCCGTCCAGCGCCTCCACGCGTTCCGCGAAGAACGCCGCCAGCGTTTCGTCGAACGCGGCGCTCGCGGCACGCCAGCGCTCGTAGTACAGGCGCGTGCGCAGTTCCCGCACTCCATCCACCGCCGGGTCGAGATCCTCCGCGCGGGAGAGCGCGTCGAGCACCTCGACGGAGGTTTGCTCCGCCCGCGCCTGGGCGAGCTCGATCTGACGCTGCATCTGATTCGAGCGGCGTTCCCTCCCCGGATCCGGCGCCTCCGCGTCGAGTTGCCGGCGCTCGGCCGCGAAGCGCTGCACCAGGTCCGGTAGGCCTCGGCTCTCCGTCTCGAGGGATTCGATCCGAGCGCGCGCGTAGGACACCAGCTCGCGGGCCGCATCGACACGTTCGGCGCGTTCCCGCTGCCTCTCCACCCGACGAAGGACACCCACGGCGAGGAGCGTGAGGGCCAGGGCAGCGAGCGCGGAGGCGACGGCGGGATGCCGGCGGACGGCGCCCCGGAAGCGCCGCAGCGGGCCGGGCGCGCGCGCGCGGACACGGCGCAGCTCGAGCACCGCGTCCAGGTCATCGCGGAACTCGGCGGCGTCGCGGTAGCGATCGCGCGGGCGCTTCTCCATCGCACGCCCCACAACCGCGGCGAGGTCGGCCGTCACCTCCGGGCGCAGGCGACGCAGGTCCGGGGGATCGTGCGTGAGGATGCGCCGGAAGAGCGCGGGGGTCGTGGGCGCGTCGAACGGGAGCCGACCGCAGAGCGCCTCGAAGAGCGTCACCCCGAGCGCGTACACATCGCTCGCCGGTCCGACCTCTCCTCGATCCCCGAGGAGCTGTTCGGGAGAGGCGTAGTGCGGCGAACCGAGGAAGCGCCCGGTGCGCGAGAGCGAGCTCGCCTCGAAAGCCCCGGTCAGCCCGAAGTCGATCAACACCGCGCGGCCCTCGGGCGTGATGCGGATGTTGGCCGGTTTCACGTCGCGGTGCAGGACGCCGGCCGCGTGGGCCGCCCCGAGCGCGTCCGCCACGTCGCGGATCCATCGCACCACGGACCCGATCCTGAGCGGCCCGCGCCGGATCCCCTCATCGAGCCCCTCGCCCTCGACGAGTTCCATCGCGAGGAACGCGACGCCCCCGGCTTGCCCCGCACGCCGCACGCGCACGATGTTTTGGTGTTCGAGACGCGAGAGGGCTTCCGCCTCGCGTTCGAGCCGGCGTGCGGCGGAGGCCGACAGTCCACCCGCGCGCAGGAGCTTCAGGGCCACCTCTTCTCCGCTCTCGCGGTCGCGGGCGAGCCAGACGTCCCCCATCCCCCCGTGCCCGAGCAGGCGCTCCACCTCGAAGCCCGGCACGAGCGGAGACGGCGTTCCGCCATCCCCGGACAATCGAAACGCCCCGAGCTGCGCGAGGCGCGCGCGCAACTCCTCCGCCTGCTCGGGATAGCGCGCGAGGAACGCTTCCGGATCGCCTCCGCGCTCCTCGATCTCCCCCAGAAGACTCGCGAGGAGTTCCTCGGTCTCGTCGAGCGGTTCTTCTTCCCGTTCCCCTGTTCCCAAGACGGCGTCTCTCGGCGGTCGCATCCAGGAGCGTTTGCGGCTCCCTCCTCTGAGTATACGCGGACCCCCTCCCGGCCCGCGCCCTACGCCGCAGGTGCCCCAATCGTAGAAGACGGAGTCAGGACCTCCTCCTACGGGATGACTCGCCGCCTCCAGCGGGCCAGAACCTCCCCGTCGCCCGCGCTCCCGGCGGCCCGGACGCCCGCGCGCGCGATCGCTTGGGGCACCTCGGCACTCGGCTCACGTCCTTCGAGAGCGCGCGGCCAGAGTTCCTCGAGTTCCGCAAGACCGCGCTCCCCCGCGCCTGCCGCGCAGAGCGTCTCGGCCGCCCAGGCGTCGCTGATCAGCGCACGCCCCGGATCGTCGTGGTATTCGCGCAAGAGCCGCGCGGACAGGCGGTACGCCGCCTCCGCCTCCTCGAGACGGTTGAGGTACGAGCAGAGGAAGCCGCCCAGCTCGACCGCGATCCCGTACTCCTCGTCGGACTCCCCCATCGTCGAGAGCAGCACGCGCCTCGCCTCCGCGCAGATGGGCTCGGCGCGGGCGTAGTCGCCCTGGTCGAAGAGCGCCCGCGCGAATCCCAGCAGGATGCTCCCGAGCACGGGGTGGTCGCCGACGGTCTCGCGCAGCGCGGTGACCGCCTCTTCGTAGCGCGCGAGCGCCTCCTCGTGGCGCCCTTCCTCTTCGAGCAGGAACGCGAGGTTTCCGATGGCGACGCCCGCGAGCGCCGAGCCCTCGCCGAACTCCTTCGTGAAGAGCGCGTCCGCCCGTCCGTAGGCAGCCTCTGCCCCGGCGAAGTCGCCGAGCGCCCGCAGGCTCATCGCGAGGTTGTTCGTCGCCGTCGCGAACTCGTAGACGCCGTCCGGCTCGTGCGCGAGCCACTCCACTGCGGCCGCACTCTGGTCGCGCGCCTCCTCGAAGCGCTCGGACTCGACCAGCACCCAGCCGAGGTCGGTGCGCAGGCGCGCCACCTCGGTCCGGTGGTCTCCCCCGAGCCGTTCGAGCAGTTCCAGCGTCCGCTCCAGCTCGTCAACCGCCTCGTCGCGTCGCCCGAGCCACGCCAGCATCGTCGCGCGCATCCGCCGTGCGCGCGCCACGTCGACGTGCCGCTCGCCGTACACGCCGCGCAGGAGTGCGAGCGCGGCCTCGTAGTGTTCCAACGCGTCCGCGTGGCGCCCGAGCGCGCTGTAGGTGGACCCGATCGAGAGGCGCGTCTCGGCCTCGAGCGCCGGACGCCCGGGAAACGCATGTGCGATCGTCTCGCTCGCGTTGTCGAGCATTTCTCCGACCGTGACGTCCCGTTTCGCCCGGCCGACCCCGCGCAGCGGACTGGGGGACTCGATCATCCGAGCGAGGTACGCGTTGAGCGCGGTCGCGCGATCGGCGGCGTCCTCCGCGACCCCCTTGGCGGCGGCGAGCTCCACCTCGCGCTCCTTCGCCCGCAGCCACCCGATCGTCGTACCGACCGTGCCCGCCACGAGCGCGAGCAGCGCGAACGCGAGGGCGCCGGCAAGCCTTCGGTTGCGGCGCGCCCAACGCACGAGCCGCTCCCCGCTCCTCACCGCGCGCGCGGCGATCGGTCGTCCCGCGCGGAACGCCTCGAGGTCCTCGGCGAGAGCCAGCGCGGACGCGTAGCGGTGCTCCCGCGCCGGCGCGAGCGCGGTGCGCAGGATGACCTCGAGGTCACGCGGCAGTCCGGGGGCGAGCTCGGCGCGGCCCTCCAGGATCGCGCGGTACAAACCGGCCCGCGTGGGGCTCGCGAACGCCGGCCGACCGCCGACCGCCTCGGCGAGCGTCGCGCCGAGCGCCCACACGTCGGTGCGCGGGTCGACCGCGCCGAGCGTGGGCTCGAGCTGCTCCGGCGCCATGTAGGCCGGCGTGCCGAAGAAGTCACCGGTGCGCGTCAGGCTGCCGAACTCGCCCTCGAGATCACGCGCGAGTCCGAAGTCGAGCACGACGACGCCGCCGTCCCTCGCGAGCATCAGGTTCGCCGGCTTCACGTCGCGGTGCGCGATGTGCGCCTCGTGCGCGACGTGGAGCGCGCGCGCTGCTCGAGCCACGACCTCGGCGGCCGCACGCGGTTCGAGCGGCCCCGCGCTCAGCCGCTGGGCGAGCGTCTCCCCCTCGACGAAGCGCAGCGCGACGAAGGGCACGCCGTCCGCCTCGCCCGACTCGTACACCGTGCAGAGGCCCGGGTGGTCGAGCCTCGCCGCGAGCGCGGCCTCGCGGTGGAAGCGCTCGCGACTCGCGCGCGACCAGCTCGCATGGGCGAGCAAGAGCTTGAGCGCGACGCGCCGCTCGAGCCGCGTGTCGCGCGCGAGGAACACCGCCCCCTGTCCGCCACGCCCGAGCTCCCGCTCGAGCACATAGGGCCCGATCGTCGTGCCGGCCACGTCGAGCCGGGTGGACATGGCGGCCTCTGCGCCGCCGTGCAACCGCTCGAGCTCGCGCGGAATCGAAGCGGCGAGCTCCGGGTGGCGTGCCTGGTACTCTTCCACCGAGCGCTCCTTTCCGCGCTGGATGTCGGAAAGGACTTCCTGGAGGAAACGGTTCAGGCGTGCCGCTTCGCTGCGGTTCTCCCGATCCATGGGTACCCTGGATCCTATGACACCGGCGTCCGATCTGACCACCGTTCACGTCCGAGGAGCCATCGCCGGGGACGCCGCCGAGACCGAGTGGGTCGTGCGACGCTTCAGCCCTCTCCTCCTCGCCCAGGCGCGCTATCGCATGGGACCGCTCCGCGATCTCTACGAACCCGACGACATCGTCGCGAGCCTCTGGGCCTCGATCCTCCCCAAGCTCTCCGAAGTCCCCCTCCCCGGCGAGCGCGCGACGCCGGTGTTCGTCCGCTACCTCTCGACCGCGCTGCTCTTCGAGATCAACAACCTGCTCCGCAAGCGCGTCGCCGCCTCGCTGCGCGGCGAGGACACGCAGCGCGCCGACCTTCTCGGCTCTCTTTGCGAACAGACCCCCGGCCCGGTCTCCCAGGCCGTCGCCTTGGAGACGCGTGGTCAGGTCCTCGCCGCGATCGATGCCCTCGACGACGCCGACCGCGAGATCCTGATCCTGCGCGGGATCGAGCAGCTCGAAAACGCAGAGGCCGCCTCCCGGCTCGGCCTCGAGCCCAACACCGCCGCCCAGCGCTACCGCCGCGCCCTCCTCCGCCTCCGCGAACGACTCCCCGGCTCGGTGTTCGAGGACTTCGAGACGACGTCCGGACCGTAGGGGGATCGGCCAAGCGAAGCCTTCCGGGTTCCTCACAGATCGCGCAGACGATTCATCTCGTCGAGGGCGTGCTGGAGTTCGGTGTTGCTGCCCGCGAGCAGGAGGGCGGGAGCCGTCCCGTCCGGGGTGCGGGCGATATCCACGAGCGAACCCCCGTCGGGTTCGAGGGGGAGGTCGACCTGAAACTCCTTCGGTCCCTCCTCGAATCGCAGTTGGAGCCAGGCGTGGTAGCGGCCCTCGCGCGGGATCTCGATGAGTCCGATGCCGTTCTCGTCGATCGGAGCGCTGAGCGGGGAGTCGTTCTGGTTGTCGAGCGAACGGAGAACCACCGCCAGTCGGAAGGGCTGGGGGACGTCGAAGGCGAGGGGAGCCTCGATCGGCACCTCGAGCCCGGGGGCCAGGACGATCACGGTGGGGTCCGCGTCGAGCGTGACGGAGATCGGCGCGACGCCGGGGAGGCTGCAGGTGCACGCGGGGGATTCGTCCGCGGGAACGAGGATCCGAAAGCGCCCCGCGGCGTCCGTGACTCCTCCCCGCGTGCTGATCCCAAAGGGCGCGCTCTCGCGCACCTCGACCCCTGCGAGCGGACGACCGTCCGGGTCCTCGCAGAGAACGCCGACACGCGCGACGAGGCCCGAGAGGTCCACCGAGGCGAGCTCGAGGGGCGCCCCCGTCACCGTCCTCGCGATGACGAGCGGCGGCCCCGACCACAGCTCACGCCGCAGGCCCTCGGCGTCGCGGACGGTCAGGTGATAGCGACCCTCGGGGACCGCCGGGAACGTGAACGCCCCGTCCGCTCCCGCCTCCGTGAGCCAGGATCGGGTGAGCTCGCCCGGATCCTCCTCCACGAGACGCACTTCGAGGGTGTGGCCCGGAGGCTCGAGCCCGAGGGCGAGGTTCCCGCGGACTTCGACGGGGGCGCGAAACTCGACCAGGACGTCCCGCTGCCCCGGCTCGAAAGTCGTGACGGCCGCATTGGTGGTCCCCGGTTCCGTGGCCGACAGTTGGTAGAGCCGGGCTTGCGGTAGGGGCGCGTAGCTGCGGAACGACCCATCCGCTTCGCTCTCGAACCTCCTCGTCCACGGTCGGTCGTTCCCGGGCAGCGGCTCCGTGATCCCCACGACCTGGATCAGGAGCCGTGCCCCCGCGATCGGCCCTCCATCCGGACCGACCACGATGCCGGCCACGCTGGGGAATGGCGCGGGGAACGGCACGCGCCCGAGCGCGACGCGGCCCGTTTCGTCGGCGCGGGGCACGGGCACGCCGGCGGACACCGCCTCGTCGAGCCCATGGGGAGGACGGGCCATGCGGAGCCGGAAACTCCATTCCGGTTGCGGGTCCAACGGAGCGGCGAGGGGCCATTCGAAGTCCCCCGCCGCATCGGTGACAAGACCCTCGCTCGCGAACAGCGACTCCCCTTCGGATCCGTTCCGCCAGAGCTCCCCCACAACGTCCTCCGCCGAGAGGGGATCCCCGGCGAAGACCGCGCGCCCGGAGAGAACGCAGCCCGCGGCGGACCTGGACTCTTCCCGCCCGGGTTCCGTGGAAGGACGGGCGAGCCCGTCGGAGGTCGTGGGCTCGGAAGGGGGCGGCGCGAATCGACCGGGAACACGGGCCCGGTCCGGGGAGGTCGAGTCGGCCCCGACCAGAACATGGACGAGGAGCGGGACTCCGATTGCCGCGGCGACGAACGGAACGACGAGGTGTCGCATCGAGATCATGAATCAGTCTCCTTCTGCCCCGGGTGATTCGTGGGCCCGTGCACCGGACACGGCCACTCATTTCCGGACGGCACCTCGCGCTTCCTGGCACCGGACGGGTCGCCACGGCCGGTAGAAGACGCAGGGTCCGGCATACGAGCTCGGGAATTCCTCGGGATCGGCAAGGTGGTTGGAGGAGGCGAGAGCGGAACCCGGCGGCTCCGATCGAGCCCGGTTCAATGACAGTCGTCGAAGACGCGCGTCACCGACGTGGTCAACAAGACGGTCGTCGCCCCTGGATATTCCCGGTCGACGCACGGGGTACCGGGACAGGCGCTCGTCGCCCCATAGACCTCGTGAATCGTCTCCGTGAGGTCGCGCGCAAAGGAAAGGATGCGGGTGGTGCGGGTGCCGAGCGATCCGTTCGGGCAGCGAATCGCGGTCATGCTCGTGCTGTCCTGCAGGACGTACTCGGGGCCGGTGGAGGTCGTGATGAGCGTATCGGTGAGGCTGCAGCACTCCCCCGGACACTCGTAGCCGCTGTAGGTCTGAACGGAGGAGACCGGGACCTCGACCCTGCGGAACTCGACCAGCGGAACGCACGGCCATCCCCACGCGTTGAACCGCGGGCGAATCGTGCGGTACTCGATCGTCTCGATCGTCGTCCTGACCGTCCATGTGTAGGTGACGCTCCCTCCCCCGGGGCATGTGCGCGTGCTCTGGAACGGCCCTAGGGTTTCCATGCGGCAGCCGAGGCTGCTGGAGGTGGTGAACGAAGCCCCGGAGAACTGGCAGCCGGCTTGGCTCGGTCCAGGGGAAGGACGACTGACGTCCACCCTGGGAGCGGGGGTGGGAAGGGACAGGAAGGAGAACAGGGCAAGGCGAGCGACGATCGCGCCGGAAGCGGTTGCAAGGATCATGGCGATTGGGACTGGGTAGGCGAAAGCCTTGGGGTTTCGGCGGGGAGCGCGAGTGGAACCGGGTTTCGGAAGCCGCGCCCCTCCCCCATCGCGCATCACCTCCGCGGGGTCCTTCGCGCATCGGTCCGTAGGGCCTTTCGGGCCGACGGCCGGCGCTGCGAACTCCCCCTTTTCTCCTTCCCGTGGACCGCTCCAACCACCGAAGGGTCGCAGGTCTTCATCCCTTTTCTTCGCGGGCGCGGACCGGGTGTGTCCGCGTGGCTCCGGGTAAGCTCCCCGGCATGCGCCGCGTCGACGCCTTCTCCACACCCGTCTTCGTCACGCGCGACGAGAGCGAAGCAGCGGAGCGAGTCGCCGGCGAGATCGCAAGACTCCTGCGGGCGAAGCCCGACGTGGTGCTCGGGCTCGCGAGCGGGCACACGCCCCTCGCGCTCTACCGTCGGCTCGTCGAGCTGCACGGTGCGGGTCTCGATTTTTCCGCCGCGCGGACCTTCAACCTCGACGTCTATGAAGGATTGAACGGCGAGGAACCGTGGAGCTTTCGAGCCTTCATGCGAACGGTGCTGTTCGAGCCGGCGGAGTTCTCGCTCGAGAAGACGCACTTCCCGGCCCGGCGCTCCGAGTCCGAGCCTCCCGCCGAAGCGGCCCGCCGCTTCGAGGAGGAGATCCGAAACGCCGGAGGCATCGACCTGCAGATCCTCGGGATCGGACGCAACGGACACATCGGGTTCAACGAACCGGGATCGGAGCCGTCGTCGCGCACGCGAAGGGTCGAGCTGTGTGAGGAGACGCGCCGCGTGAACAGGGCGGACTTCCCGCCCGGCGTCGAAGTGCCGACGCACGCGATGACGATGGGGATCGCGACGATCCTCGGGGCGAAGAAGCTGCGCGTCCTCGCGTTCGGGGAGAGCAAGGCGGGGATCATCCGGCGTGCCCTCCTCGAACCGATGTCGCCGAAGCTCCCCGCCACTTACCTGCGCGGACACCCGGCGGTCGAGCTCTGGCTCGACGAGGCGGCGGCGCGACTGCTCTAGAATCGCCTACCTTTGGCATTGTTCGACTTCGCGCGCTGGTCTATAGCCCAAACGAAGAACCGGCCCGGGATTCCCCCTGGCCCGCAGCGGAGCGCATCCCCATGAACCTCGAATTCAGCGACGAACAGGCCGGTCTCCTGCGGGAGATCCTCGACCGGGCCCTGCGCGACCTCAACTACGAGATCGCGGACACGGACAAGCACGACTTCAAGGCGGCGTTGCGCAAGCGACGTGAAGTGCTCAGCAGCGTGCTCGACATGGTCGGCGGGCCTCTCGAACCCGCCCGATGACCGCACGCCGCGGATCGGGATCCGGCGCGATGCACCTGGCGGTCCTCGGGAGCGGCGGAGACGGCCCCGGCATGAACGCCGCGCTGCGGGCCGTGGTGCGTTCCGCGCTCCAGCTCGGACACCGCGTCACGGGTGTGAAGCAGGGCTTCGAAGGGCTCATCCGAGGAGCGTTCGAGCCCCTGTCGCGCTCGTCGGTGAGCAACATCGTCCAACGGGGCGGGTGCGTCCTGGGGACCGCTCGCAGCGCGGCCTTCCGGACCCCGGAGGGTCGGGGCGAGGCGGCGGCTCGGTTGCGCGAAGCGGAGATCGACGCCCTCGTCGCGATCGGCGGGAACGGGACCCTCGCCGGTTGTGAAGCGCTCGCGCGGGAACACGGCCTCCAGGTCATGGTCCTTCCCGGAAGCATCGACAACGACATCTTCGGCACGGAGGAATCGATCGGCTTCGACACGGCCGCGAACACCGCGCTCGAGGCGATCGACCGCATCCGGGACACGGCCGAAAGCCACGGACGGGTTTTCTTCGTGGAGGTGATGGGCCGTGCGTCGGGGCAGCTCGCTCTGCACGTGGGACTCGCGGCCGGTGCGGACGCGATCCTGATTCCCGAAGTCAGCCGGGACTTCGAGGACCTCTCGGAAGTCGTGCGCCAGTCCACATCTCCGAACAAGCACAGCACGATCATCGTCGTCGCCGAGGGCGAGACGCCGGGCGGCGCCTTCGCCGTCGCGGACCGGTTGCGTGACTCGATCGATCGCGAGTATCGCGTGGCGGTTCTTGGGTACATCCAGCGGGGCGGGAGGCCGACGATGCGCGATCGCACGCTCGCCGCCGAGCTCGGAGTCGCCGCGGTTCAGGCCCTCGCCGAAGGGCGCCCCTCGTCCCTCGTCGGCCGTCTGGGTGGGAAGCTGGCCTTCACGCCCCTCGCCGATAGTGTCGGGAAGACGAACGAGGCGACCTTTGAATACCTGCCCCTGATCGGCACGCTCTCGCGGCTCCGTTGAAAGCAGCGCCAAAAGACCCCTCGCCGCGGAGGTGCCGGACTGTGGTCCTCGGGGTTCCCCATGGGTAGGGTGCGCCCATGCTTTTCCTCGCCAGCATCTTCGGACCGTTGCCCGTCGAGACCGTCCTCCAGTTGGCGCTCTCGATCCTCCTCGGCGGCGCGGTAGGGCTCGAGCGGCAACTGCGAGGCCGCGCGGCCGGACTGCGGACGATGAGCATCGTCTGCCTCGGCTCCACGCTGATCATGATCGTCTCGGCCCGGATCGCGGATCCGTTCGTGTACGACTCCGCCCGTTCCGTGCTGCGGGTGGACCCCGGGCGCATCGCGGCGGGCATCGTCACAGGGGTCGGCTTCCTCGGAGCGGGAGTCGTCCTCAAGCTGCGCGACCTCGTCCGCGGGGTGACCACCGCCGCCTGCATCTGGTTCGTCGCCGGAGTCGGCATCGCGATCGGCCAGGAACACTACGGCCTGGCCCTGACGGCGACCCTCTTCTGCCTCCTCGTGCTCTGGGGCTTCCAGTTCCTCGATCACCACTTGACCTCGCCGGTCTATCGCACCGTGACGATCCAGAGCGCGACCGCGGAAAGCCCCACGGTCGTGGAACGCACGACCGCGATCCTCGAGTCGGACGGCATCCGCATCATGGACGTCCACGCCGACACGAACGCAGAGTCGGGAACCGCCCGCGTCACCTTCCGCATCCGAGCCCTCCAGCACTATCAGGCCCCGGCGGTCGTCGCCCGGCTCTCCGAACTCCCCGGAGTCATTTCGACGAGCTGGCGCTGAGGGGGCGTTCTCGTCAGCGGGGGCGAAGGCCTCCGGGAGCGAGACGCGTGTGATAGGCTGGCGAAACTCGCCCGGTGCCTTCGGCACGACCTCGGTGGTGGGCCGCGTCCTGAGCTCCGGGCCAACCGCTCGATGCGGCGCACGGATGATGCTTCCTTCTCGACCCAAACGTCCCATCCTCGCCCTGATGTGCGCTCTCTTCCTCGCGAGCTGCGCGGGGACGTACTACGGCGGGTATCGCTTCGATCCGCGGCCGACGGAGGTCGTGCTCGAGGTGCCTGGGGCCCAGGACCTTCCGCGCGCTCTCTTTCGGGTGGCCGGAGTGCGGCGGGCCGATGCGGATGCGGGCCGTGGACCGGAGCTCGTGGTCGACGTTCGACTCGAGAACCCGGGCGAGAGCGAACTCGTGCTGGAGCGCGACGCGCTCACCGTGGTCAGTGGAAACCTGACCGAACTCGGACCGATGCGCCAGGAGCCGGCCGGACCGCTCGTCGCCCCTCCAGGGGAAGCACGCAAGTTCCAGCTCTCCTTCGCTCTCCCCGCAGGCAGCACCCCCGGGGACCTGGAGCTCGACGGAATGAACCTGCGCTGGGCGCTCTCGAATGCGAAGGCGCGCGCGACGGGTTCGATCAGCTTCGCGCGAATCGATCCGTACGACGACCCGTACTGGCCCCGCGGGTACGGGGGATACGCGTTCGGCGGGTACGGCTGGATCTGCTACTGAGGCCGCTCCCGGCCCCCCCTCACCGGCCCAGAAGGGCCCTGACCTCCGCGCGGATGGAGTCGAGCACGAACGCGGAGTACGAACCCGGGCGGGGGCTGAGTCTCACGGCCATCGCATCGGCTTGGGCCACCGCGGACTCCGCCTCCTGCCGCTCCCCCAACTGGAAAAGACTCATCGCGCGGAAGTAGTTCTCGGTGATCGTGAACTTGCCGGCCCGCAGCTCGATCGCCATCTCGAGGACCCCCAGCGCTCCCTCGAAGTCGCCCGAGCGGTACAGCGCGATCCCGAGCGCGAGGGCGAAGTCCGGCACGTCCGGGGCGATGCCGCACGCTTCCTCCGCGAGTTCGACCGCCTCCTCCGGCTTCCAGAGGGCGGGATCCGGGGAGAGGGTGAGGGCCAGGGAGAGTGCGACCTGTCGAACGGGGTCGTCGGGATTGGCGCGGTAGGCGTCGCGCAGGACTTCGATCGCTTCGGCTGGATGTCCCGTCCGCTCGAGGCAGCGAGAGAGCCCCCTGCGCAACGTGGACCCGGGGATCGGGACCGAGGCGATGGCTTCCCGTAGGAGCGGAATCGCGGCCTCGCAGTCACCGCGGCGCTCGAAGAGGACCGCGAGGGCGGTGCGGGCCATGGGATCTGCTTCACGCTGCCGCAGGAGGCGCTCGAGCTGGTCGGCCGCCTCGGGACGGCCGCTGTTCACGAACCCCTCGGCGAGGATCGAGGCGAAGGAGGCGAGCTCGACTCCCTGCGCCCGCTCGAGGGCCTCGTCCATCACGCCGAGCGCGTCCCTGTCGCGATCCAGCGCGGCGAGGATGCCCGCCCGGAAGAAGCGTGGGGACGGCGCCC
>DRLC01000098.1 GCA_011053145.1 Planctomycetota bacterium | reverse complement strand
GGCGCCCGGCCTCATCGCCGTCGAAGAGCAGGGTCACGCGCTTGGCGCCGCTGCGCCGGACCAGCGCGGCGTGATCGCTCGTCGTCGCGGTCCCGAGCACCGCGGCAGCGCTCCTGCAGCCGGCCTGGTGGAGCGCCATCACGTCGGTGTAGCCCTCGACGAGCACGAGGTGCTTCGATCGCCTGACGTCCGCGATCGCGAGATCCAGCCCGAAGATCAGACGCCCCTTGAGGAACAGGGCGGTCTCGGGGGTGTTCACGTACTTCGCCTGGGGACGCCCGTCCCCGCGCGCCTCGTCGGCGGGCAGCACGCGGCCCCCGAATCCGACGGTTCGCCCCATGCGATCGCGGATCGGAATCATCAGACGACCGCGGAAGAAGTCGTAGGCGCGCCCGTCGTCCGCGCGCTTCACCAGACCGGTCTCGACGAGGAGTTCGGGACGCACCTTCGCGTCCCGGGCGGCGGCGAGCAGGGGGCTCCCCTCGCGCGGCGCCCAGCCGACCCCGAAGAGCTCGAGGGTCTCCGGGGAGAGGCCCCGATCGGCGACGTAGGCACGCGCCTCCGCGCCCTCCTCCGCGAGGAAGGCCTTGCGGTACAGCCGCTCCGCTCGCCTCAGCACATCGTACCGCTCCTCGATCTTGCTCTCCCCTCCCCTGCGTCGCCGCTCGAGAAGGCGTTCCGGCATCTGTTCCCCGGTGGACTGGGCGAGGATCCGCAGGGCATCCATGAACCCGACCCCCTCGAAGCGCTCGAGGAATCCGATCACGTCTCCGCCCTCGCTGCACGCTCCCCAGCAGTGCCAGGTCCCCCGGCGCGGATCCACCGTGAAGGACGGAGTCCGCTCGTCGTGGAACGGGCAGCGTGCCTGCCAGAGCGCGCCACGTTTCTTGAGCTCGGGCACGCGCTCGCGGACGACCTCCTCGATGGGAGCTCGCAGCTTGAGGCGCTCGACGAATTGTCGGAACTCTAGGTCCTGCAAACGGGCGGGGTCGCGCGGCGACGCGGATGGGGACGGGGACGATTCCTGCGCGGGGTGGGGAACCCCATAGGGAACCGGGGGTGAGGACGGGACGGGGACCGGCTGATCCTTGGACACGAACGGCCCGGGGACCCGGAGTCGCTCACCGATGGGCCACACGTGGGATGCCCGACCGGGAGACGCCCTCGCTAAGGGTGGATCTTCCGCTTTCGCTTCTGGATGCGTGGAGCGCGCTTTGACCGTCTGGCCGCCCGTGTCATGCCACCTGGAGCCCGCCCAATGGACGGTCCGCGACGCAACCCCTCGACTGCAAAACTTAGCCCCCCCTAGCGCTCTGGACAAGCTGGGGGACGGAGAAAGCTCTCCCGGGGCTCGGAATCGCCGCGAAACCCCCGGAATTCGACCCCCCAGGGGGCTCAGCGAGGCCCCGGGGCGTCGCCCACGAGCCCCCTGGCGAGGGCGAGGAAGTCCTCGGCCCCGAGCACCTCCGGGCGCAGGGAAGGGTCGATCCGGGCCTCCTCAAGGAGCTGGAGACCCCGGTCGCGATCCCCGAGCCAGGTCCCGAGGGTCGAGCGCAGGGTCTTCCGCCTCCGCTGGAAGCAGGCCTCCACGAGTCGGTCGAACGCGTCGAGCACGCCCGGGGAGACGCGGGCGAGATCGGTCCGGAGCTCCAGGTGCGCGATGCGGCTCGCGACGCGCGGCTTCGGCCAGAACAGGTGGGCCGGGACTTCGCGTCCCGCGCGCGCGCGGTAGCGGAGCTGGATGCGCACCGAGAGCGCGCCGAAGGCGCGCGACCCCGGTTCCGCGACGAGGCGTCCCGCCACCTCGTCCTGGACGAGCACGCTCATGCTAGTCGGTGGGTTCGCGCGCGCGGCGAGGATCGCGATCAGCGGCCCGGACACGCCGTAGGGAAGGTTCGCCACCAGGTGCCAGTCCCCCTCCTTCCAGAGCGCCTCCTCGACCGGCGGAGCCAACCGGCGCTTGCCCCCCAGCACGTCGGAAACGATCCAACGCACGCGTTCGCTCTCCCCCACCCTGCGCCGCGCGAGTTCCGCGAGGCGCGGGTCGATCTCGACGACGAGCAGCTCGACACCGAGATCGCACAGGGGACCGGTCAGGAATCCGCAGCCCGGCCCCACCTCGAGGACTCGATCGCCGGGACGAACGCCCGCGTCCGCGACGATCGCCCGCGCGAGGTTCGGATCGAAGAGGAAGTTCTGGCCGAGGGTCTTGGTCGGGCGCAGACCGATCGCCTCGAGCTCGGCGCGGAGTTCGGCGAGGGAACCCGTTCGCGGCCCACCCGGCTCGCGGTTCGGACCGGTGCGTGTGCTCACGGGCCTTCCTCGGAGGCGCCTTCGCGCAGCCACCCGAGTTCCTCCGGTGCCCCAGGGCGTGCCTGGAGCTCCTCGAGCAACGCGATCAGCCCGGCACGCGCGGTCGGGTCGGCGGCCCAACGCCTCGCGACGGCGCGCACGCGCTCCGGCGCGTCGTCGGCCGAGGACCAGCTCCCGGCGTGTGTCCAAAGGTACTCCTTCGCCGGGGCGCACATCCGCACGCCGACCGACGGTCCCAGGCTGTCCGGATCGAGCCGACGCGCATGGAAGAAGAAGCTCGAGTAACCCTGGCGCGGGATCGTGTCGTAGGTCGGCTCCCCCAGGGCATCGAACGCGCCCCCGAGAGCCGAGACCCGTCGCTCCCCATCGATTCCGGTGCCGCGCAGCTCTCCATTCGTCTCGGCGAGGTCCTGCTTCGTGTCGTGGAAGCCCGGCACGGCGTCCGCGACCCACTCCCAGACGTTGCCCGCCATGTCGTAGCACCCGAAGGGTCGGCTGCGGCCGTTCTCGAAGGTTCCGACCGGAGTCGGGACCCCGACGCCGAGTTCCTCCGTGTTCGCGAGGGAGGCCTGGTCCGCGCCCCAGGGGTGGCGCAACCCGCGCCGTCCCACGGCGACGTGGAGCCACTCGCGGGCCGTGGGAAGCCTCATCCCCCGCCACCCCGCCACCTCCTTCGCTTCGCGCCACGAAAGGAACGCGGGCCAATCGTCCGCGTCCCGCCGGAGCCCGGCCTCGCTCTTCCAGTCGTAGGTGTCGGCGAGCGGGCGCCGTCCCGGAGCATGTTCGCGAAAGAGCCGGTGCAGCTCTCCGCGGGTCAACTCGAAGAGATCGAGTACGAGCGGCTCGGGAACCGAGAGGTCCGCGAACGGGAGGATCGCCGGCTCGAGGGCGAAGTCCGCAGCGGGCACGAACGCGAGTCCCTCGAGCTCCGACACCGAATCGAAACGCGAACGCTCGCTCGCGCGGGGGGCGCAAGCGAGCGTCGAGACGATGAGGGCAGCCCCGAACGCTCGCGCGAATCCGAAGGGCCGCACCGGGGCCTCCGCGAACCTACTTGCCGGCCTTGCCGGCCGTGGCGTCGATCACGAAGAGTTCGACGCGGCGGTTCTTCGCCTTCTCGGACTTCGTGTTCGGCGCAACGGGTTCGGAATCCCCGAATCCGGCGACGACGAGTTTCTCGGCGGGCACGCCCCCCTCATCGGTGAGCAACGCGGCCACCGCGATCGCGCGAGCGGCCGAAAGCTCGAGGTTGCCGTGCGGGAACTTCCGGAGGGTCTCCTTGCGGACGATCGGATCCGAGTCGGTGTGCCCACGCACCCAGAGCTTCGAGTACGGGCGGTTCTTGATCTCCTCGGCCATCTTCAGGAGCAGCGCCTTGCCCTCGGGCTTGAGATCCGCGGACCCGGAGTCGAACAGGATGGCGTCCTGGAGACGCAGGCCGTAACCGCCCTCGACCGGCAGGACGGTGACGGTGCCCGGGGTGGAGCCGAGACCGTCCATGATCTTCGACAGCTCCGCGAGCCGCTCGTCGATTTCCCGGGTCGCGCCCGCTTCGATCGGCTGGTCCCCGCGCAGTTCGAGCTCCCCTATGAGCTTGGTGTTCTGGGCCTCCAGCTTGCCCTGGTAGGACGCGAGGTCCTGGTAGGCGCGCTGGTAGTACTTGATCTCCTCCTGGGCCTCCCTGTACTTGGCCTGGGAGACGCAGGAGGCGCCGAGCAGCAGCGCGAGGGCGCCGAGCAGCAGGCGGAGGGAGGCGTGGTGCTGGATCTTCATGGTGGCGGAATCGGTTCGAGGGGATGGACGGTCGAAGCGGTCGGCGCGGCGAGGACGAAGGGCCGCTGGAAGCCGTCGTCGCCGCACCTTAGATACGCACTCGGCCCTCCGCGGGCAAGAACGGAGGGCCGGATGGGGAGGGAACTCGCCCCGGAGCTGCGGGGCTGGCGGATGGATTCCTACTGACCGCCGCCGGTGAACATGCCGGCGATGCTGGCCGCGAGGTCGCTGGTGGTCCCGGTGGAAATCGAGATCACGATCGGGAGGGAGAGGATCAGGATCAGGGTCGTGAGGATCGCGACGGCGCGCATGAAGACGCCCTCGGGATCGGTCTCCTCCTGGGGAGCGGAGCGTCGGACGGGGGCGCGGGAGGAGACGGTCTCCTCCTCGAAGTCCTCTTCCTCCTCGACATCGGGGACGTCCTCTTCGAGGAGCGTGTCCATCTCCGAGATCTCCTCGGTGGCCATGCCCGTCTCCTCGAGGTCCAGGTCGTCCTCGAAGACGATCTCATCACCCGCTCCTTGCAGGTCGACGACCTCGCCGCCCATCAGCTCGCCTCGAAGGCTTTCGACGTCCTGCCTGCGCAGCTTCATCGTGTCTCCATCGCGGAAGGCACGGATCTCCCCCTCGGAGACGAGCCGCTTGAGCTCCTCCTCCTTGAGGTTCAGCTGATCGAGGGCTTCATCGAAGTTGTAGAACTCGTCCGACACGGATCGGTCTCCTTGGGATGATGGGATCGGGTGCTTGGGGAGGGGGAAGTCGCCCTACTTGGCCGGGGATCCGCCGCCGGGATCGAAGGCCTCGGAGAGCTTCTTGTACGTGTATTCCGACTCGTCGTTCCAGCCGTCCACCTGCAGGTCGAGGTCGATGTTGCGCGCGCCCACCCACTTCAGGTTCATCGTGCTCTTCGTCCCACCGGTGGCCTGGTAGATCGAGAGGTGACGCGTCTCGGTGTCGATCAGGTAGAGCAGCGATCCGCCGGTCACGTCGACGCCCGTGACCGCGATCATGCTGCCGTTCGAATCCGCGGTTCCGTACCCCGGCGTGTACGGGATGGAGGAACTCTGCCCCGGGGTCGGGTCGGGGGGGGGCTCGAATCCGGGGGGCGGGCCGTCCTGGGGTTCTGCGGCAAGCCCCAGGGAGGTCAGCGCGAACCCGGCGACGAGGATCCAACCGAACGGACTTCTGGTGTCGATGGCGCGGCGCATGGGGGCACTATCCTAGCGACGGGACCGAGTTGCGGCCAAGCTCCGAAAGCTCCCCGGTCTCCCTGGAGCGCGATTCCCTCGCGATTTCCCCGACGAGGTCCGACAGGGTCACGAGCCCCACGGGCTCCTCCGGAGTCCCCACGAGGGCCAGGCGCTGGCCCTCGTCGCGGAGCCGGTGCAGGGCCCGATCCACCGGGGTCTCGGGGGAAAGGTGCACGATCGGGCGCAGGGCCTCGCCCACCTCCTGGTTGGAACCCAGCACGTCGAGCTGGTGGATGTACCCGAGGACCCGCTTCCTCCCCCCTTGCTCCCCGATCACCGGGAGTCGTGTGAAATCGGCCGCCCCGACCGCCTCCCGCACACCGTCCGGCCCCTGCCCCTCGAGATCGATCCTGCGCACCCGATCCCAGGGCACCATGACCCGCTCGAGGGGGGTTTCCCGGAGCACCAGGACGTTCCGCGCCAGGGCGCGGGCCTCGGGGGGGATGACGCCGGTGCGGGTTCCCTCCTCGAGGATGTCCAGCATCTCGCGGCGCCGGAAGAGTCTGGACACGTCGCTCGCCGGGAGGCCGAGAAGGCGCTCGAGCAGGGCCGCGAGCGCTCGCATCGGCAGAACCACCGGGAGGAACACGATGTAGGCCAGGAGCAGGATGGGGCTCGCGAAGCCGAGCATCCGGTACGGGCGCCGGCGGAAGAGGTCCTTCGGGGCGAGTTCGGCGAGGAAGAAGACGAGGGGCGTGAGGACCAGGGTCAGGATCATCTCGTGCGCCCAGGGGGGCATCCCCGCGGGCACGAGCGCCTCGCTCTGGTGGGTGAGGAGCTCGATCATCAAGTTGTTCCCGACGAGCAGCGTGATCAGCAGCGTCGCATTCCCCCGCAGGAGGAAGCGCAGGATGCGTGCCGTCGAACGTCCCTGGCGCGCCTCCGCGTCGAGCCGGACGTGGGAAACCGAATAGACGCCGGTCTCGCTCCCGGAGAAGATCGCCGACAGAGCGAAGTACAGGACGGTCAGCGCGATGCCCACGGAGCTCATCGGCGGTCCTCCCCGCGATCGATTCCGATGTCGACCGTCGCGATCCGCCGGCCGCGCATCTCGTGCACTTTCATTTCGAGGTCTCCGGCCCGAACCCGGTCCCCCACCCGCGGCATCCGCCCGAGGAGCGCCGTCACGAATCCGCCGACCGTCTCGAATTCGCTCGGCACGATGTCGAGGCCGAGGGCGTCGTTCCAGTCGCGGATCGAGAGCCCACCCGCGACGCGGTAGTGCCCGCCACCGAGCACCTCCACGGGCGCGACGCGGTCCTCGTCCTCCGCGCGGAGGTCGCCGACGAGTTCCTCGAAGACGTCCTCCGCGGTGACGATCCCCGCGGTCCCGCCCCACTCGTCGATCACGACCGCCTCGGAGGCGCGATCCTCCCGCAGGCTGTACAGGAGATCGAGCGCACTGGCCACCTCGGGGACGAACTTGACCGGCATCACCATCTGTGCAATCGCGCGCTGCTCGTGCCGCAGGAGCTCTCGCAGCGGGACGAGCCCGAGCACGTGGTCGGGGCCGCCATCGACGACCGGAAGCCAAGGGATGCGCTCTTCCAGGGCCCGCGCGACGATCTCTTCGCGTCCGTCGCCCGACACGTCGAGGAACAGGACGTCCACGCGGGGGGTCATGATCTCGCGCACCCGGATCTCATCGAGTTCGATCACTTCCGCGAGCAGATCGGCCTCTTCCGCGAGCAAGACGCCCTCCTCCTCGCCGCGCTCCATGACGCGTTCGAGCACGTCCGCGGTGATGCCGCGTTCCGCCGGGATCCAGCCCTCGAGGACGCGGTGGATCGCGTCGAGGACGACCCGCAGCGGGCGCGTGATGGGGGCAAGCCCCCAGACGACCGCGGTCAGGATCGGCGCGGCGAAATGGGCCACGCGCTGGCGAGCGCGTAGCCCCAGGGTCTTCGGAAGGATCTCGCCGAACACGAGCAGGCCGACGAGGACCCCCAGGCCGACGACGGCATCCCGCACGCCGCTCTCCCCCGCCTGCAGCCGCCCCGCGTACGCGAAGTAGAGGACGTTCACGAGCAGGTTGAGCAGAAGCACCGAGATCAGGAGCTGACTCGGGCGCGCGATCAGCCTGCGGACCGACGGCGCGGACGCCTTGCGCTCGCGCTCGGTCAAACTGAAGAGCGCGGTCTCCGCCGAGCTGAAAAAGCCGGAGAGCGCGAGGAGTCCGGCGAGGACGCCCCAGATCCAAAGGGGCACGTCAGCCACTCTCGCCTCCCTGTTCTTCGCGGGGGAACCACAGCGTGACCTCGAAGAAGCGCCCGCGCTCGGACCGCACACGCGCGCACCCGCCGTGCCTGCGCAAGGTGCTGCTCACGAGCGCGAGCCCGAGCCCCGTCCCCTCGCCCACGTCCTTGGTCGTGTAGAAGAGGTCCTGCACGCGACCGAGTTCCTCCTCCGAAACCCCCGGTCCGTTGTCCCGCACGCGCAACCGGACGCCCGGCGCACCGGGCACGGGAGCTTCCTCGGGGGCGTCCGCGGGTTCGAAGATGACGTCGATCCGAGCTCCCTCTCCTCCCCCGTCGCTGCCGACGCCGGCGAGCGCGTCGAGCGAGTTCGTGAGCAGGTTCAGCACGGCGTGCCCGATCTCGCTCCGCGATCCGGAGACCGTACAGCGCCCGGGCTGCAAGCCCTCGCAGTGGATTTCGACGCCGAGCGTATCCGCGCGGTGGCGAACCAGCTCGACCGCGTCTGCGACGACGCGGTCGAGGTCGACGGCTTCGCTCTCGAACGGCCGAGGTGTGAAGCGCCGCAGCCGATTCACCGTTTCACCGATGCGCTTCAGACCGCCGGAGAGGAGTTCGAGGTAGCGGCGCCTGCGCTCGGGGTCGATGTCCTCGCGTTCGAGGGCGCTCACGGCGTTCTCGAGCCCCCCCAGGGGATTGTTGATCTCGTGCGCCACGCCGGCGGCGAGCTCCCCCATCGCAGCCAGGCGGCGCTGGGTCATCGCGGCCGCTTCGGCCCTCCGCGCGGTCTCGGTCGCGCGCTCCACCTCCTCCTCGAGCCTGCGATTGAAGCCCTCCACTGTCCCGGTCATCAGGTTGAAGGAGCGTATCAGGTCCGCCATTTCGTCTCGCCGGCGCGGTTCGGTGAGGCGCACCGAAAAATCGCCGGCTCGCACGCGCCGCGCGCCTTCCGCCAGGCTATCCACCGGATCGAGGACCAGGCGGCGCATTCCGAAGTAGGTCACCAGAGTCAGGAACAGGGTGCTGAGCGCGAACCAGCGCACGACGATCCCGAGGAGCCCGCGCTCGTCGATCCGGTCCGGAGACCGGAACCAGATGCCGCCCCACCCCTCGCCCTCCGGCCCCGGAATCGGAACGACCCGTCCCCCTTCCACGCCGTCCACCGAACTCCCCAGGTCGAGGGCCTCGCGCACGCCGACGAGGATGCGCTCGACATCGAAGTCGCCGCGGCGATGGCGCGATCCGAGCGGATTCAGCGCGATCCCATGGCTCCGGACGCGCCCCCCCTCGTCCTCGCTGAGCGCGCTGTCCACGACCATCGCATCCTCGAAGAAACCCCAGGAGGGCCAACGCAGGATACGCGGCACGTTGAGGCCCTCGGGCCGAATCGTCCGGCGGATCGTCGCGAGCAGGTCTTCGGTGATGCCCTGTTCCAGTCGCTCCGCGGATTCGATCTGGCGCGAGAGCACGAAGGCTCCGCCGAGCGCGAAGACGAGCGCGTTCATCCCGAACACCAGGGCGAGCACCCGCAGCTCGAGCGAAACCCTCATCGCGCCCGCACCCTTCCGCTCCGGGGGTCTGGGGTTGGGACGGGCCGCTCGCTCGCAGTCTTCGGATTCACGGTTGGTTCAGAGTGCTCATGATCTTCATGAGCGGCATGAACAATGCGATCACGATGAACCCCACGAAGATCGCGATCAGGATCAGGAGCAACGGCTCGAGGACCTTGAACATCGCATCGATGCGCCGGTCGACCTGCGCCTCATAGGCGTCCGCCACGCGGATCAGCATCTGGTCGAGTTCACCGGTCTGCTCCCCGACATCGACCATGTTGCAGACCAAGTCATCGAAGACCCCCGTCTCCTCCATCGGGTGGCTGATCCCCTCCCCTTCGCGCACGGTCCGGCGGATCGACTCGACCCCATCGGCGAGGACGTCGTTCGAACTCGTGTCGCGCACGATCTCGAGGGCGTCGAGGTGCGGCACGCCCGCCTCGAGGAGGGTTCCGAAGGTGCGCGAAAACGACGCGATCAGCGACTGCGAGAGGATGTTGCCGAGCAAGGGCAGCTTCAGCATCAGCCCGTGCATCCGGAAGCGGTACGCCCCGCCGCGTCGCATCAGGAAACCGTGCAGGAAGAACAAGAGGACCGGGACCCCGAAGACGATGTACCAGTACGCGACCGCGAAATCGCTGAGGTTCAAGAGCAACTGCGTGACGGCCGGCAGCGGCACGTCGAACGAGTCGAAGATCTGTCGAAACTTCGGGATCACGAACACGATCACGGCCGTGACGACCGCGATCGCCACGCAGACGATCACGGCCGGATAGATTATCGCGCCAACCACCTTGCCGCGGATCTCGGAGGCGCGCTCGCGGTACTTCGCGAGGCGCTGCAGGATCGAGTCGAGCAATCCGCCCGCCTCGCCGGCGCGCACCATCGACGAGTAAAGGTCGTCGAAGACACGGGGATGCTTGGCCATCGCCTCGGAGAGGGGCGTTCCGGCGGACACATCCTCGACGAGCTCGCCGACGACGTTCTTGAACGGACCCGGGCGAATCTGGCGTTCGAGGATCGTGAGGGCGCGCACGATCGGGATCCCCGCCGAGCTGAGGGTGGCGAGCTGCACCGTGAAGTCGTTCACGGCCTGTTCGGATACGCTGCGAAGGCGCCGCTGCTTCGGCGCCCTGCGGGGAGCGCCCCCCTCGGAGGGGGCCGCGGCCGAACGCTTCGGTCGGACGCTACGCTGGAGCTTCTTGGCCATGGACGGTGGGGAGGGCGGGACGCGACATCGCCCGCGACGTCGGCGACGGGGAAAGAGAAAGGTAGCGACGGACCGGTTCCATGGCGACTACCACGTCCCCATCGTCTCGTGCAGGACCTCCTCGACGGTGGTCACTCCAGCGAGCACCGCATCGAGCCCGCTGCGCCGCAGAGAGCGCATGCCGGCCTCGGCCGCGCGCTCGCGAATCTCGGCCGTCGACGCCTCGGCGACGACGGCCCTGCGAACGGCCTCGTCGACGCGCATGATCTCGCTGATCGCGGTCCGGCCGCGGTAGCCGGTGTGGAAGCAGTCCTCGCAGCCCTTGCCGAAGGCGAGGGTGTGGCCGCGCAGGAGCTCTGCGTCCGGCCCCAATTCGCGCAGGAAGTCCTCGTCCGGCTCGAAGGTCGATTTGCACGACGCACAGATCCGCCGGACGAGGCGCTGGGCGACGACGAGTTCGAGCGTCGCGGTGATCAGAAACGGCTCGAGGCCCAGGTCGACGAGGCGCGTGATCGCGCTGGGAGCGTCGTTCGTGTGCACCGTCGCGAAGACCGTATGCCCCGTCAGACTCGCCTCGACCGCCACCTGCGCCGTCTCGCGGTCCCGGATCTCACCGACCAGGATCATGTCCGGATCCTGGCGCAGCACCGTGCGCAGGACCTTGGGGTAGGTCACTCCGATCTCCTCGTTGATCGGCACCTGAACGATGCCGTCGATGTCGTACTCCACGGGATCTTCGACGGTGATGATCTTGCGCGTGTCGTCGCTCGCGTAGTTGAGCATCGCATAGAGCGTCGTCGTCTTTCCCGAACCGGTCGGCCCCGTGACGAGCACGATCCCATGGGGCAAGCGCGTCGCTTCTTCGAGGAGATCGATCTCCCGCTGGGCGAGTCCCAGCGTGGCGAGGTCGAGGCTGACCGCGGATCGGTCGAGAACGCGCAACACCGCTCCTTCCCCGGCGATGCCGGGAATCGTCGCCACGCGCAGATCCACCGGTCGCCCGTCGATCGAAAGCGCGATCCGGCCATCCTGGGGCATCTTCGTCTCGGCGATGTCGAGGTCGCTCATCACCTTGATGCGCGCGATCAGCGGGAGCGCGAGGTGCGCGGGCGGAGCCTCCACCTCGTAAAGCGAACCGTCCACCCGATACCGGATCCGGAGTTCGTCCGGAAAGACCTCGAAGTGCACGTCGCTCGCGCGGTCCGCGATCGCCCTGTGCAGAATCGAGTTCAGCAATCGAACGACGGGAGCGCTCTGGGCCGCGGATGCGGCATCGTCGCCGACGGCCGCCGAGGCAGCCTCCGCGATCGCGTCCTCGAGGGACTCTTCCTCGCCGTAGAGCTCGCGGATCTTCTCCGCGAGTCGCTCCGCATCTGCCACCGCACCGCGGATCTCGAGGCCGGTCGTAAAGGCCAAGTCCTCGAGCACGGCGGTGTTCAGGGGGTCGGCGATGGCGACCTCGAGGACGCCTCCTCGGACCGAGAGCGGAAGCACGCCGAAGGTGCGCGCGGTGGTCGCATCGACGCGATCGAGCGCTTCCTGGGTCGGTTCCACGCGCCCGAGGTCGACCGCGCCGAGCCCGGCCTGCTCCGCGAGGGCGGCAGCGATGTCGGTGGCGCTGGCGTGTCCGAGGTCCACGAGGTGCTGGCCGATCAGCCCGCCGTGCTTGCGCTGTTCCGCGAGGGCCTCCTGGATCTGGCCCTCCCGGAGGACTCCGCGGTCCTTCAGGATCTGGCCGATCAGCCTGCGGCCACTGCTCTGGTCGGAACTCGCCATGGTTCCCCTAGAGACGCGCCTCCACGTCGGCTCGGGACTGGGCCGCATCGAGGGCGGTCTCGCGGGTGATCTTTTCCCGCCGCACGAGGTCGACGAGGTAGTCATCGAGCGTGACCATCCCGTGGCGGCGCGACGTCTGGATCGTGGACTGGATCTTGTTCGTCTCGTTCTTGCGGATCAGGTTGCCGATCGCGGGGTTCATCATCATCACCTCGAAGGCGGCGACTCGCCCGCCTTGCTCGCACGGGAGCAGCACCTGCGAGATCACCGCCACGATCGACACGGAGAGCTGCGAGCGGATCTGTTCCTGCTGGTTCGCGGGGAACGCGTCGATGATGCGATCGACCGTTCTCGCGCTGCCGGTCGTGTGGAGCGTGCCGAAGACGAGGTGCCCGGTCTCGGCCGCCGTGATCGCAGCCGAGATCGTCTCGAGGTCCCTCATCTCCCCGAGCAGGATCACGTCCGGGTCCTGGCGCAGGACACGCCGCATGGCTTCGGGATAGGTGGGCACGTCGGACCCGATCTCACGCTGGGTCACGAGGCCGCGCTTGTGGGTGTGGTAGTACTCGATCGGGTCCTCGATCGTCACGATATGGCGCTCGAGGTTCGTGTTGATCCAGTCGACCATCGTCGCGAGCGTCGTCGTCTTGCCGGAGCCCGTGGGACCGGTCACGAGGATCAGGCCACGCGGCCGGCGCAGGAGGTCGACGCACGCATCGGGAAGGCCGATCTCCTCGAACGAAAGGAGTCGCGAGGGGATCAGGCGCAGGACCGCTCCGTAGCGACCGCGCTGGCGCAGGACGCTGACGCGAAAACGATCGCCGGTCTCGTGCGCGAGGGCGAAGTCGGTCGTCCCGATCGTGGCCACCTCCTCCCACTGGTTCTCGTTGCAGAGCTCGCGGCAGAGGGTCTTCGCGGTCGCGTCGTCGAGCACCTCGTCCCCGATCGCCTGCAGCTGGCCGTCGATGCGGATCACGGGCGGGCGCCCCGGGTTGAGGTGCAGGTCCGAGCCCTTGCGCTCGATCGTGAGTTCCATCAGGTCGGTGATGCGGACCATGGATCGTTGGGAGATGGGGGGGGCTGGGGCGGGTGGGCAATGGCGGTCAATCGGCTGCGGCGCGGGTCACGCGCAGCACCTCCGCGACGGAAGTCTGTCCCGCGAGCACCTTGCGGGCGCCCGAGGAGATCAAGGGTCGGAGCAGGCCGGACGAGGCGCCCATGCGGCGCAGGGTCTCGAGGCTCTCTCCGCGGAAGACGGCGTCGCGCAGGTCGCTGTCGAGTTCGAACAGCTCGAAGAGCGCGAGGCGACCACGGTAGCCCACGCCCTCGCAGGCGCGGCATCCGCGCGGCTTCAGGAAACTCTTGCCCTCGAGGTCCCTCGGCTCGAGGCCGAGGAAGTGCGCCTCCTCCTCGGCCGGCTCGTACGGAACCGGGCATTCGGGACAGAGCCGACGCACGAGGCGTTGGGCGACGACGCCCTGGATGGAGCTCGAAACGAGGAACGGAGCCACGCCCATGTCGACGAGGCGCGTGATCGCACTGGGGGCATCGTTCGTGTGCAGGGTCGAGAACACGAGGTGCCCGGTCAAGGCCGCCTGGATCGCGACCTCGGCGGTTTCGGTGTCTCGAATCTCCCCGACCAGGATGATGTTCGGAGCTGCGCGCAGCATCGCCTTCAGGACGCGCGAGAAGGTGAGCCCCTGGCGCTCGGCGACCTGCACCTGGTTGATGCCGGCGATGTGGTACTCCACCGGGTCCTCGGCCGTGATGATCTTCACGTCGGGCCGGTTGAGTTCACTGAGAGCCGCGTACAGGGTCGTCGTCTTCCCCGAACCGGTGGGGCCCGTGACGAGCAGGATCCCGTGCGGTCGCTGGATCAGGCGTTGGAACCAGCGATAGTCCTCCTCCTCGAAACCGAGTTCGCGCAATCCGATCAGGCTCGCGGAACGGTCGAGCAAACGCAGGACGACGGTCTCGCCATGGTTCGAAGGCAGGATCGACGCGCGGACGTCGATGTGGCGGCCGTCGAAATCGAGGGCGATGCGACCGTCCTGGGGCTTGCGTTTCTCGGCGATGTCGAGGCTGCCCATGATCTTGAGGCGGCTCACGAGCGGTGCCGCGAGGTGCATCGGGTGCTCGGCCATGACGCGCAGCACGCCGTCGATGCGGTAGCGCACGCG
>DRLC01000097.1 GCA_011053145.1 Planctomycetota bacterium | reverse complement strand
TCCCGGAGGGGACTCGCCCTCACCCGGCAGAGAGGAACGAAAAACGTCCCTCACGCACTCCAAACAACGATTTCGGGCCGTTTCGCCGCGCCAGACCACCCCCCGAAAAATCCTTTCGGAAGATCCAAAAAGCCCTGGCCAGGCTCCCAGGATGGTCTAGGATTGTTCGTGGAAGGGGCCTCGGTCCTTTCCAGAGTTTCCTCCGGGAGGCTTCCGAGCTTTGCGAGCAGCTCGGAGTCCGGGAAGCCCGGTGGAATCTCCTCTCTCCCTCGGGCCGGTGATTGGCAAGGATCACCGGCCCCCTTTTTTTTTGCCCCGGGCGTGGCTCGGAGGCAGGGGGTCAGGCCCGCTCGAGAAACGCGCCGTAGCAGCGGCCGCCCAGCGTGAAGACCTGCACGCGCTCCCCGTCCCGATCGATCACGACCACGCGTCGCCGTTCGTCCCCGCCATCCTCCTCGACGACGACATCGGTCGGCTCGAGGACCTCGCCTGCTCCCGTGCCCGCGCCCGCCAGTCGGCGCAGGACCCGCCCGCCTGGATCGAGCAGCAGCAGGGAACTCTCCTCCCCCCCCACCGCGAGAACCATGCGGCCGTCGGCGAGCAGCGCGATCGCGTTCGGTGCGAAGCGCTCCCGGCCGGCGCACGGATTCGCGAAGGCGAAGTGGAAGTCGCCGTCACGGAAGATCTGGACGCGGCCGGACTCGACGACGGCCAGCAGGGGGCCGCGTCGCGCGAGCCCGCGCACGAAGCGAAAACGTCCGTGCGCTTCACCGAGGGGTTTGGGAGAGAAGAGGTAGCGCCCGAGGAAGTCGAAGACCTGGACTGCGTGACGGCGTTCGCCGTCGCACGCGACGATGACCGTGCCCTCGTCCCCGTGCCCTTCGACCCAAACATCCACCGGGGCTCGGACCACTCCGCGCCGGTCCATCGCCCCCGGAGCACCGGCCACCGTGTCCAGGGTCTCGATGGGCGCGTCCTCCGGGAGCCCGAAGCCCCCCTCCTCGACCCCGAAGAGCGTGAAGCGTCGGATCCTCGACGCCGGCGTGTCCGCGACCCAGATGCGATGGTCGAGATCCACGGAGACGCCCGCGGCACGCGAACGCCCGGCACGCCCGTCCCGAAAGGTGATCCCAGCCCCCACCGCACGCCCGTCGAGATCGAAGACCCGCACGCGCGCGGTCTTCTCCTCGGTGCCGATGTACAGCAGTCCGTTCTCGAGGGCTAGGCTTCCGGTCATGGCTCGGTACCCAACACGGTACCGCGAAAGAACCGAGCTCCGGCGTTCCTATCCCGCGACGAAGCGAGCGCTCTCTCCGGCCGAGAGATCCCGCGAGCCGGTCGGGCCGGTCCAGGTGGAGCTCCCCTCGCTGCACTCGACGTCCGTGCCCCCGGCGTCCACGCCGATCCGGGCACTCGCCCCCTCGGCGAGGTCGAGGATGCCGATCGGGGTGACGATGCGAGCCGGGCCCGTCGCCTCGAGCGTGCCCCGCTCGAGGCGCACCGCGCGCGCGCGGGGATCGAGGATCAGGACATCCGTCTCGATCCCGAGTTCGAAGGGCTCGGCCTCTCCCTCGGGGGCGGGATCGACGCGGGCGGCGAGCGTCGCCACGGCGTTTCCGCGCGTGTGGCACCAGTCGCCCGGCGAGAGCCGCATCAGCGGTCGGTCGGCGCTGAGCAACTGCCCGGCCGCGCGCACCTCACCGCCGCTCCAACGAGCGACCAGTCCGTCCTCCCCGCCCTGGGCGCGGAACACGAGCAGCAGCATCGCAAAGAGTGCCGGGATGAGAGCGAGCCGCAGCCCCCAGCGACCGCGGCGCTTGCCCCCGGCAGTCGCGTCGATCGCGCGTGCGCGAAAGTTCTTGCGCCGCAGCTCGCGCAGGTGCTCCGCGCGCTCGGCGCGCAGCTCGTGCCCGATCCGAGCGGCGGCGGTGAGCGTCTCACGGTAGACTCGCTTGCAGTCGGGACACTGGACGATGTGGGAGCGAAACTGCGCCTCGCTCCAGGCGCCCGGCTCCGGATGCTCGTCGACGAGGTCTCCGGCGGTTCCGACAAAGCGCGCGATCGCGCGCCGGGCGTGCATGCACGCCTCGGAAACGGTGTCCCCGGGGTCTGGATCCTGATTCGTCACCCGGGAGGGTTCGACTCTTTTCCCGAACTCCTTGAGCCTCCGCGCCCCCGGGCCTGGATCAGGCCAGGCGCTCCATCGCGGCACGGATCCGGCGCTCGACCCTCTCCGGTCCGAGGAGTGCCATCACGTCGAAGAGGTCCGCCCCGCCGGCCGCCCCCATCAAGGCGCACCGAAGGGGCTGGAAGAGCGCGGGGAAGCGGAGCTCACGCTCGGCGACGAAGGCCTTCGTCGCCTCCCGCACGGCATCGACGTCCAGCGGATCCAGACGCGGACGCAGCCACTCGAGGTACGTCTCGAGGAGCTCGATCCGCCCCTCGTGCTTGCGTGCGTTCTTCTCGGCCTTCGGATCGTAGACGACGGCGTCGTCGTCCTGGAAGAGGTACGCGATGCGTGCGGGAAGTTCGGAATAGAGCTGGATGCGCTCGCGCTCGGTGGCGAGCACGGCGCGGAACCATTCGGCGCGCTCCGCGAGTTCCTCCTCGGTCGCGAGCCCCGCCGCGACGACGAACGGCGCACAGTGGGTTGCGAGCTCTTCGAGGCTCTCCCGGCGCAGGTACTCCCCCGCCATCCACAGGAACTTCTTCGGGTCGAAGACCGAACCGCCCTTGCGCACGTCCTTGGGATCGAAATGGCGCACGAGGTCGTCGAGCGAAAAGATCGTCGTCGTCTCGTCGAGCCCCCAACCTTGGAGGCAGAGGAAGTTCATCACCGCGGCGGCTGGATAGCCCTTGTCGCGATAGTCCTGGAGCGACGTGTCGCCGGTGCGCTTCGAGAGTTTCTTCCCGTCGTTCCCCAGCATCAGAGGCAGGTGCGCGAAGGCCGGCGGCTCGAGCCCGAGGGCTTCGAAGAGCAGCACCTGCTTCGGGGTGTTCGTCAGGTGCTCCTCGCCCCGAAGGACGTGGGTGATCCGCATGTGGCTGTCGTCGCAAACGACGCAGAAGTTGTAGGTGGGCGTGCCGTCGGTGCGCACCATGATCCAGTCGTCCACGTCCGCGTTCGGGAAGCGCACCTCGCCGCAGACGAGATCCTGGACGAGCGTCTCGCCGTCCTTCGGGACCCGGAAGCGAACCGTGAAGGGCTCGCCCGCGGCGGCGCGCCGTTCCGCCTCCTCCAAGGCGAGGTCTCGGCACGTCCCGTCGTAGGCGGGCGTCTCGCCCGCTTCGCGCTGGCGTGTCCGCAGGGCATCGAGGCGCGCGGAATCGCAAAAGCATCGATAGGCGGCGCCGCTCGCGAGCAGCTCCGCGGCGACCCGCTCGTATCGATCGAAGCGCTCGGTCTGGCGGTACGGGCCGAAGGGTCCGCCGATCCCGGGCCCCTCGTCCCAGTCCATCCCGAGCCAGCGCATGCCCTCGAGGATCGCCTCCTCGTACTCGTCCGTGGAACGCGCCCGGTCGGTGTCCTCGATGCGCAGCACGAAGACGCCCCCCGTGCGGCGGGCATAGGCCCAGTTGAAGAGCGCCGTGCGGGCGCCCCCGATGTGGAGGAAGCCGGTCGGACTGGGGGCGTAGCGCAGGCGTGTGGTCACGGGGGGAGCCTCTTGGGCAAGAAGGCAAAGGAAAGGGGGTGCAAAGGGGCGAAAAGGATAGCGGAGTGAAGCCCGGTTTCGAGCGCCGCTCCGCTAGACCTACCTCACGACGCCGCCCATGCCCGACCTTCCGTCCGATCTCCCCGCCGCCCAGCCACTGGCCTCCGAGACCATCCGCCGCATGCCCAAGGTGCTGCTCCACGAACACCTCGACGGCGGCCTGCGCCCCGAAACGGTCCTGGAACTCGCGCGTGAGGCGCGGATCGAGCTCCCGTGCGACGACGCCCGGAGCCTCGCCGCATGGTTCTTCGAGGGGGCGAACCGAAAGAGCCTTCCGCTCTACCTCGAAGGCTTCCGGCACACGATCGCGGTGATGCAGACCGCCGAGGCCCTCGAGCGCGTCGCCTACGAGTTCCTCGAGGACATGGCAGCCGACGGGGTCGTCTATGCGGAGACGCGCTTCGCCCCGCACTTCCACACCCAGGCCGGGCTCGGCCTCGACGGGGTGGTCCTCGCGGTCCTGCGCGGACTCGAACGCGGCCGGGCGGACTTCGGAGTCGACTACGGGCTGATCATCTGCGCGCTGCGCAACGAAGCGCCGGAGCTCTCGGTCCAACTCGTGGAACTCGCGCTCTCCTACCGCGAACAGGGCTGTGTGGGCTTCGACCTCGCCGGCGAGGAGGCCGGACACCCGGCCAAGGAACACCTGCTCGCGTTCCAGCTCGCGAAGCGGATGAACTTCTCGATCACGATCCACGCCGGGGAGAGCTTCGGCCCCGAGAGCATCTGGCAGGCCCTGCAGTACTGCGGCGCCCACCGCATCGGCCACGGTACGCGCCTCGTCGAGGACCTCGTGATCTACGAGGGCAAGATCATCAAGATCGGCTCGCTCGCCCAGTACGTCCTCGACCACCGGATCCCGCTCGAGATCTGCCTGTCGAGCAACGTCCACACCGGCGCGGCGGAGTCGATCGCCACGCACCCGTTCGGCCTCTTCCTGGACCTCGGGATGCGCCTGACCCTGAACACCGACAACCGCTTGATGAGCCGCACCTCGATGAGCCGCGAGTACGAACTCGCGGCCCAGCACTTCGGACTCACGATCGACGACCTCGAAACCCTCTCGCTGAACGGGATGAAGTCGGCCTTCGCGCACTACGACCAGCGCTGCAAGATCATCTTCGAGCGCATCAAGCGCGGTTTCCGGGAACTGCGCGGCGAGCTCGCCCTTCGGGCGCACCGCCGCCGCGGCGAGGACGAGACCCCTCCCGCCTGAAACGCCGCGTAGGGATTCGCCGCGGGTATACTCCGCGCGATGGGCGCACGACTCGTCTCCCGGCGCGAAGCCGATCCCGCATTCTTCGACGGCCGCGCCGGCTTCCTCCTGCACGAGAGCCGGTGCCTCGCCGCGAACCCCCTCGGCGACCCCGCGTTGCGGGATCTCGCGTTCTACTGCCCGCCGGCCGGGGCGGGGGAACGCCTGGCGGTCTGGTTCCTGTTGCCCGGATTCACCGGCGACGGGAAGAACACGCTCGAAACACATCCGTGGCGGCGCGGGCTGCTCGCGCGCTACCACCGCGCGGTCCTCGCCGGGACCCTGGAGCCCGCGGTCCTCGTCGTACCCGACTGCTTCACCCGGCTCGGCGGCAGCCAGTACGTGAACTCGAGCGCGGTGGGCGCCTACGAGGACTACGTGGTGAACGAGATCACCCGACTCGTCGACGCGGAGCTCCCGGTGGATCCGACGCGGCGCGGGGTGATCGGCAAGTCCTCGGGCGGCTACGGTGCGCTGCGCCTCTCGATGCGGCACCCCGGCCTCTTCTCCGCCTGCGCCGCGATCAGCCCCGATGTCGGCTTCGAAGCGATGTTCGCCGGGGAGTTCCTCGCGTGCCTGCGCGGTCTCGTCCGAAGCGGCGGTGACCCCGCTCGATTCCTGGAGGACTTCGCCGAGAAGCCGGACCTCAGCGGGGACGGGCACGCGGTCGTGAACGTGCTCGCGATGGCGGCGTGCTACTCCCCCAACCCCGAGAGCCCGCTCGGCTTCGACCTGCCCTTCGACCTGGAGACCGGAGAGCGCATCGACGAGGTCTGGCAGCGCTGGCTGGCCTTCGATCCCCTCGAGGCCACGGTCGCGGAACTCGACGGCCTGCGGGCGCTCTCCCATCTTCACCTCGAGTGCGGACTCGCGGACCAGTTCCACCTGCAATGGGGATTGCGTCGCTTCGCGCGGCGCCTCGGGGAAGCGGGGATCCCGCACGCCCACGAGGAACACGAGGGCGGCCACTTCGGGATCGGCGAACGCGTGCTCGACGCGATCGCGCGGATCACGCCCCTCCTGGGTTCCGCCGAACCGCGCACCGCGGCGCGTCCGCCGGAGAAGCGCTAGCCCGGATTCTTCATGAGCCTGGCTAGCCCTTCTCGTGGGTCGCGACCACCCGCGTCGTGATCCCGCCGCGCACGAAGAACCTCGCTTCGACGGTCATCCGACGCGGCGAGACGGCCGCGACGAGATCGTCCAGGATTCGGTTCGTGACCGCTTCGTGGAAGCAACCCTCATCGCGAAACGACCAGAGGTAGAGCTTCAGGCTCTTGAGTTCCACGCAGGTCGCGTCCGGCACGTAGGTGATCTCGAGGGTCGCGAAGTCCGGCTGGCCGGTCTTCGGACACAGGCACGTGAACTCCGGCGCTTCCAGATGGATCTGATAATCGCGTCCCGGCTTGGGGTTCGGAAATGTTTCGAGTTCTCGGCTCGGCTGGGTGGTCATCTCGGGAATGGGGAACGTTGCTGGGATCAAAGGCGACCGCGGCTCCGCGCGACGGCGCGGCCGGCCACGCGGTATTCGAGGGTCCAGGCGAGATCGCCCGGTCGGGAGGAGTCGGGCGTGGGACCGGGCGAGGTGGCGAGGAGCTTTCCCCCCTCCTGGACGAGGCTCGTGCTCCAGAGCGAGAGATCGTCGAGGCGCAGCACGCCGAGATGAAAGCCGGCGTCCGAGCTCCGGTCGCCGGACGGCCCCCAGCGCTCGGAGTCGAAGTCGGCGGGCACGGGGAAGGACCACCTGCCCCCTTCGACGCGGGGAGCGATGGCGCCCGACGCATCGACCGGCTCGAGCGCAGCGAGGATCTCCGCGCTGCCGATCGACTGCGTCCCTTTCGGGAAGAGCAGCGTCCGCACGCGCCCCGCGAGGCGCCAAGCGAGGGCCGAGCCGAGATCGAAGACCCCTTCGGCACCATCCCCCGCGGCACGCCACGTGCCCTCGACGAGGGCCGCTCGCCCGTCGTCGAGGAGGGCTGTCTCCGCCGAGGAGGACCAGCCGAGCGGGCCGAGACCGCTCGGGGCGACGCCTCCGGGGACGCGCACGACCACGCCTTCCTCCGCGAGGGGCGAGAGATCCAGGGGCGGGGAGTTCAGGGTCCCCTGCCACGCGCGAGGTCCCTTGGACGGCTCCTCGGGTCCGAGGAAGCGGATCAGGCGTTCGCTCCCACCGTCCCGGCCCTCCCCGCCTCCCAGGGCGCGAACCGTCGCGCTCACCGCGATGCCGCCCGCGAGCGCGGCGCGAAACTCCGGCTCGCGCGCGAAGGCGAGGAAGGACTCGGTCGTGAGGGAGCGCGTTCGGACGTCCGCGAGGGATGGGTCGAGCCCGAGGTGAGCGAGACCGCGTCCGAGCGGATCGACCCCCGCCACCGGCGTCGGGGGATCCAGGACGAGCAGGAGCGCAACGGGGCGCTCGGCCTTCACCGAGGCGAGCTGCGTGGAAAGGCGCGCGAAGGCGCCGGCCGCGGGCGCCACCGGAGTCAGGTTCCCGTGGGCGAGGACCGAGAACAGGACGGCGACCCCCCAGGCCACCCAGGGCCGGCGCGGCCCCCGCAGCGCGGTGGAGACGATCCCGAGCCCGGCGGCGAGGATCGCCGCGGAGGGCAGCAGGAAGCGCGCGCCCAGGAGGGAACCGGGCGGCATCCGCACCTGGAGGTGAAGGAGTTCGCTGGCCACGAGCGAGGCGACCCACAGGGAACCGATCCAGCCCCAGAGGCGCGGAGCGGAGCGCGCCGCGACGAGCGCGGGCTGCAAGGCGATGAGCAGCGCGACGCCGGCGAGGGCGACGCCGACGATCCCGACCGCCGCGGGGTTCGCGGGAAGGAGGAGGATCCCGAGCTTGCGCGCCCCGTCGGAGAGCGCGACGAGCACACCGCCGGGCTCGGCGAGGGCGGACAGCGAAGCGACGAGTTCCGGGAGATGCACGGCTCGCGATCGCAGGAGTTCGAAGAGCGGTAGCGAACAGACGACGACCCCGAACCCGACGAACGTCGTCGCCGCGGTGCGCACCCGAACGCCCAACGGACGGTAGCGGTGCGCCGATACGATCTCCGCGAGGAAGAGCAGGAAGGGAAGGCCGAGAGCGGCCTCATCCGCGAGTCCGGCGAGTCCCGCGCAGAGGAACGCGGCGAGCGTCGCACCGAGGAGACGGTCCTGACGGCCGCGAAGGAAGAGCGCGGCGGCGCTGGTCCCGAGGGCCAGGGCCAGGAGGTTGCCTCGGGCGGCGAGCTGGACGGAGGCGAAGGCCGCGAGCGGGTGTAGCGCGAACAGCACGCTGGCCGCGCGCGCCGCGCCGCGCGCGTTCTCCTCCCCCATCCAGGGCAAGAGGAGACGACGCAGGAAGAGTCCGAGCGAGACGGCGCTGATCAGCAGAAGAACGAGGTTCTCGAGCCGAAATGTCGCGGCGACTCCCAGGGCGCGCTCCGGAGCCGGCGTTCCGGCGACCGACCGCGTGAGCGCGATCGACGCATCGGCGAGGGGTGCGGCT
>DRLC01000096.1 GCA_011053145.1 Planctomycetota bacterium | reverse complement strand
GACTTCTTCGCGCGCCCGCGGATCTCGGAGCGTGCCTCCTCGGAACGAACCGCGGCAAGGAGCGAGACCCCGCGCCCCGCCGCCCAATTCGAGAGGCGCTCCACGCTCCGGTCACCGATCCCGCGGGACGGAACGTTCAAGACCCGCCTACAGGCCACGTCATCCTTCGGATTCACGATGAGGTGCAGGTAGCTGACGAGGTCGCGCACCTCGCGCCGCTGGTAGAACTCCACGCCACCGACGATCTGGTAGGGAATCCCGGAGAATCGCAGCGAACGCTCGAGCGCCCGCTGCATGAAGTTCACCCGATAGAAGATCGCGATCGAGTCCGCTGCCACGCCTTCCTTCACCAGCGCCTGAATCCGCGCCGCGATCTCATTCGCCTCGTCGTTCTCATCCGCGCACTCGACGACGACCACCCGGTCGTCGCTTTCGCGGTCCGTGACGAGGTTCTTCTCCTTGCGACTTCGGTTGTGCTCGATCAACCCTTGGGCCGCGCCGAGGATGCAAGCCGTCGACCGGTAGTTGCGTTCGAGCTTCACGACCTTCACCGGCGTCAGACCGCCGCCCGCGAAGTCCTCCTCGAAGTCGAGGATGTTCTGGATGTCCGCCCCTCGCCAGGCGTAGATCGACTGGTCGGGATCACCGCAGACGGCCAGGTTGCCGTGGTGTCCCGCGAGGTGGCGTACGAGCAGATACTGGATCCGGTTCGTGTCCTGGTACTCGTCGACGAGCACATGGCGGAAGCGTCGCGCGTACTGGTCCCGCACCCCCGGGTGCTCTTCGAACAGTGTCAGGGTCTCCACGAGCAGATCGTCGAAGTCGAGCGCGTTGTTCGCGCGCATCGCCGCGCGATAGCGATCCCGCACGCGAACGAAGACCTCCATCTCGAGGCTCCCGTCCTCCGAACCGACCTCGCCCCCGCCGCGGTCGAAACGCCGAGTCTTCTCCTCGCTGATCCACGAGGCGAGCATCTGCGGCCGGAAACGCTGGGTGTCGTATCCGAGCTCCTTCGTCAGGGTGCGCAGGAGGAGATTGCGGTCCGAGGTGTCGTAGATCGTGAAGTCACGGGTCCAGGGCCCCCGCCCCTCGATGTCCCGGCGCAGGATGCGGGCACAGAGGGAATGGAAGGTGCTGATCCACATTCCCCTCTCTCCCATCGCGCGCTCCACGCGGTCACGCATCTCGCGGGCGGCCTTGTTCGTGAAAGTGATCGCGAGAATCTCATGGGGGGCGGCCCGGGCGGTCGCCACGAGGTAGGCGATGCGACTGGTGATCGCGCGCGTCTTGCCCGATCCGGCGCCCGCCAGGATCAGCATCGGCCCATCGCCGTACACGACGGCCTCGCGCTGGGCTTCGTTCAGGGAGCGCAGGATCTCCTCCACGCGGTCCTCGGCGTCGGGGGTGTCGGGAGCGTCAAAGCGCGCCACCGACCTCGCATCCATCCAATCCAGGGGGGGCATGGGGTGAGATTCTATCCTCGTGAGGCGACCGAGCACTCCTCGCGTTCGGACTCCTGCGGTCTTCGGGGTTGCCGAAGACTCCGGGACCCGGTTCACTCGGTTCCCGATGGGCTCCTCCTCCGCCGAGGTTCGCGGCCGCTGGCAGGCTTCGGGCACCGGGACCTGGTACGACGCACAGCGCTGGTCCCGCAACCGCGAACGTGATCCGCGCACCGTGGACAAGCTGCTGTCCAAGTTCCTCCCCAGCAGCGGGAACGGGTACGCCTCGCTGCTCGACGCGCCCTGTGGAACCGGGCGGCTGCGCGCGACCATCGAACACCACGGGAGCTTCATCGGCCTCGACGCCTCACTCTCCATGCTGGCGGCCGCACGGAGGAGCGACCCGAGCCGGCTCCTCGCGGGGGACGTCGAGCGCCTCCCGTTCGCCGATCGGACCTTCGATGCCGCGATCTCGTGCCGCTTGCTCCATCACCTGATGGATCCAGACGCCCTGGCGCGCGCGGTCCGTGAGCTCGTCCGCGTCTCGAAGCGGCTTGTCCTCGCGTCCTTCTGGGACGCTGGCACGCTCGAAGCTCGAAGGCGGCGCCTTCCGCTGACCCGACGCCCCCGTCATCGCGGCTGGCATTCCCGGGGAGAGATCCGGACGGCATTCGGCGAGGCCGGCGCCGAGACGATTCACTTCGAACAGCGCATCCGCTTCGTCTCCCAGCAAACCTGGGTCGTGGCACGGTGCGGTGGGAGTCGCCCCTCGTGAACGGCGCCGGCTCTTCCCGCGGGAGGTCCGAGGTGCTGCAGGAGCTCGCCCCTCGCGTCACCACCCTCCGCGCCGCGGGCCTGCCGGGGATGGAGCGGATCGTGCTGCGCGGGGAGCGCGCGTATCTCAAGCACGGGCCCCTGCGCGGGAGCGCTGCCCGTCGATACGGCCTGGCGGACCTACTCGGTCGACCGACACCGCGCATTCGGGAATTCGATAACCTGAGCTGGCTCCGCGCCCACGGTTTCGCCGCCCCGGAGCCCCTCGCCGCCAGGCTCGATCGCAGCGGCCTGCGCGCGAGCTACCAGTTCCTCGCGACACGAGAAATCAAAGGGGCCCGCACCCTGCGCGAGGAGCTCGAAGCGTCGGACGCGGAACGGTGCGCAGCCCTGCTCGCATCCCTCGGAGCCGAGGTCGCCCGGCTGCACGGTGCCGGATTCGTGCACCGCGACCTCTTTCCGCGCAACGTGCTCGTCGTCGCGAGCGGACGCTCACCACGATTCGCATTCCTGGATGCGTGGCGGGGCGGTCCGCGGCCGCAGCCGCCGGGGCGGGGGCGGACCTTCGACCTCGCCTGCCTGACGCTTTATCTCCCCACGCTCGCGGGAGGCGATGCGCGACGACTGCTCCTTGAGTCCTACTCACGCTCCTCTCCGCAGCGAGAGGGCACGCTGCGTCGGATCGACGCGTGTCGCGCGCGGCTGATCTCGCACCTCAAGAAGCGGGGGCGCACCTCCCCTCCGCTCCCCGACTCCTGATCAGCTCGGCTTGACCGCAACGATCACGGTGTTCGTTCCGCGCGGACTCCCGGGCAGCACGATGCGTCCCTGCTTGATCCCGATCACCTCCCGAACCTCGAAATGCTCGCCGACGAGTTCCTCGATCTCCTCCAGGGAATACTCGCGAAGGTGCTCGGGGTTGATCGGCACCTCCCCCAACGCGTTCTGCGGCGTCGACAGGACGAGGACGCCACCGGGCCTGAGCACCCGAAAGGCCTCCCGCAGCATCGAACGCGCGTCGACGTGCTCGATCGTCTCCATCGTGACGACGGCATCGAATCGCTCCCCCTCCAGATCGAGCGCGGTGGCGTCGAGGACTGCGTACTCGGCGCGGCTGTTCGCACCGAGTCCGTTTTCGGCCATCTCGATGACCCCCGGGTCGAGGTCCCCACCGAGGACATCGAAGCCTCGCTCTGCGAGCAGCCGGGTACCGAATCCGTTCCCACATGCGATGTCGAGGACCCGGCCGTTCCGGGGCAGGTGATCGACGGCTAGCTCATAGTGGAACGCGAGCTGGTCTCCGGCGCCGATGCCCGCTCCCGTGGCCTCTGCCCGGACGTGGTAGAGCTCCCGCGCGCTGGAACGGGCACGGCGCAGCTCCTCTTCTGTGACCGCAGGCGGCTCGATCCATTCGCACCGGAAGGTGTCCGGATTGCGGAACAGCTCGTACTTCGGATGCACCTCGAACCCCGGGGCAAGCGCGGCGCCCTGCAGGCTCCGCAACGCCCCAACGCGATACACGTCCGCCCCCAACTGGACGGGGTAGTCGTCCGGGAACTTCAGGACGTCGAGTCCGCGTTCCGCCGCCTCGGCGAGCATCTCGAGGGCCCGATCCACGAGGACCGCGAAGTGCAAACCATCGACCCGGAGGAAGACGTCCTCCGGTCCCATGTCGCAGGTAGCCACGAGGAGTCGTTCGAGCGGACTGGCATCGGCCGCGTACACGACCTCGAAGCGATCCACGGGGAGATCGGCGAAGATGTCGTCGAAGTCTCCCCCCCGGTCCGTGGCGGGAGCGGCGAGAACCACCCGTATGGACGGATCGGCCGCGAGGAAACGCTCCACGGTGACTCGCACCGCGGGAGTTCCCTCGACCGGGTTCAGGCAGAGGTCCGCCCCTCCCTGCCAGGAACGGGAGCTGGCTTGGACGACGACGGTGCGGGTCCCGATGGCGCTCCCGGGGGAGCAGGCATCGGTGAGGAGGTTCCCGCCGGAATCAGCCCGCACGGCGGGTCTCCATCGTGTAGGCCTCGTGGAGGCAGGGAGCCAGCTCGTATTCGAGGAGGTCCGCCTCGCGCAGCAGGTCACCCCGCTCTTGGGCGGCGACCGTCTCGGCCAGGATCATCCCGATCGGGTCCGAGATCCGGGGAGGCGCATCCTGGAGCAGCTCGCAGACGCCATCGACGATCGTGACGATCAGCTCGGAGGCGTGCGCATTCATGCCGAGGCGCAGCAGGTTGGCCGCGCTCAAGCTCGCCTGACAGGTTCGATCCAGGGTCTCATGCTGCATGTTGGGCCTCCTCGTAACAGGCACCCCGGATGCGGGCGCCGCTTCGGCTGCGGTTGATGAATTCGACACCGGGCCGGCGTGCGATGTAGTCCTCGAAGTCCCGCAGGTAGGCGAGCAGATTCGGGAGCGAGGGAACCGGTCGGTCGTGTCCATTCATCACACGGGGCGTTGCCCCGGTCTCCGTCGACGAAACGTCCTTCTTCCAGACCATTCCCTCCACGTGGCTCTCGCCTTCCGGCGTCGCGAAGTCCGCCCCGTGCAGGAGGACCCGTTTCGCTCCCATGCGAACCGCGAGATCCACCGCCACGTGCAGGACCGACCCTGCGCAGAAGAGCTCGCCGGGACGCGAGCCGCCGGGAGTTCCTTCCTCCTGGGTCGTGCCCTGTGCGACGTATCGATCCCCCTTCCAGCGCTCGAGGATCTCACTGCCCACCGCGGGGAAGTAGACCAAGGGAATCGAAGGAGCGTCACCCGTACCGATGGACGCCGGAGCGAGCACCTCGCGGATCGACTCGTCGTTGCCGTCGACACTGACGACCCAATCCGGGGTGATGCCCGCCTGGAGCAACGGAGCCAGCGCGGTATCCACGGCCACGATCGGTTCGGAGCAGGAGCGCAGCTCCTCGAACCCTTCCGCGAGGCTGGGGCCGGACGCGCACACACGGATCGCATCTCCCGGCCTGGATCCGAAGAGCTCGGCAACATCTCGATCCAGGGCCGCGAGGTTGTCGGTCCGGTCTCGATCGAGTTCTCGGCACGCCCCCCTGCTCGCGAGGTGACGGCGTACGAAGGGCATCGCGAGCTCGCTCTGGATTCGATCCCGCAGGCCCCAGACCCGCGGATCCGCGAGTCGCAGAGCCGCGGGCGTCATCGTGAAAGGTGTCGCGAGCTTCGTATCCTCGTCCGCGATCTCGAGTTCCACGCGGGGGTCGTCGAGCCAGTCGAACAGCTCCACGTAGCGGACCGCCGCCGAAGCCGCTGCCCGAGACAGGAGAACGACGGTGAGCTTCTCCAGCTCCCTGCGCCTCAGGAGCTCCCTCGGGAGGGCCCCCTGTCCCAACCCGTAGACAGTCGCGTGGGTCGTGCCTTCGGGGATCAGGGACGCCTGGAGCTTGGCCTCCGCATTCGGCGCATAGGCACTCGCGAGCTGGACTCCATCCAGATGCAACGCGGGTGCGGGGACACGCTCGACGAGCAGGAGATCCCCCTCCTCCGCGCCCCGGAGCCACTCGAGGAGCGAAGGCCACCTTCGCTCGAGAATCGTTTCGTTTTCCGGGATCACGCTGCCACCTCCTTGAGTTCGTGGCGGGTCTCGAGAAGGGGTCGCAGACCGTCCGAAGGGTCCGTGCGCCAGCGGCGCTCTTCGGCCTCTTCCCGTGTGGGTTCCATCGTTCCTGTTCCGTCGGCGGGGTCGCTCCCGCCACTTTCCTCGGTCGCATCGGCCGACGTCCGCAGCTCCACGATCACGCGGCAGATCTCGTCGGGGAGCCAGCAGTGTCCGCCGCCGTACTCTTCCCCCATCCCGTCGAGGTCCAGGTGGAATTCGACCATCGATGCGGCCCATCGCCGGACCGCACGTCGGACCACGGGAGCCGAGACGCTGTGATCGGACCATCCGACCTCGACGCCGAACGCGGATCGGAGCGTTTCGATCGCGCGCAGATTCGCGAGCTCGCGGGGGGTCGGGTAGAGCGAGACACAGTGCAGGAGGGTCAGCTTCCCCGCACCGGCCTCCTTCAACACCGCGACCGCCTCCCGAACCTCGTCGAGGCTGGCCATCCCGGTCGCGAGCACGACCGGCTTGGCGGTAGCGGCGACCTCCCGGAGGAACTCGTGCCAGAGCAGCTGGTAGGAAGCCACCTTGTAGAAATCGACGTGCGGCTCGAGGAGTTCGACAGCGCTCAGGTGAAATGGCGTGCACGAGTACTCGATCCCCCGCCCATGGGCCTGGGCAGCGAGGTCGTCGTGGAACTCCTCCGGGAGTTCCCAGGCCTCTCGCAACAGGAGGTCGGGGTTCGCCGCAATCGCCTCGGGAGCGAAGAGTTCGCGCACCCGAAACTGTTGGAACTTGACCGCGGAGCAGCCGATGTCCGCGGCCACATCGACGAATCGGAGGGCACGGTCGAGGTCACGTCCGTGGTTGCTGGACACCTCTGCAACGAACTGCACACTCATGCTGCGAACCTCTTGGCGGACAGGGAGAACTGAAAGTCGTACAGGGGTGCCCCGGGTCGGCAGGTCTCGTCGAGTTCCGCCAGGGAGAACGAAACACGGACGAATCGCTCCCCCCCCACCTCTCGGGCAGTGAGTTGGGGAAGTGCGGCGGAGCGCCAGTTCGGCCAGCGCACCAGAAGGGAGGTCTCTTCATCGTCGATCCGAAGACTCCCCCCTGTGGCCCCGAAGACGGATCGGGAGGAGACGAGCGGCGAAACGCCAGCACCGTGGTCGATGTCGCCGCGGACGAGGAACCGCTCGGGCGGCCCACCGTTCTCGCAGCTCACGAAGACTCGCTCGCCGAAGCCCTTCGGGTGCAGGGTCAGGAACCCGGTCCGCAGAACGCCGGCTGGGCGCTCACCGAGCTCGGAAAAGCGATACGCGATCTCGAGTTCCTCACGGAAGAGCGTCACCCGCTTC
>DRLC01000095.1 GCA_011053145.1 Planctomycetota bacterium | reverse complement strand
GGCGGCTCGGTCAAATGGCTCTGCGGCGGGCCGGGGGCGGGGTACCTCTACACGCGACCCGGTCTCTTGGAGGAGCTCGAACCGACGATCACCGGTTGGGCCGCGCACGCGGACCCCTTCGCGTTCGAGACCGGGCCGCAGCGTTACGCCCCCGGCGCCTGGCGGCTTTTGCACGGCTCGCCCGCGGTCGTCGCACTGATGGCCGCGACGGCGGGGTACGAAACCGTGCTCGAGGTCGGCGTCGAGAACATCCGCGCCTATTCCGTGGAACGCACCGAAGCGTTGCGCGCGGACCTCCTGGAGCGCGGTTTTGCGATCCCGAGCCCGGCCGATCCCGAGCGACGGGGAGGCACCCTGACCGTCGGGCTTCGCGAAGACGAAGACGGCCCCTCGTTCGTGCGCGCGCTCGAGGCGCGGGGCGTTCTCGTGGATCACCGGCCCGGCGCTGGCATCCGGGTCAGTCCGCACTTCTACACGCGCGCGTCCGAACTCGATGAATTCGCGGCGCACCTCTCGGAGCTGCGCGAGAGCGGCTCCTGGAAGGACTTCACCGACGCCAAGGGTGCGTACTGAAGCCCGGTTCGAGCGCCTGTCCCCGAACGAGGCCTGGGCCGAGGGCAGCGAGCTCTGGTTGGCGGAGCCGCCCGAGGGGGGGACGGAGGAGCTCGACGGGACTGCGATCCTCGTCCTCCCTCGAGGGCGGAGCGACGCCGAGTCCTGCCTCGAACGTTGCGCGGAAGCCGCGCGCTCGGGTGCGGTGGTCCTGGTCCTCGGCGCTGACGACGCGTCCGATCGCGAGGCGGTGGCGCGGCTCGACGGGGCGGCGCGCTGGCTCATCGAGCATGCGCACCTCGCGCCGCGCTCCCTGGCCGTCGTCGGGTGGGGCCGGGGCGGCACCCGCGCGTTCCTCGCGGCCTGCACGAGCACGCGCTTCGGCGCGGCCGCGAACCTCGGAGGCCCGGTGCTCTATCCCGAACTCGATGCCGAGCGCCCGACCCAGCCGCTCGAGCTCTCCCTGAACCTCGATCTCCCGCTCCTGGTGATCGCACCCGAGGAGAGCGAGGAGACCGTCCTCCTGCGGCGCACCCTCGCCGATGCGAACAAGGACGCGGAGGTGGAGGTCCTTGCGGACCCCGGAGAGCCCGGGACGGCTTGGGACGAGGCCGCCTGGCAGCGTACACTTCGCTTTCTTTCCGAGCGCCTCTGACACGCCTTCCCCATGGATGCATCCTTGACCCTGTTCGACATCGTCCCCGGCCGCACGATCGCGGACCGCTTCGAGGTCGTGCGCGCGAATCGGCAGGGCGGGTTCTCGACCGCCTTCGAGATCCGCGACCTCGACGCGAGCGAGCCGCGCGAGCTCCAGCTCTTTCCCGTGGGGCTCTTCGAGGGGGGTGGACAGGCGACGGCCTTCCGCGCGCTGCTCGCTCCGTGGTTGAAGGTGGACTCGGTCCACGTGCTCCGGGTGCGCGAACTGCTGACCCTTGCCGACGACATCCTCGCGGTGATCACGGACCTCCCGACCGGCGAGCCCCTGCGCGCGCGCCTCGAGAGGGAGAAGAGCCTCACCCGGGACGAAGTCATCGCGCTCGGGACGCGCATGCTGGAAGGCCTCGCCGAGATCCATGCACAGGACCTCGTCCACGGAGACATCAAGCCGAACACGATCTTCGTCGAGGGCGAGGAGGAGAATGTGCGCCCGCTGCTCGTCGACGGCGGGGTGACCCACGGCCTCTGGACCGCGAAGAACCTTGGCGAGAAGACGGCCCTGATCGGGACGCCGTACTATGCGCCGATCGAGCAGTTCGGCGGGGACGCGCCGGACGTGCGCTCCGACATCTACAACGTCGCGACGGTGCTCTACGAGTGCGCCACCGGACGCATGCCGTGGGCCGGCAAGACCTTCCTGGACGTTTTCCAATCGAAGCTCTCGGATCCGCCCGAGATGCGCTCCGACGTCTCCGACATCCAGGTCGACCCCGAGCTCGAGGCCGTGATCCGCAAGGGCTGCCTCGCGGATCGCAACCGGCGCTACGCGAGCGCCGCCGAGTTCCAGGCCGCCCTCGAGGCGATTCGCGACTGACCCCGCACGACGGGCCCGACGAATGGGGCCTCGGAATCGATGACGACCTTCTCCCTTCCCGAGCGCTTCAACCTGTGCCACTACTTCCTCGACCACAACCTCGAGGAGGGGCGGGGCACGAAGGCGGCCCTCTGCGTCGGGGATCGCAAGCGAACCTACGCCGAGGTCGCGGAGAACGCACGACGCGTGGCGGGGGTCCTGCGATCGGCGGGAGTGCGCCCCGAAGAACGCGTCCTGATCCTGCTCCCCGACGGCTTCGAGTTCGCCGAAGTCTTCTTCGGCATCCTGCGCGCGGGCGGGGTGTTCGCGATGGTGAGCCCGCTCCTGAAACGGGAGGACCTCGCCTACTACCTGGAGTACACGAAGGCGCGCGTGGTGTTCGCGCACGCCTCGGTGCTCGGAGAACTCCTGCCCGCGTTCGAAGGGGCGCGCCTGTGCGAGCGCGTCGTCGTCGTGGGGGAGCCGGAAGCGCAACTCCCCGCGGGCTGCACGCGCTACGCGGACGATCTCGCCGGCGTCGACCCCGAATCCGAGCTCTGCGCGCTCGAGCCCACCGGTCCGGACGACCTCGCGGGCTGGCTGTTCACCTCGGGGTCCACCGGCCATCCGAAGGGCTGCGTCCACACCCACGCCGACTTCGCGTACGGCACCGAACACTACGCGCTCCAGGTGGCGCGCTACGAGGAGTCCGATGTCGTCCTGGGCGTGCCCAAGCTCTTCTTCGGATACGCGACCGGCACGAGCCTGATGTTTCCGTTCCGGGTCGGCGCCAGCGTCGTCCTGTTCCCCGAGCGCTCCACCGCGGACGCGCTCTTCGATCGGATCGAAGTCCACCGGCCGACGCTGCTCGTCAGCGTGCCGACGATGATCAACCACATGTTGCGCTCCCCGCGCTGCGACGAGGTGGACCTCTCCTGCCTGCGGGTGACCCTGTCCGCGGGGGAAGCCTTGCCCGCGAAGCTCTACTCGGAGTGGAAGGATCGCACCGGCGTGGAGATCCTCGACGGCATCGGGTCGGCGGAGATGTTCCACATCTATATTTCGAACCGCCTCGGTGATGTGCGGGTCGGGACGCTCGGAAAGATCGTGCCCGGCTACGAGGCCCAGATCGTCGACCCCGCGGGCGTCCCGCTCCCCGATGGGGAGCCCTGGCGGCTTCGCATTCGGGGCGGGTCCACCGCGCTCTGCTACTGGGCGGATGCGGCGAAGAGCCGCTCGACCTTCCAGGGGGATTGGTGCACCACCGGGGACATCTTCGTGCGCGACGCCGAGGGCTACTTCACCTACGAGGGCCGCGCCGACGATCTGATCAAGGTCTCGGGGATCTGGACCTCGCCGCTCGAGATCGAGAACGCGCTGCTCGCGCACCCCGCGGTCGCGGACGTGTGTGTGGTCGGGCGCAAGGACGACCAGGATCTCGTGAAGCCCTACGCGTTCGTCGTGTTGGCCGCGGGGCACGTGGGCGGCGACGAGCTCGCGGCCGAGCTGAAGGCCTGGATCCAGGAGCGCCTCGCTCCGCACAAGTACCCGCGCTGGTTCGAGTGGTGCGACGAGCTGCCGCGCAACGACCGCGGGAAGGTGGATCGCAAGGTGCTCAAGGCGCGCGTGGGGGCATCATGAGCGGCAGCGAAGCATCCCTCGAACTGGTTCGCCTGACCTGGCCCGAGGCCCGCGAACGTTTCGGGCCGAAGCTGGTCTGCCTCCTCCCCATCGGAGCGACCGAACCCCATGGGCCGCACCTTCCCCTCGACACCGATGTGACGATCGCCCGCGCCCAGGCCCTCCGTGCGGCCGAGCTGTTTCACGAGCGCGGGGTCGACGCGCTCGTGCTTCCACCGCTCGCGTACGGCCTGACGCGCTTCACCGAGGGGTTCGAGGGTCGCGTCACGTTGCGGCCGGGCACCCTTTGGGCGTTGCTCGAGGACGTCGTCCAGTCCGTCGAGGAGCAGGGCGTGCGCCACGTCGTCTTCGTGAACGCCCACCTCGAGCCCGAGCACGTCAAGATCCTGCGCGGCGTTGCGGCGGATTACGCCGATGGACCGGCGCATCGGGCGCGCGTTCTCTTCGCGGACAACACCCGCCGCCGCTGGGCGGAGGCGCTCGGTGGAGAGTTCCAGAGCGGGGACTGCCATGCGGGCCGGTATGAGTCGAGCATCGTCCTGGCGGCTGATCCCGGGGCGGTGCGCGAGGACGCTCGCGCGCGACTGGAGCCGGTGAAGATCGACCTGATCGAAAAAATGCGCGCGGGAGTGAAGAGCTTCCAGGCCGCGGGAGCCGAAGATGCCTACTGCGGCGATCCCGCCTCGGCGAGCCCCGAGGAAGGACGCTCGCACCTCGACACGCTCGCGAGCCTGACCGTCGACTCGGCCCTCGAAGCGTGGCCCCACCTGATCCCATGACCCCGACCGCGCCCCGATCCTTCGTCACCCAGCTCAGCGTTCGCTTCGGCGACGTCGATCCGGCGGGGATCGTCTATTTCCCGAAGATCTACGACTACCTGCACGAGGCCTTCGAGGACCTCTGGGACGTGCACGTTGGGCGGCGCTACTACTACCTCGTGGGGCGCGACAAGCTGGGCTTCCCGCTCGTGCACTCCGAGGTGGACTTCAAGCACCCGCTGCACTTCGGTGACCGCCCGACCGTACGGGTGACCTGCTTCAAGATCGGCAGGAGCTCGATCGGGCTCTGCTACAAGATCATGCTCGACGACATCCTCTGCGTGTTCGCGAAGATGACGGTCGTCTGCGTGGACATCGACACGCTCGAGACGCGCCCGATTCCCCCCGACTATCGCGAGCGGTTCGAAGCCATCCTCGAGGAGGACTGCGCGTGAAGATCGAGGACCTCTACCGGCGCGAGAAGCCCGTCTTCAGCTTCGAGTTCTTTCCGCCCAAGACCGACGAGGCCGCGCGCGACCTGTTGCGCACCACGGCGGACCTGCGCGAGCTCCTCGCTCCGGACTTCATCTCGGTCACCTACGGAGCCGGTGGATCGACCCGCGGGCGAACGATCGAGCTCGTGAGCCGCATCCAGGGGGACCTCGGCATCCCTTCGATGGCCCACCTGACCTGCGCGGGGCATACGAAGGGGGAACTCTCGGACATCCTCGATCGCCTCGCCCGGCGCGGCATCGAGAACGTCCTCGCCCTGCGAGGGGACCCGCCGCGCGGCGAGACCGAGTTCCGTCCGGCCGAGGGCGGCTTCACCCACGCGAGCGATCTCATCGGCCTCGCGGCCGAACATGGCGGCTTCTCGATCGGTGGCGCCTGCTACCCCGAGTCCCACCCCGAGTCCCCGAACTTCGAAGCCGACCTGCGCTGGACCCGCTACAAGGTGGACTGCGGCGTCTCGTTCCTGATCACCCAGATCTTCTTCGACAACGAGGACTACTTCCGCTTCGTCGACCGTGCCCACGAAGCGGGGATTCGCGTCCCGATCGTCCCGGGCATCATGCCGATCACGAACGTCGCCCAGATCGAACGTTTCACGAAGATGTGCGGCGCGACGATCCCCGACGACCTCAACCGCCGCCTCCAGCGCTTCGCGGACGACCCCTCCACGGTCATGGCGATCGGCATCGAGCACGCGATCCGCCAGTGCCGCCGCCTGATCGAGAGCGGCGTCCCGGGCGCGCACTTCTACACGCTCAACAAGAGCCACGCGACCCGCTCGATCCTC
>DRLC01000094.1 GCA_011053145.1 Planctomycetota bacterium | reverse complement strand
TCGGGAACCGGGTGACCACTGAGCACTTCGATATCGGTGGCGTCGACGAGGGTCGAGACGTACTGCGTGAAGATCACGAAAGCGATCATCGTCATGAAGAGGCCCTGGGAAGCACCGAGCCAGATGTCCACCCCTTCCCCCATCAACAGGACGATGCTCGAGAGCGCCCCGGTCAGGAAGAATGCCAGCGCGCTGAAACTCAACGTGATCGCGGCCAGGACCGGGACTCCGAAACTCCCCCCGTTCCCGCGCACGTAGCGCAGCAGACGTACGCGCAGGAGTTCCCGCAGAATGCGAACGTCGACCCCCGCGGCGACGAGTGGTCGCCGCAAGCGATCACAGGCCCAGAGCATGGTCCTGGTCAAGAGCGGCTCCGAACCGCGGGTCTTCCAGGGGTCCTTTCGCCGCACCGCAGTCCTCTCAGTTGGAATCGAGGGCCTCGACGATCCGCTCCACCCCCGCGCGCGAGTCGCTCGAGCGGGTCAGCTCGGCGAACACCGATTCGAGGGTCTCGCCCCGACCGCTCTCGGCGAGCTCCGTCGGCGTACCTTCCGCGACGATCCTGCCCCGATGGAGGATGGCGATGCGGTCGCAGAGGCGCTCGACGACATCCATCACGTGGGAGCAGTAGAAGATCGTCCGCCCACTGTCGGCGAGCTGACGCAGGAGGGTCTTCACGAGCACGGTGGAAGCAACATCGAGGCCCGAGAGAGGCTCGTCAAGAAACAGGATCCTCGGAGCGTGGAGCAGAGCCGAGGTCAGGAGCACTTTCTGGCGCATCCCCTTCGAGAGGGTCGATATGCGTGTCCCGAGCCGGGCCTCGAGTTCGAACACCTCGAGAAACACTTCGGCGCGCGCGCGGATCGTCTCGTCGGGAAGACCGTGCAGGCGTCCGACGAAGAGCAGGAACTCCGCGAGCGTGAGCGAACCGTAGAGGGCTGCATTCTCCGGGACGTAGCCGATGCGCGCCTTCACTTCCAGCGGTTGCTCGCTCGGGTCGAAGCCGTCCACGAGGACCTCTCCGGTCCATTCGCTGCGCAGCGCCGTGAGGATCCGCACGGTGGTGGTCTTGCCCGCGCCGTTCGGACCGAGGTAGCCGAGGATCGTGCCCGGGGCGACCTCGAGGTCGACCCCCGCAAGGACTTCGTTCGTACCGAAACTCGTGCGCAGGCCCGCGACCCGGATCGCCGGAACTGCCCCTCGCGCCCCGCTCATTCCTCGCCCGTCTCTCCGACACGGCTCTTGACGGCCGCGTCGACCGCGCGCGCTTCGTCCGCGCCGGTCCCGATCCAGACAAGGAGCCTGGCCCCGCGCTCCCCGACCGCGCCGAACTCGAAACCCGATCCCTCGAGGCCCCGCGCATCGGCCGTCGCCTTCGCCGACGAGCGCAGGAACTCGGCGCGCTCATCGAGCGCCGCGAGGAACTCCTCCGCATCCGCGCCCGAATCCCAAATCGTCCTCGCGACCAGGACGCGCGCGTCTCCCTTTCCGAGCAGCACATACCGATCTCCACCCCAGCCCGCGCTCGAGGCGCGCGTGTAGACGACCCCCATGACGGCCATGGGACTCGAGAGTCCCGTCCGCTTCGCCGGATCCTCGAGAATGAGCGCCCATCCGAGTTCGCCCTGGGTCTGTTCGAGGATCGGGCTCCAGCCCTCCGGCATCCCCTCCAACTCGAGGGTGAGTTCGACCGGGTCGTCCCGCAGGTCGGGATCCCAATACTTCGCGGGGTGCAGGACCTGCTCGCTGGAGAGCGGCGGTGCCCCGAAGCACTGGGCGTAGGCATCCTGCGTGGGCTCCTTCCCACCCATCGCCATCTCCATCAGACTGTTCGCACGGGAGAGGAACAGCAGGCCGCGAAGGTAGGAGCCGAGGAGCGGCTTGTAGATGTAGGGAATCGCGTCCTTCAGGACGTCCATTCCCATGCTCGCCTGCTCCATCATCTCCTCCGGGCTGAGCTTGCCGTACTTCGCGGTCCAGGCGTTCCCCACCGCGGTCCCGCTTCCCTCGACGACCGCCTGGAAGGCCCATTGGGCATCGGCGTTGCCCTTGCGAGCTTCGAGTGTCGCGTCGATTCCGAACAGCTGGTCGTCGAGCGCGTGGGTGAGCTCGTGGGCGAGGATCGAGCGGGCGAGGCCACCCGTGAAGGACTTCATCAGGTAGAAGCCCTTCGTCTCGGGATCGTAGAAGCCGCCGACCTGCCCTTCGAGGAGTGCTCGAATCTCGGCCTCGAAGTCCATGTCCGCGGGCATCGCGCCGAGCATCTTCGCGACGGTCACGTTGGCGGCGCGGACCTCGGGGCTCTCGAGCATGTCCTCGCGCTTCTGGACGTACTCCATCAGGGTCGCCTCGTCGGAAACGGCAACCGGGACGGGGCGGCGGAACTTCGCGCCACGAAGCTCTTCCACTTCGGCCTGGATCTCCTTCGTCCAGGCCTCCAGCTCCTCCTGGGTCACTTCGGGGGCATCCGCCTCCCCTTGGAACGTGGGAGCGACGAGCGGAACGAGGGCCAGGAAACCGTGGAGGAGCATTCGGAGGGATGGGTCGGGGGGAGCGATTGGGTGAGGATGTGGAAACCAGCGCGGATGATAGCCGCGGCCGGGAGCGAGGCCGCAGAGCACGCCCGAGACCGAATCGAAACGCACCCATCCCCCCCTCTATTTGCAAGGAACGGGGGGGCTTGGCACGATTCGCCCTCGAAGTGAGGCCCTGGACGCCCCGGGTGCCCGCTTCTCCGCGCCCGCCGGGCCCGGATCCCCTGTCGACCCCTCCCCTGGAGCCGAAGCATGGCCCTGCGGTCCCGCATCCTCCCCGTCCTCCTCATCAGCTTCCTCGCGTCCTGGTTCGCCGCGCCCCTGTGCGCCCAGGACGCTGCCGGCCAGGCCGAGAACCAGGCCACGGCCGAATCCGCGGAGACTCCGTCGGCTCCCGAGGGCGAGGAAGAGAAGACCGGGATCCTGCACTCGATCAATGCGTTCCTCGCGCCCGTCGATGCGTTCTGGAAGGAGCACATCAACGGCCCCGTGGAGTCGGTGTTCTTCTTCGACGTCTGGTTCTGGGACAACGAGACGGTCGTCGATGGGGTCACCGGCGAGACGACGACGAAGCCCCACACGAACCTGCCGCTCGCGGTGATCTGGCTCGTGATCGGAGCGGTCTTCCTGACGTTCCGGATGGGCTTCATCAACCTGCGCGGCTTCCGCCATGCGATCGACGTCGTCCGCGGGAAGTACTCGAATCCGGAGGACACGGGCGAGGTTAGCCACTTCCAGGCCCTGACCGCTGCCCTTTCCGCGACCGTGGGGCTCGGGAACATCGCGGGTGTCGCGATCGCCGTCAGCGTCGGCGGACCGGGGGCGACCTTTTGGATGATCCTCGCCGGACTCCTGGGCATGAGCTCGAAGTTCACCGAGTGCACCCTCGGGCAGATGTACCGCGAGACGCGTCCCGACGGGCGCGTCATGGGGGGCGCGATGTTCTACCTCTCGAAGGGACTCGGCGAGGTGGGCTTCAAGGGGCTCGGAAAGTTCCTCGCGGTCTTCTTCGCCATCCTCTGTATCGGAGGGTCGTTCGCCGGCGGCAACGCGTTCCAGGTCAACCAGTCGCTCAACGCGCTCAGCCTGACCTTCCCGTTCCTCGGGGATTTTCCCTGGGTCTATGGCCTGATCATGAGCTTCCTGGTCGCGATCGTGATCCTCGGCGGGATCCAGCGCATCGCGGCCATCGCGGAGAAGATCGTCCCGCTGATGTGCGGCCTCTACGTGCTCTTCGCGCTCATCATCCTCGGCAAGGAATTCCAGCAGATCCCCTCGGCATTCGGTGAGATCGTCCGCGGCGCCTTCACGCCGGCCGCCGGCTACGGCGGTTTCATCGGTGTCCTGATCCAGGGCTTCAAGCGGGCGGCCTTCTCCAACGAGGCCGGTGCCGGATCCGCCGCGATCGCCCACTCCGCGGCGCGCTCCCCGCACCCCGCCCGCGAAGGCATCGTCGCGCTGCTCGAGCCGTTCATCGACACCGTCGTGGTCTGCACGATGACCGCCCTCGTGATCGTCATCACGGGCGCCTACGACAACCCCGCCTACAAGGTGTACGTCGACTCCAACCAGGGCGCTGCGCTGACGTCGAAAGCCTTCGGCGGCGAGATCTCGTTCTTCCCGTACTTCCTCGCGATCGCGGTCATGCTCTTCGCCTACTCGACCATGATCTCCTGGTCGTACTACGGCGAGCGCTGCTGGGCGTACCTGTTCGGAGACAGCTCTTCCACGACCTACCGGATCATCTTCGTCTTCTTCGTCTTCCTGGGCTCGATCCTGAGCGCGACGAACGTGCTCGCCTTCGGGGACCTGATGATCCTCGGCCTCGCGTTCCCGAACCTCTTCGGGATCTACTTCCTGACCGGAAAGGTCCGCGCGAGCCTCGACGACTACTGGGGCAAGCTCCAACGCGGCGAGTTCCAGGTCTACAAGTAGCGAGCGAACACCCGACGCGCGTCCCCCCACCACCCCATGTCCCCCACCGTGTCCTCCCCCCAAACGCGCAAGCTCGCTCCGGTGGACCTCGCCGCCGAGCGAGCCTTCCTCGGGAGCGCCCTCCCCGAGGCTGTCCTGAGAGTCCTCGACAGCGGGCGTTTCGTGCTCGGCCCCGAGGTCGAAGCGCTGGAGCGGGCGTTCGCCGAGCGCTGCCGATGCCGCGCCGCGTTCGGCGTCGCCTCCGGGACAGACGCCCTCGTGCTCGGTCTCCTCGCCCTCGGGGTGAAGCCCGGCGACCGCGTCCTCACCTCGCCGTTCACGTTCTTCGCGACCGCGGAGGCGATCGCCTGGATCGGGGCCATGCCCTGCTTCGCCGACGTCGAAGAGCACTCCGGTCTCCTCGACGTCGAGAAGGTCGAAGCGGCTCTCGACGACTCGATCCGCTGCCTCCTGCCCGTCCACCTCTACGGTCAGATGGCCGACATGCGCGCCCTGCGAGCCCTCGCCGACGAGCACGGTTTCTCGCTCCTCGAGGACGGTGCCCAGGCCCACGGCGCCGAGCGTGACGGGATCGCCACGGGCGAACTCGGGGATGCGTGCACCTTCTCGTTCTACCCGACGAAGAACCTCGGCGCGGCCGGGGAGGGTGGGCTCGTCGTGACGCGCGACCAGGCGGTCGCCGATCGTCTCGCTGGCCTGCGCGACCACGGCAGCCGCACGAAGTACCGCCACGACTTCATCGGGACGAACTCACGCCTGCACGCTCTCCAGGCGGCGGTGCTCAACGTGAAGCTCCCACACCTCGACGCCTGGAACGATGCGCGTCGCGCGAACGCGGCTCGCTATGACGAGGGCCTCGGCGATCTCGAATCGATCCGCCCGATGGCCGCGCTCCCCGGTGCGACCCACGTCTACCACCAGTACACGATTCGGGTGCTCGGCGAAGGGCGCCGCGACCGGCTCCAGGAAGCGCTCGCGGCCGAGGGCATCCACGCAGCCGTGCACTATCCGATCCCGCTCCATCTGCAGCCAGCCGCCGAAGCGTTCGGCTACCGAGAAGGCGATCTCCCGGTCGCGGAGCGCCTCGCGGGCGAGGTCCTCTGCCTTCCGGTCCACCCCTTCCTCACGGAAGAGGACGTGGAGCGCATCGTGGACGCGATCCGAAGGCTCGCCTGACCACTCCGGGCTGGGCGATCCGGTCATTTCTTCCCTCCAGACCGGTGGGGCCGATCGGCCGATAAGGGTGCGGAGCCCTCCCCATGCCCGCACCCACGCAGCCCCAGCGCGTGCTCCTCGGCCTCCCGAGTAGCCTGCTCTTCCCCCACGACGTGAGCACGGTCGACGTGCGGCGCCCGGAGAACGTGCGCGCTCTTTCGGCGATGGAGCTCGACACCCAGGTGCTCGTGGGTGCGCTGAAGTCCCCCGAAGCGAGTCTCGAGGAACGCTTCGAGCTGGTCCTCCCGATCGCGACCCTCGCGCGACTCGTCAGCCGAACCCACCTGCAGGGGGGCGGAATGCGCATCGTGCTCAAGGGGGTCCGGCGCGCGCGGGTCGAGGCGCTCACGCTCGAGGACGGATGCCTGTGGGCGCTCCCCGGTCCGGCCCCTGCGCTCGATGGGGATCCCGCTCGCGCCCAGCGCGGCCTGGCACGCCTGCTCGCCGCCCTCGACGAATTGAGCGCGTCCGCCCCCGAGGAGTTCGGTGAGGTCGCCGAGGTCCTACCTCTGTATGGATCGGACGTGGACCGGATCACCGATCTCCTGGCCGCGAACCTCTCGATGGATTACGCGACCGAGGCGCAACTCCTCGGAGAACTCGATCCGGCGAAACGCCTCGAACAACTCAACCGTGTCCTCGAAGGGGAACTCGCGCGCGTCCGCGCGGAGCTACGACTCGACGAGCGCATGGCCCGGAGAGATCGCCGCGAACTCCTGCGCCGCCGCATCGAAGCGATGCGCGCGGAGCTCGGAGAACTCTCCCCCCACGAACAGGAGTACGAGCGGCTCGCCACCCTCCTCGCTTCCACACCGCTGCCCAAGGCCGTGCGCGAAGACCTGACGCGGGAACTCGAGCTCTTCCAGCGCACGACCTCCGACAACGCCGCGGCCGGCCGGATCCAGGGGCACCTGGAGTGGGCGCTCGGACTGCCCTGGGAGGAGCCTTCGACGCCCGCCGATCCGCGACCATTCGACGAGGTCGGCGCGATTCTGTCCGACAGCCATGTGGGACTCGACGATGTGAAGCAGCGGATCGCGGAGATCCTGGCGATTCGCCAGCTCGGCGGCGGTGCGCGTGGCACGGCGATCTGCTTCGTCGGGCCCCCCGGCACCGGCAAGTCGAGCATGGCGCGCGCGGTCGCTGCGGCGCTCGGGCGTGAGTTCCTGACGATTCCGGTGGGAGCAAAGACCCAGGAGCGCGAGTTGGCCGGACTCTCGCGCCACCGCGAAGGCGGCGGTCCTGGCGCGATTCTCGCGGGGATTCACCGCGTCGGCTCCCGCGATCCCGTGATCCTCCTCGACGAGATCGACAAGCTCAGTCTGGGAGGCGAGGGAACCGCCGCCGGGGCGCTGCTCCTCGTCCTCGATCCCGAACACAACACGGAGTTCTTCGACCACTACCTCGGCGCACCGTTCGACCTCTCGGGCTGCCTGTTCATCGCCACCGCGAACGACATCGAGGAGATCCCCGAGACGCTGCTCGACCGAATGGAGCTGATCGCATTCCAGGGGTACACCGAAGCGGAGAAGTATCGGATCGCACGCCGGCACCTGCTGCCCCGCGCCAGGCAGCACGCGGGCATCGACGCCGGGGCGCTGCGCATTTCCCCGGGCGCGCTGCGCGATCTGATCCGCGGCTGGACCGAAGAGGCCGGCGTGCGCAGCCTGCAGCGTCACCTGATCGCCCTCGGTCGCAAGGCGGCGGTGGACGTCGTGCGCGGTGGCGACGGACTGAAGGTTCGCAAGGCGGACCTCGGAAAGCTTCTCGGGCCGCGCACCGTCGGCGAGGAAACGCGCATGGGTCGGCCCGGGGTGGGAGTTGCGACGGGCCTCGCATGGACCTCGGTGGGCGGATCGCTGCTGCCGCTCGAGGCGCTCGCCATGGCGGGGAGCGGCCGGGTGATCCTGACGGGGTCCCTGGGCGAGGTGATTCGAGAGTCGGTGCAGACGGTGCTTTCCTACGTGCGCACGACGATCTCCGCCCACGGCCTCGAACCATCGCTCTTCGACGAGGTCGATCTGCACCTGCACTTCCCGTCCGCGGGGACCCCGAAGGACGGTCCGTCGGCCGGAATCGCGATCGCGGTCGCCCTGGTCTCGCTGCTCACCAACCGGCCCGTGCGTCACGACGTCGCGTTGACCGGCGAGATGTCGCTCCTCGGCGCCGTCCTTCCGGTGGGCGGCCTTCGGGAGAAGATCCTCGCGGCCGGGCGCTGCGCGATCCGCGAGGTGATCGTGCCCGCGCTGAACGCCGAGGACCTGGACGGGCTGCCGGAGGAGATCCGCGGGAGCGTCACGATCCACACCGTGAGCCACGTCCAGGAGGTGCTCGAACTCGCGCTGCTCCCCGAGCGGGGACCGCGCCGATCGGTGCGCGGCGGCGAATCCGCGCCTCGCCCGATCGCCCGCCGCGCCCGGCGAGGAGCGCGGCGTCGGGCCTCGGAAGGGGGCTCGGCATGATGTGCTTGCCGAAGCGACCCTCCCGAGGGATCCTGGTCGCCCCCATGCGCTCCCAGCTCCTCCTTGCTCTCGCCCTCCTGGGACTCCCTCGAGCCGTGTTCTCCCAGGACTCCGGCTCGCCGTGGTCCGAGTCCCCCGCCAGCGAGCACGGAATGAGCGAGCAGGACCTCCTGCGCCTCCTTCGGGGAAAGGACCCCGAGCCCCGGGGCGAAGCCGGGAAGGGGAACGCGCCACAACGAGGAGAGAAGGGGCGGGCGAGGGGAAAACGACCGTCGGCCGAGGAACTCGCCCGCGAGGCCGAAGAGCACGACCGCCAGCTGCGGGAGGAATTGGAGGCGACCGCGCACGAACGCTGCCGCGCGTGCGATCTCGATGGGAACGGATGGCTCTCCTACCGGGAAGTGCAGGCGATGCTCGGCGTTTCCAAGAGTGACTTCCTCGAGTTCGACACGAACCAGGACGGTCGTTGGACGCTGGCGGAATTCCTCGGGCGCGATGCTTCGATGCTCGACCTGCTCGGGAGCGCCTCGGCCCCGATCCCCACTGCCGAAGAGCTCGCCCGGCGGCGCGAGGAGCTCGCTCGTCCGCTCCCGAGGTCCACGGAGATCGGCGCGCGGTCGGCAGGTCCCGCTGCCTCCGCGCGACGAGAGAGTTCGCCCCCGATCGACCCGGCGCCGCGCGCCGAACCCGCCGCCGCGCCGGAGGGGGACTCCGGGGAGTCGCCTCCGGCATCGACGCTCGACACCGCCAGATCCCCAGCACCCGGCCCCCATCGCCCCGCACCCCGCTCCTCTCGCCCACGCCCGACGATTCCGGCGGGCCTGCGACTGTATCCGAGTCCGGGGCAGCTCCTCGCCCTCTACGACCAGGACCAGAGCGGGGGGCTCGCCGTCGCGGAGGTGGACGTCATCGTGGAGCGTATCGGGAACGAGCTCTCCTCGGCGCTGATCGTGCAGCAGACCGACCAGAACGAGAGTGGCGAGCTCGAACTCCCCGAACTCGGCGCCCTCGCATTCTTCGTCTCCGAACGCCTCTCCCCGGAGATCCGCCAGGACGTCGAAGAACTCTCCCGAACGACCCCCGGAACGGGCGCCGACGACGAATCCGCGGCCGCAGCCGGCCCCTTCGCCCGCCTCGACCACGACCACGACGGCCGAATCACGGCCAGGGATCTGCGCGCCCTGGCGGGTGGAATCTCGCCGGTCATCCGCATCGAGGCCGTCATCGCGGCGCTCGATCGCAACGGAGACGGAGGGATCGACCCTAGGGAGTTCCGCCTCGCCCTCACGGTGCGGAGCAGACCGTGAGAGGGGGGGGACCGACTCCCTAGGGAAGACCGCCCTCCAAAGCTCCTCAGCGGGGCCGCCGGAACTGCACGGTGATCCCGGCGAACGTCGTCCCCCCGACCCCCCCGGCGACCACGTCCAACTTGCCGTCCCCGTCGACATCTCCGATCGCCGCGGCTCTGGTGAGATCCAGGAGACCGAAGCCCTCACCGATGCGGAAGCTCCCTTCGCCTCGACCACGCCACAGTTCGAACCCCTCCGAGCGGAACGTCACGAAGTCCGGGAGGCCGTCGCCATTCATGTCGCCCTGGAGCATTCCGAGGAATTCGATACCGATCGGAATCCTACGGTCCCTCACGAACGTGCCGTCCCCCTGTCCGAGCAAGACCGACGCGAGGTAGCCCTCCGGACCGAGAGACTCCACGATCAGGTCGGGCAGGCCATCTCGGTTGAAATCGCTGCAGACGACGTGGTCGACGGGATACTGGTACTTCGTGACCATCACGTTCTGGAAGGTCCCGTCGCCAACGCCCAGGTAGACAGAAACCTCACTGCGATATCGATTCGTCCCGACGATGTCCAAGTGGCCGTCGAGGTTCAGGTCCGCTTGAACCATGCGGACTGGACCGACGGTTCCGACCAGGAGCCCCGGATCGAAGGTGCCGTCCCCTCGGCCCGGGTAGATGCGGAGCCCGTTCACGTCGATCGCCAGATCGAGAGTGCCGGAGCCGTCGAAATCCCCGAGGAGGAAGGACTCCCGCTGGAACACGAGGTTCGCCGGGATCGGATCCGGGACCGCTTGGAAGGATCCCGAACCATCGGCGAGCCACACCAGAAGCGGAGCCGTGCCCTCTAGGGTCGCCACCAGGTCGTCGACCCCATCCCCGTTCAGATCCCCCGCAACGAAGGAATAGACCGGGCCAGGCGTCGGGAGCTGCACCTCGGACGAGAAGGTTCCGGTACTCGACCCGAACCGCAGGGCGACGGCCGCAACAGTCGAGAATGCGCTCAGGACGTCGCCGATGCCGTCTCCGTTCCAGTCCCGAACGAGCATGGCATTGCTCGCATCGCCCGAAGGCAGGACGGCGCGCGAGGCGAAGGTCCCATCCCCGTTCCCGAGGGTCGCCTCGATGCTTCGGTTGTGCGCACGGAGGAGATCCGGTGCCCCGTCCCGGTCGAGGTCCGAGATCTTGACCTCGTCCGTCCAGGCGGATCCCGGGACGAGGTTCTCCGCGGCGAAGGTCCCGTCCCCGTTCCCGAGCAGAACGCCGAGCCCGCGGATCTGCTCCTCGACGACGACGACGTCCAAACTGCCGTCCCCGTTCAGATCGGCCACCTCGAAGCTCGTCGGATAAGAAGCGTGCGAGAGGACCATCACCCCCCCGAAGGATCCATCGCCGGCACCGAGGAAGAGCTGCAGCTGGTCATCCGGGTCGACGAGCAGATCCAATGCTCCATCCCGATCGAAGTCCCCCAGGGAAACGTGGGATGGGAACTTGCCCACGGGGAACAACCCTTGATCGCTGAAGGATCCTCCGGCCTCCCCCAGGAACACCCTCACGCCGTGCGATGTCCCTTGCGCGACAACCAGATCCGTAATGGCGTCACCGTTCAGGTCGCCCGACGCGAGGGCCTGCCCCCCGCTGCTGCTCGGATAGAGGACCCAGGGAAGGAAGGTCCCATCTCCCTGTCCGAACGCGGTGGCCAGCGGGGACTGCGACGTCGTCGCGGCCAGGTCCAGGTGTCCATCTCCATTCCAGTCCCCGAGGAGGAAGTCCCTGGTTAGGGTACCTGGAGCCGAAATCGTCGAGACAGCCCCCAGACTGCCCCCCGCTTCGCCGAGGTGAACGCCGAACGTTGAAGAAGTGGACAAGACGACGTCATTCTGGCCGTCTCCATCCAAGTCCCCGATCCGGATCCGGTCGATCCCGACGGCCGAGGGGAAGGCCCGTCCCCGGATGAAGCTCCCGTTGCCCCGCCCGACCAGGATCCGCAGGTTCCCGATCCCGCTCTCGACGATCACATCGTCGATCCCGTCTCCGGTCAGATCCGCTCGCTCGAAGGGGCCACGAGATGGCTCGATGTAGACCGACGGATCCGCGAACAGGAGCGACCTCTCGGATGGGGGGATCCAGCCCCCATATCCTGGCCAACCAGCCTGTCCGCTCCCGACGGACAACACGGGGGAAGGGGGGAGGGACGCCTGTTGCTGGGGAGCGAGCCCAGGCGCCGAAACGAGGAGCGAGAGTGCGAGCAACATCGAAACCTCCGTCGTCGAATGCCTTGCGAGCCGGCAGCCCCCACGGACGAGGCTGCCTGACCACCAGGATAGCATGAAGGGAGGTTCGCGGGCGGCGCCCCGAGACCGGGGGAACGCCGGCGTTGCGTAGGGGACACTCTGTCGTCGCATCCCCTGGAAAGGGCCGCTTGGTGCCCGTGTGGGTCCGTGCCGGAAGAGGGCGGGGCCTTGGGCCGCCATGGCCTGGCCGCAGGGGCCGAGGGCCTCTCGTGTCGGAATCCTGCCTTGCCCTCCGGCCCGATCAGGGTTCGAGGCGTTCGAGGTCTTCCACGCGCGGCCCACCTTCCGGGTCCGCGACGGCGAACTTCGCAGGTCCGCCCAGGGTGACCCCCGCGTATCGGCCGGTCGGATCGAGCAGATAGAACTGGATCGAGAACGCGGGCCAACCGTCCTCGCGCAGGAGAGAGGGCTGCCAGCCCGCTGCGCGGCGGGCCTGTCGCACGATACGCCGAAGGACCTCGATCCCCGCATCCTTGGGATGCATGCCGGAGCGCATCATCTCCACGCATGCGAAACTCCCGTTCGAGAGAATCGCCGCCTCGCCGCGCCCGGTCGACCCTGCACTCCCCGCCTCCTGGTCGCAGTACAGTCCGGCTCCGACGATCGGAGAATCGCCGACGCGCCCGGGGATCTTGAAGGCCAGCCCCGAAGTGGTGGTCGTGCACGCGAGCTTGCCCCCCTTCGAAAGCGCCGAGCAGTGGATCGTGCCGTGGCGCTCGAAACGGGATGGGACGATCGCGCCATGCTTCTCTTCTTCGGGGCGCGTCGCCGGGACGAGGCGATCGTCGCGATCGCTCATCGTCTCCTTCCAGCGCAGCCAGATCCGCCGCGCTTCCTCGGTCAGAAGCTCGGTATGCGGATGACCGTGCATGCGCGCGAATTCATAGGCGCCCTTCCCCACGATCAGGCAGTGGTCGGTGCGCTCCATCACGAGACGGGCGACCTCGCACGGATGGAGGATGTTCTCGATCGCGGCCACCGCACCGGAGTTGTGGGTCTCCGCATCCATGCAAGCGGAATCGAGCGAGACCACCCCGTCCTCGTTCGGCAGACCACCGAGCCCAACACTGTGGTCGGTCGGATCCGCCTCCTGAACCTTGACGACCTCGATCGCGACATCGAGGGGGTGGGACCCTTCCAGGAGCGCGGGGTAGGCCTTGCGCATCCCATCGAGACCGTTCGAACTCCCCACCAGCGTCGGACCGGGGGTCCGCTTGCCGGTCCGGATCATCGGAGCGACGAGCGGGAGGGCGACGGTTCCTCCGAGGAGTTCGCGGCGCGAAAGCGAGGGACGCGGGGCAGGCTCGTTCGTGTTCATGCCACGAGGATGGCGCACCGGCCGGCGCGCGTCCAGCCCACCAGCCGAAGACCCGTTCGCAGCGCCGACGAGCCCACGTCGCTGCTACCCGATCCGGGTGTCGGGAAGAGTGGAGAGACCCGGGCCTGCGATCAGCCGTTGCCCTTCGGAAGGTCCTCCTCGATTCCTAGGCAGAGCTTTCGCAACCAGTTTCGGGAACCATCGGCCCAGACCTTCCAAAGGGCCTCGAGGTTCTGGTCTTCGACCTCACGCGCGGCGCCGATGCGAATCGACTTGTCCATGTCGAGCGAACGCAAGTACCGATCGAGGTCGGTCGGGCGCGGAGCGGCGACGGCCAGGGCGGTGGCGAGGATCGCCGCGGTGGTGCGGCGAACCTCGGTGATGTCGACGTAGTTCAGGCGGTCAAGGCTCGTGTGGTAGGTGAAGTCGGTGAAGTGCCAGAAGAGCACGGCCGGGATACCACGGTTGATGAACACGTCGTGGTCACTCCCGCCCTCCCACGGGTGGTCGGCACAGGGCCAGCCTCCCGACTCGAGCCCCACGTCCACCATCGCGCAGCGGGCGATGATCGAAAAGCCGTTCGGGTTCAGGTTCTCCGAGTCCACCTGCCCCGCGCCCCACGGGGTATGGGCGTCAGGCGGCAGTGTCGTCAGGGCGCCCGGATCGGGCATGCGCTCGAGGAGCGCGATCGCGCCGGTGTCCTTGGCTGCCCCGGTCATGTCGGACGAGATCCCCGCGATCGGGGTCAGATCGGTGGATTCGAGCCAAACCTGACTCTGGCTGAATTCGTCCCCCCAGATGAAGACCAGGGTCGAGTCCGGCCAGGGCAAGGCGCCTTCCTCGAGCATCTTGGCGAGAGACCGGGCGCCCTCCAGCATTCCAGCGACGCCCGTCGCATTGTCGTTGGCTCCGGCCTCCTGGATGTGACTCACCATCGCCACCGCTCGCTCGGGCGTCTTCGCCCCGCGGATCGTCGCGACGATCGTCCGCAGCGGGCGCTTCTCCTTGAGCACCTCCGCCTCGAAACGAATCCTCACCGGGCGCTTGCGGACCGCTCCTCTCTCCACGGCCGCCTCGATCGCGCGCAGGGACCGCGTCGAGATCTGGCAGACAGGCATCGTGATCGTCGCGGGGAGGGTGCGGAACTGGATCGCATCCAGGTGCCGGCGCTGACCGCTCTGGTCGATGTTGTAGTCGGGAAGCGAGGCCGAGAGGATCGCGGCCGCTCCGCGTGCCGTAGCGCGCCGCAACACCTGGGTCGCGCTCACATCGGTCACGAGGATCATTCCCTTCTTGAGCTCATCGAGATGCAGCGCCACCTGCCCCTCGACCGAGCAACTGGGGGCATTGGTCGGAAGCATCACCCGATCCGAGTCCTCGTTCGAATCGAAGCCATGGAGGACGCGTGGCTCCTCCCCGTCCGCGAGCAAGGTCACGCTCGCGCTGACCGGCGTCCACGCATCGCTGTCCTGCTCGGTCTCGATGACCTGCACACCGAGGCGCGAATCGTCCCCACCAAAGCCCGCAGCCTCGAGGTCCGCTACCACCCGGTCCACGACCGCGTCGTAGCCGTGGTTCCCGGGTGCCCGGTAGAACTGGTCGATGAAACCGAGCGTCTTCGCTGCTCGATCGAGGTCGAAGGCCTCGAGCAGCGGGCGTACGAAGCGCGCGGTGCCCGTGTCATCGACGTAGACGTCCGGCCCGACGTGCCACTCCTGACTCGGGTGCTCATCCGGGAGGGCCTCCAGCATACTCCGGATGTCGGGGGAACTCTGGCAGGCGGCGGCGAGCAGGAGGAAGAGTCCCGCACAGGTGGTCTTGCGCATGACGGTCGGAGGCGGATTCAGCGGGGAAGGTACTTGTCGATCAGGAGACCCAGCCGTTCCCGCGCCTCGCGTGGGATGCGCCCGGGGTCCGTCAATATCGCGTACCGCAGTGCATCCTTGCAAGCACAGGTCCTCGAACCGGCCAGGAAGGGCACGGCGGCACGGATCAGCGCACGCGCGTGGTCGACGTTTTCCTTCATCACCGCGAGGATCGCTTCGACGGTCACGTCCTCCTCGCCCTCGCGCCAGCAATCGTAGTCGGTCGCCATCGCCACGGTCGCGTAGCAGAGCTCGGCCTCGCGGGCGAGGCGCGCTTCCTGCAGATTCGTCATCCCGATCACGTCCGCGCCGAAACTCCGGTAGAGCTTCGATTCGGCGCGCGTCGAAAACTGCGGCCCCTCCATGCAGATGTAGGTTCCCCCCTCATGGACGGGGATCCCGAGCTCTCTTCCCTTCCCCGCGAGAGCCTTCGAGAGTTCCCCACAGATCGGGTCGGCGAACATCACGTGGGCGACCACGCCGCCCTCGAAGAACGTGTCGGGGCGATGGCGCGTGCGATCCACGAACTGATCGACGAAGACGAAATGACCCGGGGCGATTTCCTCGCGCATCGAACCGACCGCTGAGATCGACAGGATGCGCGTGACTCCGAGGGCCTTGAGCCCCCAGATGTTCGCGCGGTAGTTGATCTCCGAAGGCGAAATGCGATGTCCGACTCCGTGGCGCGGGAGGAACACCGTCTTGACGCCGCCCAACGTCCCGACGTGGTAGGCATCCGAGGGCGCACCGAAGGGAGTCGAGAGACGGACCTCCTCGGCTTCTTCGAATCCCTCGACGCTGTACAGCCCCGAACCTCCGATGACTCCGATCACCTGTTCCTCGGTCATGACCTGTCTCCTTGTCGTCCGCGACCCCATGCGGAGCCCTTCGAATCGATTCGGGGGGCCTTGCCACCATGATCGCTCCGGGGCTTCGCGCCCTTCCAGCCGGTCGGCTCCTTGTCGCTCGAGCGCTTCTCTCGCGCACGCCGGTCCCCTTCAGCGCCGCGCCGGCCTTCCCGGGACGAATCGCGGCCCCACCCCTGGCGCTCCCCGCGACCTCGGGCGCGATTCCGGGGCTCGGACTCGCTGCGATCGGGCCCGCGACCTCCACCGGGACGCCCATCGTCCTCGCGATCGCGATCCCAGGCTCGACGCCCACCGCCGCTCCGAGCCCGGCCGTGTTCGCGCTGGTCTCGATCGGCTCGGCCACGGCTCCAAGGGCGCCGCTCGCCCTCGCCTCGGTCCCGTTTCCATCCACCGCGCGCTCCGCCCTCGCGACCACGCCCAGAATCCTGGCGGCCACCGCTCTCGGGGTCGCGGCCCCAGCCACGCCCCCTTCCTTCGCTCCGGGCCCGAGCGAAGTTCCCGCGCTCGACGCTCTGGCGGTTCCGATCCGGGCGACGGGACTCCCCGGCCCCCCCGCCACGCTTCCAACCTCGCTCGCCACGTTCTCCGTGATCGTCGCGACGGCCTCCGTGGTCCCGATCTCGATTCCAGCTTCGGCCCCCACGCTCCGAGGTCCCCGTGTGTCCCCGATTCCACGATCCCGATCGACTGGAGCCAGAACGCTCACGTCGCTCCTGCCTGGGCTGCTTCGCCCGAGCCTCGCTCTCCTTCGGCGTGAGCGCGAAGAGCCGCTTGACGACGAGCGATGCGTAGGACCCCCGGGGGAGTTCAAAGCGCACCCGCACCATCCGAAGTCCACGGTTGATGAGGTCCTCTTCGGCGGGGCGTACCCGCAGGTGGCGGGGATGCACGACGAGGGGGCGATCCTCGCCCTTGAGCTTCCACCCCTCGATGCCGTCGATGCGCAGTTGGTCGGGGACCATCTCCTCGCGAGCCAGAACGTCCTCGAACCGGCTCAGGTCGTCGGAGTCGAGCACGTCCTCGAGTCCCTCGCCCGGGAGGCGCAGGCTCGGCTTGGCGGTGATCGCTGCGGGAGGCGCGTCCGCGTACGACACGAGCACCCCCTCTTCGCTGTCCATCAGGACGCGGTCCTCGAGTTCGGTGCACGAGCGCACGAGATCCGCCGCGGCGCGATTCCACAGGTGCGACTGCCAGGCGAAGAGATGGATCAGGCGAACACGGGTCGCGACGAAACGGAAGGCGCCCGCGAAGTCATCGGGATTCTTCTTCAGGTGCTCGAAGATCGAGTGGTGAGCGCCGAATTTTCCCGCCACCTCCCGGCAGGCTCGCCAGTCCCCCCAGGATCGGTGCAGCGCTGACTTGAACCGCCGGCGCCGCTCGTCGTCGTGGGCTCCGGGCGCCGTCAGGAGCGCGCGCAGCGCGGCCTCGACCCGGCCGAGCATCAGCTCGCGTGCGATCCACCCCTGGCCGTGGGTCAAGTTGCCGAAACGCTGGTCGTCGAAATAGTCGATCAGGCCGTGCTCGCGGACGATCGGCATGCTCCTGCGCAGCCTGCGGATGTCGTCTCCTGTCAATGCACGCACGCAGAGTTCGAACCCGTTGCCGCGGCTGTGCTCACTCGAGTACGGCTCGTTGCCGAACCCGATCGAGTCGATCTTCAGTTCCGGTGCCTGGATCCGGACCTTGCGTCCGCGCGGCACGCTCATGTACTGCACGGTGATGCCCTGGCGATCTTTCCAGCCGGCGACCCCGACGTCCGCACGATCGACCCCGGCCTCGGCGGCGAGGGCATCCATCGCCTCGGGGGTCGTCAGCTTTCGCTTGCTGACGCGGTAGACGCGAAAGTCACCGCGTTCGGTCAAATAGGATTCATCCAGGAGTTCCCGGACACGGAAGTCTCCGACTCTTTGTTTCAGCTTCAACGGTTCAGTTTCCTGTGCTTCTCGAGTTGCTTGAGGACGCGTGCGAAGTCCTTGGGGAGGGGGGAGGAGATCCGCACACGCTCCGCCGCGACCCCCTCCATCGGGGGGATCACGACGGACTCGGCGTGCAGGGTCAGTCGATCGATCAGGGGTCGCTCCGGGCGGCCCGGCTTGGGGCGATACCCGCTCTTGAAGGCGGAGAGCAGGAGCGCATCGCGACGACCGTAGAGGTGGTCGACGGCGAGGGGGAATCCGACATGGGCGAGGTGGACACGGATCTGGTGCGTGCGTCCGGTCAGCGGACTGCACCGCAGGAGCGTGTAGCCGCGAAAACGCCGCTCGACTTCGACCCGGGTGCGTGACGCCTTCGCGGGTGGGAGCCCCTTGCGTCCGCGCTTCCTTTCCCCGGTTTCGCGCGCGTCGGGCCAAACCTGCATCCGCCCACTGCGCCGAGGATCAGGGCCGATCGGAAGATCGATCACCTCGCTCTCGCCATCCGCGAGGGGGTGCTCCCCCTCCACGAGAGCGAGGTAGGACTTCTCCACTCCACCGCTCTCGAACGCCGCCCGGAAGGATCGCTCGGCCTCGATCGAGAAGGCGACGATCACGGCGCCGCTGGTCCCCTTGTCGATTCGGTGAACGAGCCGTGGTCGCGCTTCGATTCCCCGCCCCCCGGGAACGGCGCCCCGACCGCTCTCCTCGATCGAGTCGCGCAGGAGAGCCCCCTGCAAGGATCCCGCGTCGCGATCCCAGCGCTCGGGCTCGACCGCGAGGCCCGGCGGCTTGTCCACCACGCGCCAGGAGCCACCATCGTAGAGAACGCGGACCTTCTCCTTCGGCGCGAGGGGCATGCGGGGTGCGGACTCCGGGTCGATGTCGACCAGCAGGACCTGGTCGGTGCGAAGCCGGGTGGACGGGAGCGCGACCGCTCCGTCGACGAGCACCCGCCCCTCACGCACCTCGCGCCTCAGAAACCCCTTGTTCCATGCTGGAAAGAGCAGGCACAGAAACTCGTCGAGCTCCATTCCCCTGCGTTCGGCGGGAACGACGAAGACCTCACTCATCGCGACCTCCAGTGGCGGAAGCGATCGCACACTCGCGCAGCTCTCCTATGTACGGCAGATTTCGGTACCTGCCTGCAAGGTCGAGCCCGTACCCCACGACAAAGACGTCCTCGACCTGAAAGCAGGAGTAGTCCGCCTCGATCGGAACCACCCGGCGACTCGGTTTGTCGAGGAGCACACAGGTCGCCACGTCTCGCGCCTGCATTTCGAGGAGCTCCGAACGGACGGCGCGCAGGGTGCGTCCGCTGTCGAGAATGTCATCGACCAGCAGAACCGACCGACCGCGAATATCCCGGGCCCGCGGGAGCAACCGAAGGGAGAGGTCCTCGGAATCCGTACCGTCGCGGTAGCTCTCGACGCATGCGAATTCCATCTCGAGTGGAATCGGGAGCGCACGCACGAGGTCCGATGCGAAGATGCAGGAACCCTTTAGCACGGAGACGACGACGAGTTCCCGCTCGGCATACGCACCGGTGATGCGCTTCGCGAGGGACGCGATCCCTGCGCGGATGCGGTCCTCCGTCAGGAGGACTCTCTTGATGTCGTCGTTCACGGTCCCTGGGCTTATGAGAGGGCGGGCCCTCTCGTGGTGAGGACCCGATTGGACACGGCCGGGAGGGCTTTCGCTTCCCGGGCCGGTGCGGAGGAAGGGAAACCCCCGGCGGGAGACGGCGAGGACTCTAGCAGAGCCGGGGCGGATTGGGAGTCCCAGCCGGGCCGAAACCCTGTCCCGGAGCCCCCGGGACATCGAACAGGATTCCCTCATTCGTCCCCAACTCCTCCAGGGAAAGTTCGGTTTCCGGTCCGCCGGGGACCCTCTGAAAGCACTTTCCCATGCGCGAAAGCCGGCTTTTCTAGCCCGTCCCGTTGTGGACAAACGGGGACGAGACTAAAGTATTCGCCCTCTCGAATCGGTGGGTGGGGTCATTCTGTTCCCCCGCAACCTCGCCGATTCCAGTCCGAGGGTCGCGATGAGAACGACCCTCGTGCTACGCAGGCTCATCGGAAGTTTCCCTTCCCCAAGGCATCGGGCTTGTGTTGCCCCCCCATCGACTCGAGCCGCACGCTCGAAATCATCATCAGCCCCCACAGGGGAGTTGTTCATGGAATCCACGACCCAAGGCAAACGCCGCAAGTACACCCGCCGCACTCCTGAGGAAAGGATCAAGGAACTCGAGGCCCGCATCCTGGAGATCAAGACTCGCGAGGCCTCGCGGCAGAAGAGGGAGGACCCCGTCATCAAGGAGATCCCCAAGGTCCAGCGTCGCCTGCGAAAGTTCGCCCAGATGGCGATGGATCACAACCGGCCCGACATCGCGAACACCGTGACCGCGTTCAATGCGGGACTCGAGCGGATCCTGCGGTCCGAAACGCGACGCAGCGCCCCCGCCACCCCCCCGATCGAAGAACTGATGGACGACCGGGCCTGAGGCGAGACGGCCTCCCCTTGGCCGGACCGCCGGCCGGCTCATCCTCCGAAGTGACCGACGCCCCCGCGGGGACAGGCTCCGCGCGTACCAATCCTTCCCCCCCGGCGAGTTCCGGACATGAAACGACATCCGCTCGTCCAGACCCTCAGCTCGACGACCCTGGTCGACGGCGGAATCTTCGAGGTCAAACGGGAATCCTGCCTCCTTCCCTCCGGACTCCAGCAGGACCTCGTCGTCGTCGATCATCCCGGGGCCGTCTGCATCGCCCCCGTCCTGGCCGACGGTAGCCTCCTGCTGGTACGCCAGTACCGCCACGCGGCGGGGGATTGGCTCCTCGAACTCCCCGCGGGACGGCTCGAAGCAGGCGAAGACCCGTTGCGAGCTGCTCGGCGCGAACTCGAGGAGGAGACCGGACACCGGGCAGCGCACTGGTCCCCGCTCCGCAGCTTCTTTGCGGCACCCGGGTTCTGCTCGGAGGTCCTGACCCTGTTCCTCGCCCGCGAACTCGAACGGATCCCTGGCGGGGGGAAAGCACCGGACCCCGACGAGGAAATCGAGCTCGAACGCCTCCACCCCTCCGAGATCCTGGGCGGGGAGCAGGTCTGCGACGCGAAGACGTTGCTCGCCGCCGCGCTACTCTCCCGGGACTGAGGCGGCCCCATGGGGCGCCGACGAGATCGCGAGGGACACGATCCCCCGGAATCCCCCCTGGGACCCGACGAGGCGTCCGCGCGGCGTCATCCGAAGGAGAGCCCCTGGTAGGGCGAGCGTGAGCCCGCCGCCGTCCGGGAGAGGCGTGGCTGCGACCACCTTCGACGAGAGGCCTGGGTCGAGGACGCGGTCGGGGGAGATCTCGAGGGAAGGGAGGTCGACGCAAAAGAGTCGGGTCCGGCCCCGAGCCGCGAGCCAGATCCGGTTCTCGTCCACGGCACCGGAGCTCATCGGCAGCGGGAGAAGCACACTGCGCCGCGGCTCGAGCCCGGCACCGAGAAGGTCGAGCTGAGTGCCGTCCGGGCGCAGGCGCCACCAGAACGCTCCTTCCCCCGTCTCCCCCGAAACGGCGCCGGCATCCCGGGCCCCGACCCGTGAAACCGCGACCGTGGTGGGAACGCTCCCGCGCACATCCAGCGCCCACACACCCCGCTCCCCGTACACCAGGGCTCCCCGCGGGCCCGAGGCGAGCCCCATCGCCCCATCCGGGACGACGAGAGCGGACCCGACCCCCGTTCCTCGGACCACACGCACGACACGCCGACTTCCCTCGGCGACCAGGACCAGAATCCCACCCCCTTGCGCTTCGGCGAGATCGAGGAGGCGGGCCGGCTCCGGGATCCGCCAGCGCGCACGATGTCCCCGAGCGTCCTCCCGAAGAAGCAGCGCTCCATCCTCCGCGACGATCCAGAGCTCCCCTCGGGAAGTCCCGAGCACCGACTCGAGCCCAGGCAGTTCGCAGCTCCCGAGCGGCCGCAGCATCCGGTCCGCACCGACCAAGCGACCTGCACCGCGATCCGCGATCCAGAGCCGCGCGCCCTCGAACTCCCGGGTCGCGGCACCGGGAAAGACCAGGACGCCGAGGAGTGCGGCCCCGGCGACGCCCGCCAGCAAGATCGATCGCCCCCGAGACCAGGACGGCCTCCTGGAACTCGTCCCGCCGGCGATTCTCCGAGCCGCGACCGGCCCCGTGCTATCCCTTTCGCTCTTCTCCCTCGGCCCCATCCCGACAACCGGGACCGGCCGAATCCGCCTGGGTTTCCATTCCGCCCTGGGAGCGCCGCTCGGCCTTTCGGATGGACTGGCGCATGAGCATCACGAACCCACCCGAGAGCAACACCATCACGCTGAGCATGAAGAGGATGCTCAGGTTGAAGCCGCGCCCAAGCCCACCGCCTTCGGAGGCGACCGCCTCCCGGCAGCTGTCTCAGGCGTATCCGGTACGCGCCAGGAAGCCGAACACGAGGACGGCCGGCACGATCACCATCAGGGTCTTCTTCCACTCGGTCGAGATCATGGCAGGCGCGATTCTATGCCGGAGGAGGGTTGAAGTGATAGAGGGCGAGATAAACGAGAACCCCGGTGACCGAGACGTAGACCCAGATGGGCCATGTCCAGCGGGCGATCCGGCGATGACGCTCCCAATCCTTCCTCGAGGCCCGCCAGAGCGTGAGAATCACCATGGGCAGGTTCAGGGCCGCGAGGAGAACGTGGGTGAGGAGCATCCCGTAGTAGATCGACTTCCAGGCTCCCTCCCGCCGAAAGGGGGTGTGACCGAGCTCTGGGACCACGGCGAAATGGTAGGTCAGGTAGCCCGCCAGGAAGAGCGCGCTCAGGACGGACGCCGCGATCATCGTCCGGGCATGGGCCCTCCGGCGGCCGGCTCGGATCAGGGAACGGCCCACCAAGAGGAGCACCGCGGCCCCGGCGTTGAGGCATGCATTGATCGTGGGGAGATGGTCGAGCATGGGGGACACTCCCGGAGCGGACGGCCGCGGGAAGGACGTGGGAGGGGAAACGCCGGATGTTGCGGATCCAGCATCCCGCGCAACTCAGGACTCCGCGAGGGCGATGAGGCGCCTGCGCAGGAGTTCACGCTCCTTTTCGTCGATGCCGTCATACCACCCGCGGATGCGGCCCTCACGGTCGATCGCGACGATCTTTGTCGAGTGGGTCACGGCCTTGGCCGGTTCCGCTCCCGCCTCCGCCCGGGCCAGGGGCAGCCAGAGCCCATCCTTCAGGAAAGCCTCCACCTCCTCCTCCGTCCCGGTGAGGAAGCTCCAGCGCGATGTGTCGGCGGTGTAGTTGCTCGCGTACTGCGCCAGGACCTCCGGCCGGTCGTAGCTCGGGTCGACCGAGACCGAGACGAGCCGAACATCCGTCCCCTCGAGCTCGTCCTGCAGGCGACGCATCCCCGCCGTGATGCGAGGGCATGGCCCGGCGCAGCGTGTGAAAATCGCTGCCACGGCGAACGGGTGCCCGCGCAGGTCCTCGCGCGTCACTTCCTTCCCATCCTGGTCGAGGAAACGGAACTCGGGAACTTCCCCGAACACGATCGGATCGTCGGCATCAGCGGTGAGAACCGGCCCCGAACTCCGTCCTTCCACGGTGCCCCCACCGCACCCGGCGGACAGCAAGAGCAGGCCGAGGGAAGCGCTCACGATTCCCGAAGACACGATCGAACGAACCATCTCCGAAGCTGGGGTCAGTGCCCTTCGCCCCCTTCGGCTTCCACCTCCTCGGTGGCTTCCCCGGGATGATCCTCGTGGGGCTCCCAGACCTCGTGCATGTTCTCGACGACCTTCCCGGTCGCCGGATCCAGCATGGACCCGATCGGGTGCGTGAAGGGGGCATCCTCGTCCGCGATGTCGTTCGCGACATACCCCATGATCACGAGGACGAGAACGGGCGTCGGAATGAGCAACCCCTTCACGATCCAGCCTTCGAAGCGCAGATGCATGAAGTAGCTCGCGATCAGCCACCCCTTCAGGAGCGCGAACACAAGGAGTCCCCCCCAGAGGAGAGGCTTGCCCCAGCCCAGGTGCTCAGCTCCGCCGATCACTCCCCACCCCACTTCGAGGGCGGTCAGGACGAGTAGGCCCAAGAAGATCCGGTTCGCATCGAAATGCTTGTCTTCGCCAGTCATCCGCGGGAACTCCTAGAAGAGGTAGACGATCGTGAAGAGAAGAACCCACACCAGGTC
>DRLC01000093.1 GCA_011053145.1 Planctomycetota bacterium | reverse complement strand
GCGCTGTCTTCGAAGTGCGCGGGGGTGGGGGGGGCGAGGAGGAGAGCGGCGAGAAGGGCGAGCGTCGGTGCGTGCATGGACGCATCTTACCCACGTCCCACCCCTCCCGGGGAGCCGTGGCCGATCAGCGCGTGGAGCCTGCCGGGATGCGCCGCACCGCGAGTTCGCTCGTCGGGGCCGAGAGGAACCACAGCTCGAACGCTGGGGGATGTGCCAGGTCGAGCGCGGTCGCGATGAGTTCGGTGTAGGTGGTCCCCTGGGATGCGTGGGCCGCGGCGCGTCGTTCCACGTCCTCGGCGGTTTCCACCTCGTCGGTCTTGAAGTCCACGACGACCAGTTCATCCCCCTCCCGGATCAGGAGGTCGACCGCACCCGCGGTGAACGAGACCGCATCGCGGGGACCGCCGGTGGCGGGGGGCGGGCCGACGACGGGGAGTTCGCGCGCGACCACCGACGCCCCGACCCGCGTGAGGCGCTCGCGCAGTCCGTTGGATCGCATTCGGGCGAGGACGCGGCGCGCGCGATCGGTCATCGCGGCGAGCAGGGGTGCGTCGGCACCCGGATAGGCGGCGAGAAGGTGAGCTTCCAGCCGATCGGCCAGTTCGGATCCCTCGACGTCGAGTTCGGGGGCATCCTCCTCGATGAGGCGGTGGACGAGCGTGCCGACCGTGCGCGCGATGAGCCCGTTCGTGCCGTCCTCTGCCCGGTCACGGGAGGCCCCCGCCCGGCCCGTGCTCCCGTCGAGGTGCTCCCCCTCGCTCGGCCGAGCCTGCCAGGGGCGTGAAGCGCGCGCCTCCGCTTCGCATCGCAGCCTCTCGAGCCGTTCCCCGTCCGCGCGCAGCTCCGAGGCGTCGAGGCCCGGTGCTCGTGACCGCCGCATTCGCGATTCCGGAACCGACCCGTCGTCGGCGACATCGAGGGTCAGTCTCCAGTGGACGCCGTGGGCGTCGATGTACGGCTCGCCCGCCCCGGACGCGGCGAGCTCCTCGAGTTCCGATTGCGGCCGGTTCGCGCGGAGGGTGAGCAGGGCCCCGGTGCTATTCGCGCGGCGCCAGTCGCTCGGAGCCTTGGGGGGAGCCCCGAGGATGACGAGGCGGTCGGCGGCGCGCGTCAACGCGACGTAGAGCAGCCGCACGCGCTCGGCGTCCGCGGCCTCGGCGGCATGGCGCTTCAGTTCCGCATAGTTCGGGGTCGGTGCCCCGAACACCTCGTAGCCCGCGCAGGGGCCCATTCGCATCCAGGCCGCTGGATTGGCCCTTCCCCCGCCCCCTTTCTTCTTGTGGGTCTGCACGAGATAGACGTGGCCGTACTGCAGTCCCTTCGACCCATGGATCGTCGCGACCTGGACCGCGTTCGTCCTCGACTCCGGAGCACCGGCCCTGTCGTCGCGTTCCGATCCACGAGCGTCGGCCCGCAACCTGCGGAGTACCGCCTGGGTGTCCCCGTCGAGTTCCACGAAGCTTTCCACGAGCTCCCGGAAGAAGCGATCGAGGTTCGAGATGCGATAGCGCCCGAGAAAACGCGCGGCGGCGGTCACGTCGACCAGGAAGCGCTCGCGCAGGTGGTCGACCCAGCGGTCGATCGGGAGGGAGGCGAACTCGCGACGCGCCTCGAGGAGGTGGCGCAGGGCGATGAAAACGCTCGCGGTCCAGTCCCCGAGCTCCTGAAGACCCGGGATCCCGGTGGGGAGGGAGCGACGGAGCAGGTGGAGTTCGGATCGGAGCGCTTCGAGAAGTTCAGGGGATGCGCCGACGGCGGTACGGAGTTTCGCGGCGGCATCGCCCCCGAGGAAGCGAACGAGGGCGGCGTCGGGCATCCCGACGAAGGGAGCGCGCAGGAAACCCGCGAGGGCGATGCGGTCTGCCGGATCCAGCACCGCTCGGACGAGCACGTTGGCGTCCAGGACCTCCCGGCGCCTGTAGTAGGTGCGATCTCCGCGGACCTCGTAGGGGATCGAGCGCGCGCGCAGTTCGGCGAGGTAGACGTCCATGTCCCCCGTGCTCCGAAAGAGCAGCGCGGCGTCCGATGGTTCGAGCGTCCCCGCGTCGATCCTTCGCCGAAGGTCCGCGGCGACCGCCCGGGCCTCGGCCTCGTACTGCTGCTGCACGAGCCCTGCCCCGGGGGTGATCACACCGGTTTCCGGATCCCGAAGCCAGGTGATCCAGTGCTCGATCGCGGGTGCGGCGGTGCCGCCTTCCTCGCGATGCGGTTCGAGCCCCACGAAACTCGGCTGCACCCCCCGCGTCTCTTCCATCACAGGTGCGATGCAGCGATCGACTTCGGCGAGGATCGAGGGGACCGAGCGGAAGTTCCTCGAGAGTTCGAGCACCTCACCACCGGCCTCGACGACGTCCTTGCGGAAGGCCTCGTAGGCGGTGAGGTCCGCGCCGCGCCAGGTATAGATCGATTGCTTCGGGTCGCCGACCACGAAGAGCGCCGGACGCGTCCCGTCGCCGCCCGCAAGGGCGAGGGAGCGCACGATGTCGCACTGGATCTCGTCGGTGTCCTGGAATTCGTCGACCAGCAGTTGATCGATCCGGGAGCGGATGCGACGGGCGAGATCCGGAGAGCGACCCAAGAGCGCCCGCGTCTCGACGAGGAGGTCGGCGAAGCCGGCCAGGCCCCGGCGGTGGAGCGCGGCTTCGAGGCGCGCGAGCAGGTGCGAGACGGCCCGGCGACCGTGTTCGAGGAGTTCGAGGTCGAGTTTGGTGAGGGGCGGGAGCGTGGCACCCAGCTCCCGGAGCATGCGATGGATTCGCGGGCGCTGCTCCTCGGGGCACGTCTCGAGCTCCTCGAGCTCTTTCTTCCCGAATTCGCCCTTGGCCCACTTCCCGAGTTTGGTCTTGCATCCCGAATCGATGAGATCGCGGGCTCTCGACTGCAGCTTCTCGAATCGTTCCCGGATCGAGAGTTTCCGGTCTTCGGCATCGAACGAGAGGAAACACGCATGGAGTTCGGCCATCGGGTCGCCGAGCTTGCGCGCCGTGCTGCTGGCCGCGAGTCGGGAGAAGGGCTCCGCGACGTGCTCGCAGTATTCCTCCACGAACCCGCGCAGTCGTGCGAGTAGCGCTCCGACGACCTCGTCTCGGAGCGGATCCGCCGCGAGATCCGAAGCGCGCGCCCCCTGCTTGTGCAGCGAGAGGACGGCCCCTTCGAGGTCCGCGGGGCCCTTGCCCGCGCGCGCGAGGGCGAAGAGGTGCGCCTCCATCTCCGCACCCGGGGCTTCGCTAAGGAAGGCCTCCATCTCTTCGCGGAGCACCTCCTCGGTGCGCCGTCCCGTCGCGTCGAGATCGAAGTTCGGAGCCAGTCCCGCCTCGAACGGGTGGGCGACGAGGATGCGGCGGCAGAACGCATGGAACGTTCCGACGTCGAACTGGTCGAGGGCCGAGCGTAGGGCGCGGCACCGGCGGGAGAGCTCGTCGGGTTCGGGGAGCATGTCCGGCTCGATCCCGGGAAGGAGGCTCTTTCCGCCCGTGCTGCCCGCGGCCGCCTGCAGCTTCGCGAGTCCTTCGCCGACGCGCGCGGCCATCTCCGCGGCCGCGGCCTCGGTGAAGGTGATCGCGGTCACTCCCCGGAACGCGCGTGAGGCGATCGCGTCCTCCAGCGAGGGCGCGCTCGTTCCTCGCGCGCGTTCGCGTTCGGCGGCGAGCTCCCAGCCCCTCCCGGTGATCCAGACCAGGATGCGCGCGACGAGCGTCGCGGTCTTGCCGGTTCCCGCCCCCGCTTCGACGACGAGCGGACGATCGAAGGTGGTGACGGAACGCAGGCGAGCCTCGGCATCCCGGAAGTTCGGCCGATCGCTGGAGTCCGTTTCGCTCACGATTTCTTGCCCCCCTTGGATCCCTTCCGTGGCTTCTTCGCGATCGTGCGCCCTGAGAGGGCGAAGAGTTCCCGAAGTCGCTCCCCGTCCTCTCCTCCGAGACCGGCCTCCTCGACCCACGCCAGGAGCGTGCGCCGCGCGGTGCTGTCGTCGGTGAGGCAAGCCGCGCGCGCTTCGCAGTGCTTGCATCCGCCCGGCTGGCCGGTCTTCTTCGCGTCGAGGAGGCGCGGGAACATCACGCCACCTTCGAGACTTCCCTGGATCGCCTGCAGGGCGTTCGCGAATGCCGCGGTCTCCCCCGCGAAAGCATCGTCCGCGGTGTCGAACGCCTGGCGGGTCGCCGGATCCTCGGGGTCTCCCTTCAGGTAGAGGTAGCGGCCCTCTCCCGGATCGCCGATGTCCACCGATGCGAGGGCATAGGCCATGCCCTGTAGCATCGTTCCCTTCGGGAGGAGAGAGCGGGGTCGCTGGCCGGAGTCGGGCAGGCTTCCGGTCTTGTAGTCGGTCAGCACGAGCCTTCCGGCGATGCGCTCCACGCGGTCGGCGCGAAAGCGCACACGCAGCGCGTCCCCTTCCGGGGTCTCGGTGCGCGCCATGCCGCTCACCTCCGCCCCCAGGGCACCGTCACCCCGTTCCAACTCGCGGATTGCCGCCGCGGTTTCGAGGAACGGACGCGCGCCGGCTGCGAAGATGCGCTCGAGGAGCGGGAAGCGCTCGAGCCTCGCACCGAGGACCTTTCCCGATGCTTTGAGGAGGAGGCGTTCGAGTGTCGCGGGGGGAGGCCAGGGCGTTGGGGCCGGGGTGCGTTCGATCACCTCTTCGAGTGGGAGTCCTTCCGGGCCCACAGCAGGCTCGTCGATTCCTTGCAGCACCATGTGGACGACGCTTCCGAGTTCGCGCGGATTCAGCGACGGAAGCTCGGCCAACGGGTCGGGTTCCTCCTCGAGGTCCAAGACCTTCCGGATCATCGCCTGCCAGGCACACCTGGCGACCGCCTCGATGGTCGTGACGTGCGGGGCCTCGTCGGGCGCGGCGCGGAGGTTCGGGAGCGCGAGGTCCTCCGAGGGCGGTCCCAAGAATCCGAGCCACGGGGCGAGGAGCTGGGGGGAGCGGGGGCCCGCCTCGAACGCGCGAACCAAAGCGATGCGGACTTCACTGAGGGAGGCAGCTTCCCGGGCATCCATCCCCGACGAGGAGAAGATCGCTGGAAGCGCGTGCGCGAGGGCGGGCCGACCGTCTTCGAGGCATGCGATGGTCGCGCGCTGGCGCGTGCCGCGCAGCGTCGAGGCGCAGGCCGGCGAGGGTTCGGTGGAGTGGGGGCCGGGTGCGCGGGGCACCGACTCCGTGGCCCGATCGCCCAGGAGCCGCTCGATGAACGGCGAGACGACCTGTGCCTTTCCGTCCTCGTCCGCGGTTCGCCACGAGAGCGTGACGGCCGGGCTTGCGGCGAGCAGGGTCGCGAAGAGGTAGCGATCTTCGAGGCGTGCCCTGGCCTTGATCGGGAGGTCGGGCAGGAGCTCGGTGAGGGGCATCCGGACCTCGTCGGGAAAGGCGAGGTCTTCTTGCACGGGGCGTGGGAATGCGCCGCGATTGCAACCGGCGACGAAGAGGTGCGCGAAGGTTCGTCCCCGCGACTCGGTCGTGTCGAGAACCTGGACGCCGGCGCCCGCACCGCCGACCCGAGCGGGAGCGGCGGAGCGAAGGGCCCCCGCACAGAAGTGGAGGAATTCGTCGCGCTCGAGCGAAGCATCGGCGAGCCCCTCCCGAAGGGCCCGCTCGACGCCGCGCACCCGCTCCTCGGCTTCGGACTCCGGGGACCACCCGAGGGCGTCCCGGCGCAGGTGGGTGAAGGCTTCGAGGTACGCGGAGAGGGATGCGCTCGGGGGCAGCTCGTCGAGCGCGTTCTTCGTCGCCAGGGCGAGCCCATGGATCCCTTCGGCAGGGGAGGTCTTCTTCTCCCTCGGGACGAGGGCGCCGAAGCGTGTGATCGATTGCGCGCGCAGTTGGAGTCGCACCTCGAAGAGGAGAGGGAGCGCGGATGCGGCCTCTTGGCCGAGCGCGTCGAGCCAGCGCTCGACCCCCACCTCCTCGAGTTCGGTGAGGAGCGCCGCGAGGGCGAGGAGCCGTCGTCCGGCGGCGTCGGCCAGGCCCGCGAGGCCGAGCGTCGAGAACGGGATCGCGAGTTCGTCGAACGCGCGGCGCAGGGGAAGGAGGTACACGTCGGACGCGCGCAGGACCACGCCGATCTCCTCGGGGCGCTCGCCGTCGTCGAGGAGGCCGCGGATGCGGCGCGCGATCTCGAGGGCCTCGGCCGTCGGACTCGTGGCGAGGAAGAACGTCGCGGGGCTGGGGGGCTCCGCAGGTGGGAGTTCCTCGCGCTCCCCGCTCCCACCGAGGAGTCGCGCCTCGATGGGCTCGACGAAGCGAGACGCGGGGTCGGCCGCGTCGCCTCCGAGCGAGTCGGGGGGATGGTCGACGAAGACCTCGGTGGGGAGGTTTCGCGAGAGAGCTTCGAGGAGGTCGAGGGCGCGTCCGGTGGCGTCGGCGAAGCCGTGTACGAGGAGCATGCGTGTCGGGAGGGCGCGCTCGGGATCGGCGAGGAACGCGCGGCGGGCGGCTGCGAGGAGTGCGCTGCGCCCGCCGATCGTCATCTCCTCCATCCCTCCCGGGAGGCTCTGCCCGGCCACCTCCGCGGCGACGCGCACGAGCGCCTTCGCCCTCCGGCGCTCCTCGCGGGTCAGCGGCGTGTCGTCGAGTCGTTCCTGCAGTGCCTCGGAGAAGTCCGCCTCGAAGCCCGCGTCGAGGAGGTCGCGTACCGAGGCGAGCGCCGCACCGAACCCGTCCTCGAACGCGCCGTAGGCCTCGCGCAGGCTCGCCTCCCTGCGCGCGAAACGCAGTGCGAGGAGCTCGATGCGCGCATCTCCACCGCGTACCACCTCCCCGCTGCGTTCGAGGATTTCTCCCGCGAGCGCGAGCAACGGCTGGACCGTGACGCCGAGCATGGCCCGCGGTGCTCCTACCCCCGCTCGAACGATGCGGTCACACAGGTGCAGCCGCAGGGAACTCGAGGGCACGAGGACCCGGACGGGCCGGGCGAGGAGGCCGGTGTCGCGCCGGGACGCTTCCCCCAGCTCCACGAGGCGCCCGAGCAACGCCTCCTCGCACGCCCGCGGTCCCCTCGCGATGGAAAGCCGAGCTGCCATGGAAGGGTGATACCGCGCGACGACGGCTTTGGCCACTGTGCGGGCGCCGGAGCGGGAGCAGCTTTCAGGGCAAGAAAGGTTCGGCGTCCAGGATCTCGACGTCGGGGCGCTCGGCGAGGTGCTCGAGGATCCAGTACTTGTGCCCGGCGCCGAAGGTGATGAGGACGCGCTCGCCGCGGTGGCGATCGAGGGCCGCTTCGATCAGGGCGAAGTGCCCGCGATTGATCTGGGTCCAGCCGCCCGGTCCGATGTAGCGATCGAGGAAGCGGTCGTAGGGCCCGAGCTCGAGCTCCGTTCGCTCGTCGTAGCGCGCCGAGTGAATCACCCTCGGGTCGTCCTCGACGATCGGGTCGGCCGCGAGTCTCGCCTCGACCTTCTCCTCTGCCGCGTGGTAGGCCTCGCGAAGCGCGGCGAGTCTTGGATCGGTCTCGAGCGCCTTCAGGCGTCGATTGCGAAGATCGTTCATCTCCTTCGTCCACGCGGCGCAGGGCTCGACCGTGAACCCCAGCTCGCGCCGTAGGGGCAGCATCGCATCGATGTACTCGGGGAAGCGGCGAACGCGCGGCTCCTCCACCGTGCCGGTCCGATCAAACTCTTCCCGCGCCCTCTCCCAGCGATCGGGGGGGATCTCGCAAAGGATCGCTTCGGGGCGAAAGCGGCGGATCGTTTCCCTCACCTGCTCGAGTCCCCAGAGCTCGCTCGTCCTGTGCCCGTCGTGGATCATTCCGAGGACGAGCACCTGGGTCTTGGTTTCCGCCGGATCGATCGGCGGGGGCGGGGGCGGCAGGTAGGCGTCGAGACCGGTCCGTTCGACTTCGAGCGGGGCGGCGCTCCCTTCGGTCGCGACCCAGAAGTGGGCTCCGGGCTCGGCCGCGGTGATCGCGAGGGGAGCTCCATCGATTTGGACCCGGGCGACCACTCGCGGCGGGTCGGTCCGCGTGGCGAGGATCGAGACCGTGTGGTCGCCTAGGTTCCCGACGAAGAGGAAGCTGCCGTCCGGGGAGACGGCGAGTGGACCGGGTCGCGGCCCGATCCCCACTCGCACCTCGCCCGATTCCGAGTTCGATGCGAGGTTCACGAACGCGACGCGGTCTTCGTCGGGGAGCGACAGTGCGGCCGCATGGAGCGGTTCGACGACCACGACGTCGGCGGCCTTGCCGCGAAACGTCAAGGTCGCCTCCACACGACCGTTCCAGCGGTCGACGATCGCCACCGCGTTTCCGCCGTCCGAGACGAGGTACGCCTTGCGGCCATCCGCGGTCATGGCGGATGCCGGAGCCTCCCGCGGCGTCGCGCATGCCGCGGCGAGGAGAGAGAACAGCAGCAGGCTTCGGGTCGGAATCATCGCCGGAGCCTACCGTCTCGAGGAAGTCGGTGTCCCGTGGAAGCGGATCGTTCCCGGGAGGATCACCGAACGGCTGGGACGAGGCTCACCTCGAGAGTCGCCGCGCCGTCGAGTTCGAAGTGTTCGACCAGGATCGCGACCTCGCGCGCCTCGTCGAGCTCGATCGTTGCCTCGTGCCGGGTCGCCCCGTGGAGCGTCCAATCGTCGGTCACCACTTCGCCGTCGACGCTCACCCGGATCCCGTCATCGGAGACGGTCCGGATCGTCCAGGTCCCGGCCGGGAGAGTGATCGTCGCCCAGGCACGTGTGCCGAAGTGATCGGCCTGGTCGAGCGCACCCTCCACCACGGAACCGGGGCCGGCGGATCCGAACGCGAGATCGAGGGACTCGAGTTCGAACTCCTGGGCCTGTTCCGCGCCGGCTCGCCACGCGGCGAGGTCCCTGCGCGGGTCGGCGGAGGAAGCGAAGAAACGCACGTGCCAAGTCGCGGTCAGGAGGACCCCGTCGAACGAGAAGGGCGCGCCGGCGACCGAGGCGCGAAGGTGATACGGAACGGCCGTGTTCGGGGGCCCCGAGAGCAGGATGCGGTCCCCCGATCGCTCGAGCGTGATCCCTTCGTTCACACTCACGTCGCCGAGTTCGCCGCCGAGGGCGAGGTAGGAGGGGTGCGCCCCGGTGCGTTCCTCGGGCCAGAGCACCGGTGACTCGTAGTCGTAGGGTCCCCACTCTCCGACGAGGATGGATTGGCGCCCCGCGAGCGCATCGCGTGCGCCGATCGGTGCGCTCCTACCGAAGACCGGAACCTCGGGCTGCTCCCAGTCGAGGGACGGTCTCCCGATGCGGTGGACCTGCGAGGCTTCGTCAGCCGCCACTTCGTTCCCGACGTCTTCGAACTCGTTTCCGGCCAGGGTGGTGGGCCCGGCCGCGCGGAGCTGGATCGCGATCCGGTCACCCTCGAACTGATTGCCGATCAGGAGGTTGTCGCCCGACCCGAACCCGTTGGCCTTGACCCAGGGAAGATCCACGAGGCCGGGGTCCGCATCCCAGAACAGATGGACGCCCACGGTGTTCTTTTCGAAGCGGTTCTCCAGGATCACGTTCCGCTGACCGTGTTCGATGTCGATCCCTCCGCGCTCGAGCCCGTAGCCGGCATCTCCATTGCCCGAGAAGAGATTCTTCACGATCAGCGTGTCGCGCGAGTAGCCGCCCCAGATCCCGCAGATCGCGTTCTCGACGAAGCGATTGCCGAAGACCTGGTTCGCGAAGGCGAAGGTCAACTCGAGCCCGTGTGCCGCGCAGTAGGAAAGGTCGTTGCGAGCGATCGTGTTTCCGCTGTTGCCACGTCCGACGTACCAGTCCACGTCCCGTTCGCCCTCCGGCACGACCTCTCCCAGGGCCTCCCGGCCCGAGAAGGCGAAGATGCCGTCTCCGCCGTGGGTGATCGAGTTCTCGACGATCAGGTTGTTCGAGCACTGCTCGAAGAGGAGCAACCCCGCGGAGTCCTGTCCGCGGTTGTAGGTGCCGTGGCTGTAGCCGCGGATGCAGAAGTCCAGGGCGTTGCGCGAGATCGAGTTTCCGCTCGATCGCCACATCGCGATTCCCCATCCGGACAGGAAGCTGAAATCGTTGTCATAGATCAGGGACTTGGCGACGCGGTCGAGCACGAGTCCGTTCTGTCCGCGGCGAGCGCGACAGTTCCGCACCGTCGCGCCGCTCGTGTCCACGACCGCGATTCCCGCGCCGTAACGCTCGAGCCACTGGCCGTCGTCATTCTCGTGGGGCCAGAGCCAATCCGACCCGTCCTCACGGCGGGACGTCGAGCCGAGTCGATCGCGACGGTTTCCCGAGACGTCGATGTCCTCGAGGGTGACCGAGTCGCTCGCGCGCGCGAGGATGCCGACACGGAAGCCGCTGACCGCGCCGCCGCGCAGGGTGACGCCCGGAGCGGAGATCAGGATGCCGACGCCATCCAGCGTGTCCGGGCGAGCGGTCGAATTCGTCCCGCAAAGGGTTCCCTCGAGCGTGACCGTGATGTCCGGCGCGGTGATGCGGACCACACCGGGCGAGCCGGTGTCCTCGATCGGGGAGTCAGGGCCGGGGAGTACGAGAGTGACCGAGCGATCGAGTTCGATCTCGTCGCGCAAGACGATGCGCTCGTCCCCGGCGAGGGGCGTGGTCTCCTGGGACGGCGGTTGGGGGGGGTGGTAGAGCATGGGCGAGCGTTTCTATCCGAATCCTGTTTCGGGAGGGCAGAACAGACCGATAGATTCCTGCATAAGGAGGAATTCGATCCATGGGAATCCTGAAGAAGCTCCTGCCGCTGCTCGTACTCCTGCTCGCCCTCGCCGCGCTCCTGTTCGTCGCCGGATGGTTCCGACCCGAACGGCACGCCGCGCGCACCCGCGGGGTTTACCGCGTTCCGACCGAAAAGGTCTGGGAGAGGCTCGCGAACGTGCAGGTCTGGCCCTCGTGGCTCGAGGCCTTCCATACGGTCAGCTCACGTCCGGACGTCGACGGCCACGACGCCTACTCCGTGGGGACGGAGTTCGGCGACGCGGTGCTCGTCGTCGAACACCAGGACGATTCCGGACGGCTCACCACCCTTCTCGATGCGGGCGCCTTCCAGGGGCGGTGGATCTACGAGCTCAAGGACGTCCCTGCGGGTTCCGAACTCACGATCACCGAGATCGGGGACGTGGGGAATCCGTTCCTGCGCGGCGTGATGATGTTCAAGGACCCGCACGAAAGCATGCGGGACTTCCTGACCGACCTCGGCAGGGCGCTCGAGGTGGAACCCTCCATCGAGGACATCGACGTGACCGTCGAACAGGCGGAGGCCGATGCAACGCGGCGGGAGGAGTGAGTGGGGGATCCCCCTGGGTGGATCTTCCGCTCGGTTCTGGACCGACGGGTACACGAAGCCCCGCGGTCCGAGTAGGCTCACGGGGCTTCCCATAGCCCTTCGATGTCCGACGACGAGGAATTGGATGATCTGCCGACGGCCGCGCCTCCCGGCGGGCCTTTGACCGGGCCGCGCTCGGACGAGTCGCCGTCGTTCCGGCAGAAGCTCGAGAGCCGGTTCGGGCCTGAGGTGGATCCGGGGATCGACCTGCAGGCACGGGAAGGGGACGTGTCCGGACAGTCGTCGATGGGGCTCGTTCGCAAGCTCTCCGAGCACGGAACGGTGTCCGGCCGCTACGAAATCCGCCAGGAGATCGCGAGGGGGGGTATGGGCACGGTGCTGCGGGTGTGGGACGACGACCTGCGGCGCAACCTCGCGATGAAAGTGCTGCGGTCGAAGGAGCGTATCCGGGTCGAGGGCGGCGGAGCGGACATCGACAACGAGAAGCTCGTGCGCTTCCTCGAAGAGGCGCAGATCACCGGCCAGCTCGATCACCCGGGGATCGTGCCGGTTCACGACCTAGGGATCGACAGCGAGGGACGCTGCTACTTCACGATGCGGCTCGTGCGCGGACGCGAGCTCAAGGACGTGCTCGACGATGCGCGTGAAGGGCGCGGAGGGTGGACGCGGACGAAGGCGCTGTCCTTGATCCTCAAGGTCTGCGAGACGATGGCGTTCTCCCATGCGAAAGGAGTCGTCCATCGCGACCTCAAGCCGTCGAACATCATGGTCGGGCGGTACGGCGAGGTCTACGTGATGGACTGGGGCCTCGCGCGCGTGCTGGGCAGGTCCGAGCGGCGCACCAGGCCTGCCGCGGACCACGAACCCTCGTCCCTCACGATCGTTAGAACCGTTCGCAAGGACGAGTCCGAGCGCGATCCCACATCGCCGCTCGTGACGATGGACGGGGACGTCGTGGGGACGCCCTCCTACATGGCGATCGAACAGGCCCAGGGCAAGCTCGATGAGATCGGACCGCATTCCGACGTCTACTCACTCGGGACGATTCTCTATTACATGCTCACCGGTCGCTCTCCCTATGTGGCCCCCGGAGAGCGCGTCTCACCGCACGTCGTCCTCGCGCGGGCCCTCGCCGGCCCGCCGGAACCCGTCTCCAAGTTCGCGAAGGACCAGCCCGCCGAGTTGATCGCGATCACCGAGAAGGCGATGCAGCGCGACGCGGCCGACCGCTATGCGACGATGGAGGAGGTCGCCGAGGACATCCAGGCGTACCTCGACGGCCGGGTGGTCGGGGCCTACGAGGGCGGAGCGATCGCGGAGACGCGCAAGTGGGTTCTGCGCAACCGCGGCATCGCGGTCACCGTGGCCGCGATGGTGATCCTTGCCCTCGCAAGCGCTCTCGGCTTCGCGTTCCAGAAGCAGAAACGGATCCGGGAGCTCGGTGCCGAACAGGAGCAGACCCGCCGGGCCCGCGACGCCGCCGAGTCGAACGCGGCAGCCGCCGAAGCGAACCTCATCGCCGCGGAGAAGGCTCGTGCGGAATCCGAAGAGAGCTACAAGCTGGCGGAGGAAAAGCGTCGCGAGGCCGAACGGTCCGGATACGTCGCCAACATCACGGCCGCGGACTACAGCCTGCGCCTCGACGACGTGACCGAGGCACGCATCCGTCTCACCGCCAGCAGCGACTTGCTGCGGGAATGGGAATGGTGGCACCTGTACCGGCGCGCCTATCCCGCCCTATCCACGTGGTCGAGCAGTGACTCGCGCCCGATCGACACGATTCACTGGTCGCGAAGTGCAGAGGGGGACCGCCTCTTCGCCCTTTCGAGCGACGGTCGCCTGCGCGTGCTCGACGGAAAGACCGGGCGTCAGATCGGGCCGGAATCCGCGCCGCTCGTAGGGGCGGCGGCGGTCGTGCTGAGTTCCCTCGTTCCCCTGGAAGCGTCCTTCTCGCCGGACGAGGAACGTGTGGCGATCGCGGGCGCGGGGACGAGCGTGACCATCTTCGAGATCGCGACTTCGTCCCATCGGATCGAAGTTCCACCGGCCGGTGCTCCGGGGCACGGGGCTCGTGTCGGCACGGTGGCCTACAGCCCGGACGGCCGCTATCTCGTGACCGGTGCGGACAACGGGTCGGTCCTCCTGTGGGATCAGGACTACAGCCTGGTCACCCGCTTTCCCGCGCATTCGGGTGCGGTAACCGACCTGTCCTGGTCACCGGACTCGACCCGCGTGGCCTCGGCCTCGGTCGATGGGACGATCCAGGTCTGGGACGTGGTCCGGGGGGAGAGAGCCGGGACCTTGACCGGCCGACCGCGCTCCCTGCGGTCACTCGTCTGGGACGCGAATGGTTCACGCCTCTTCGCCGGAGGAGAAGACGGAGTGATCGACCAGTGGAACGCGGAGACCGGAAGGCTGCTCAATTCTTTTTCCGGCCACCACGGCCCGATTCGGGGGCTGGCCTTCGACCCGGTCTTCGGTCGCCTGGCCTCCGCATCCGAAGATCGCACCGTGCGAGTCTGGGATCCCGCGACCGGCGCCGCCGTCGTGCTGAGGGGCCATGAGGAAGCCGTGCTCGATGTCGTCTTCCAGCCGGATGGGCATGCGATCGTCTCGAGCGATGCGGGGGGAGGGATCAAGACCTGGGACGTGCGCGGTGACCTGACGACCACGGACCTCGTCTTCCACACACGCCGAATCGAGGACGTTGCCTTCAGCCGCGATGGGAAGCGAATCCTGACCGGCGACGCCGGAGGAGAGGTCATTCTCTGGGACGGGCTGGCCGGGAAACCCGTCGCGCGGTTGCGGGGTCACGAGGGAGCGATCATCGATGTCGCCTTCGCACCGGACGGAGCCTCCGCCTACTCCTCGTCCGCCGATGGCTCCGTCCGGCGCTGGTCGATCCCCGAGGGGCGAGAGACCGCCTACTTCGGCCACGACGCCCCCGTCACCGGACTTCTGGTTCTGCCCGACGGCGAACGCATCCTGACCGCATGCTCGGACAAGAAGGTGCGGATCTTCGATGTCGAGAGCCGACTGCTGAAGGAGGAGTTCGAAGGATACCGCGCACCCCTCTCGAACCTGACCCTAGCGCCGAGCGGGGAGGTCTTCGCGGGCACCGCGAACAACTACGTCGTCCTCCGGCCGGTCGATGGAGGGGAGCGTCCACTCGATCCCTTCCACCGGCCGAGTTCGTTCCAGGACTGCGTCTTCGCCCCGATGGGGATGCGTCTCGCCACCGCATCCCTGCGCGGGGAGGTGTGCCTGTGGGATGCGAGCACTGGGCATGTCCGCTCCTTCCGGCGTGACCATGCCGGGCCCGCGCTGGCGCTGGCCTACCACCCCGAGGGGCGGCGGATCGCCTCGGGAGGAGTCGATGGAACCGTGCGCATCCGTGACGCGGAGACCGGCGAGAGCGTCCTCGTGCTCCCCTGGGCCGACAAGGAGGTGACGACCCTCGAGTTCAGTCGTGACGGCACACGCCTGATGGCGGGGGCGATGGACGGTTCGGTGCGCGTTTGGGAAACGGGTCAGGTGCAGGAGCGGCGCCGGGCCTACCTCGCGCTGGAGGAACTCGAGGTCCGCGCCGTCCCGCTCGTCGAGAAACTCTTCGATCGCGTCTTCTTCCTGGATAACGTCCTGAGCGAACTGCAGCGGGATCGCAGCCTCGATGAGGCCTTGCGGCAGGAAGCGATCCGGCTCGCGAACTTCCGCGGTGACAACGCGCAGCGCCTGGCAGCCCGCAGTCTCGCGGAGGTCGTTCCGAGCGGTGTCGCGGCCAGCGTGCGCGAACATGCGCTTGCGCGAGCCGAGGCCGCAGCGAGTCTGCCGGACGGCGCGAGGTCTCCCGAAGTTCAGCTCGCTCTCGGGGTGTGCCTCGTGCGCGGCGAGCGGTGGGGCGAGGGTCGGGACGTACTGCGCGGGGCGCGCGCACTTTCGGACGAAATGCGCGCATCGCGGGACCTGCGGGAGGCGGCGTTCACCCCCGTGCAGGACGTGGTGGCGGAGCTGTTCCTCTCGATGGCACTCCTGCGGCTCGGAGAGGAGAGTGCCGGGCGTGTGGCCCTCGAGCGGGCGCGCACCGCGCTCACGAATGATGCGGAACTCGCCTCACACCGCGATCAGCTCCAGGGGGTCTTGCAGGAAGTGGATGGGATCGGCGGCGGCTGAGGGCCGTGCGGTCAAACCCGCCGCTGGAGGGACATGTGGCGATCCGAGTCGACGACGACCTCCGCCCCCTCGATTCCCGCGTTCCGCGCGAGCGACTCGAGCTCCGCGGGAGTGAGGGCAGCCCCTAGGCTGTCGGCGAAGAGCCGGCGTTGGTAGGGAGTCGCGTCGGCGGCATGGAGTTCGACGAGCCGTTCGAGTTCCGCGCGATTCGCTGGACGCATCAGGTCGCGGATCAGCAGGCATCCGCCGGGGGCGAGTACTCGC
>DRLC01000092.1 GCA_011053145.1 Planctomycetota bacterium | reverse complement strand
TCGCATTCGCGTCGGGGACGACGCCGAGCGCACCGGCCGGCTCGTGCGACTCCAGGCCCTGGGCGGCGACCGCGTCGGGCTGGCGATCGAGTTCGACTCCTGATCCTGGAGGGGCGACGGACCGCAGGCTCTCGCCACGGGCGCGCTCAACGAATATCGTCCCGGGGGTCCCGTAGCCGCGGACTCGATCTCCCGGATGGACTTCTCGACCGCTTACAACCCCCGACGTGCCCTCGGCGTGGCCTATCGCCTCGTCCGGCGCGCTCCGCTCACACTGATCCTCGGGGGTGGGCTCCTGTTCCTCACGGACCCACTCGGACGTTTGCAAGGGGGCGTCGACCTGGGGTCGGTGTCCCCGCGGATGCTCCTCGCCCTGCTCTGGGCGACCTCCGGCTCCTGCGTTCTTCAGCTCCTGCGCCTCCTCTTCAACAGCTACCTCAGGATCGGGTACGTCGGAGCCGTGCAGCGGGTGCTCGTCACGGGCGAAGAGAACGCGGGGGATCTCTTCCAGGGACGCGGTCTGCTCGTCTCGATGGTCCTCGCCCGCCTGGGGAAGTGGCTCGGGATCACGGCGACCGCACTCCCGTTCACGATCGCGATTCTGGGGAGTGTCGCCCTCGGGCGTTCGATGGGGGTCCCCGCGATCGGGATCCTCGGAGCGGTCGTGTTCGGGGTGATGGAGCTCGTGGCGGTCCTCTTCGTCGGTTCCGGGCTCCTGCTCGTCGAAGAGGCCGTGGCGATCGAAGGGCTGGATCCGGGCGCAGCCTTCCAGCGCTCGTGGTCGATCGCGCGAGGTCGGCGGCTGGAGCTGCTCTTCTACGCCCTCGTGATGGCCCTGATCCGTTTCCTCGGGGGGGTCGTGTGCTGCATGACCCTGTGCATCGGGTGGGTGCTGGTCCCGCTCGCCGTGACCTGGGTGGAGACCGCCTGGACCGAGAGCTACCTGCGGTTCGCGCTTCCCGAACCCGAGGAGGGGATCTGGGTGGAGCGGGACATGGAGCAGGCATCGTGGAGTGCCGGCCCGCCCCCTGAGGGGGACTGAGGCGGGCGCGGAGCCGATTCCCGAAGGAAGGGGGGCCGTCGTTGAGGGCTCCTTGGGGCGCGGGTACAGTGGTCGCCCGGTCCATCGGGCCGTCATCAACTGGAACCACGACACAAGGGATTCGGACAACGAAAATGAGCAAGAGCTCAGGCGAAGCAACGGCCTCGGACACGGCCCAGCTCACGATCGACGGCAAGACCTTCGACCTCCCGATCATCGAGGGGACGGAAGGGGAGCGCGGGATCGACATCCGAAAGCTCCGCAGTCAGACGGGTGTGATCACCCTCGACGCCGGCTTCGCGAACACGGGGGCATGCAAGAGCGCCATCACGTTCATCGACGGGGAAAAGGGGATCCTGCGCTACCGCGGGTATCCGATCGAGCAGCTCGCGCAGCACTCGACGTTCCTCGAGGTTTCGTGGTTGCTCCTCCACGGAGAGCTCCCTTCCAAGGCGGAACTCGAGGAGTTCACCCGTGAGGTGACGCTCCACACGATGCTGCACGAGGACTACCGCCGCCTCTTCGACTTCATGCCGAAGAGTTCCCACCCGATGCCCGTGGCCGCTGCGGCCGTCGCCGCCCTCTCCACCTTCTATCCCGAACCGGACACCGATGACCGCATCTTCCGGGCTACGGTCCGGCTGCTCGCGAAGATGCCGACGATCGCAGCCTGCGCGTACAAGCACTCGATCGGCCAGCCGTCGATGTACCCGCGCAACGACCTCGACTACTGCTCGAACTTCCTGCAGATGATGTACGCGGTCCCGTGCGAGGAGTACACGCCGGATCCCGTCGTCGCCCGCGCCCTCGACCAGCTCCTGATCCTGCACGCCGATCACGAGCAGAACTGCTCGACCAGTACCGTCCGTATGGTCGGCAGCTCCCACGCTAGCCTCTACGCGACGATCGCCTCGGGGATCAGCGCTCTCTGGGGGCCGCTGCACGGCGGCGCGAACCAGAAGGTGATCGAGATGCTCGAGCGCATCGCGGTCGAGGAGGGCAGTGCGGACGAGTTCCTGCGCAAGGCCAAGGACAAGAACGAGACAACGCGCCTGATGGGCTTCGGGCACCGTGTCTACAAGAGCTACGACCCGCGCGCGAAGATCCTCAAGCAGACCTGCGCCGACGTTCTCTCGCGTGTCGGTGGATCCTCGCGCCTGCTGGAGATCGCCCAGCGCCTCGAGGAAATCGCTCTCTCCGATGACTACTTCATCGAGCGCAAGCTGTTCCCGAACGTGGACTTCTACTCGGGCGTCATCTATCAGGCGATCGGGATTCCCGTGAACATGTTCACGGTCATGTTCACGATGGGACGATTGCCCGGTTGGATCGCGCAGTGGCTGGAGATGCGCCATGATCCCGACTTCCGCATCGGGCGTCCGCGCCAGATCTACACCGGCGAACTCATGCGCGACTACGTCGCAGCCGACAAGCGGTGAGCGGTCCGGCCGCGACCGAGTCGGTGCCGGACACCGCGCTAGGGGCTTTCCTGAAGATGTGGTCCGAGGTCGTGGATCTCGGGCGTGCCTCCGCACTCCTCGCCTGGGACCAAGAGACCCAGATGCCCCCGAAGGGCAACGCCGGACGTGGCCAGGTGCAGTCCACCCTGGCCGGGATCCGACATGCCCGCCTCGCTTCGAACGAGCTCTTCGACGCCCTCGAGCGAGCGGCCGAGGAGGCCGAAGAGGGGAGCGAGGCTGCTGCCCAGGTCCGGGAGGCACGCCGGACCGTGGACCGCGTCCGGAAGATTCCGACCGAACTCGCGAAGGAACAAGCCTTGGCTTCCAACGAGGGGCATGAGGCCTGGGTCAACGCGCGCGCGGCTTCAGATTTCTCGCTCTTCGAGCCGGCCCTTACCCGACTCGTCGATCTCAAGCGCCAGGAGGCGGAACTCCTCGCTGGGGAAGGCGGTCGCCCCTTCGACGCACTCCTCGACCAATTCGAGCCCGGTGCCACCGAGGCCGCGCTGATCCCTCTCTTCGAGAAGCTGGTCGGTGAAATGACGCCGATCGTCCACGCCGTCGCGGCATCGGGGAAGGAGGTGGACGAGTCTCCGGCCCGAGGACACTTTCCGGAGGCGGCGCAGCTCGCTTTCGGCCGGCGCGTGGCCGCCCAGATGGGGTTCGACTTCGAAGCCGGTCGAATCGACCTCGCTCCCCACCCCTTCTGCCAGGGCTTCTCGCCGAACGATGTGCGCATCACCTGGCGTTTCGACGAGAGCGACTTCCGTCCGGCCCTCTACGGGATCATGCACGAAGCAGGCCACGGCCTGTACGAGCAGGGCCTTCCGATGCGCTTCGATCGAACGCCCCTCGGCGAGGCGGTCTCGCTGGGCATCCACGAGTCGCAGTCACGCCTTTGGGAGAACCTCGTGGGCCGCAGCCGTCCGTTCTGGGATTGGTGCCTCCCGATCTTCAAGGAGCATTTCCCAGGAGCAGCCGCCGTCACTGCCGACGCCCTCTGGCCCGCGCTCAATACGATTCGCCCTTCGCTGATCCGTGTCGAGGCGGACCAAGGAACCTACGACCTGCACATCGCCCTGCGGTTCGAAATCGAGCGCGCGCTCTTCGCTGGTTCGCTGGATGTTCCCGACCTGCCCGACGCCTGGAACCAGAAGATCAAGGAGTACCTCGGCCTCGATGTCCCCGACGTTGCGGACGGCGTGCTGCAGGACATCCACTGGTCCTTCGGGGGGTTCGGGTACTTCCCGACCTACACCCTCGGCAACCTGATCAACGCCCAGCTCTTCGAAGCCGTCCGCGAGGAGATCGGAGATCTCGACGATCGGATCGCGCGCGGCGATTTCGCCCTGCTCCTGGAGTGGCTGCGCACCCACATCCACTCGCACGGCTCACTCTACACCGCCGCCGAACTCGTCGAACGTGCTACCGGCGCGCCCCTTTCCCCGGACGCCTTCCTCCGCGAGCGCCGACGCATCGCGAAGGAAGTCTACGGTGTGGGGTAGGGAGCGGCCCGCGTGGGTCGGCCCAGCCCCCCTCGGCACGGGATCAGGGACCCGCGACCGCGCTAGAGCTTGACCTTCTTCGCGTGCTTTGGGCAAGCGCTTCGGGTTCGGCTGCGTCGGCAAACATCGCAGTTCGCGTTCCAGCCGGGCTGGCCCTTTCCTTGGATGTCCGCGGCGCGTTCGTGTGCGAGCTCTCCGATTCGAGTCCCCGCGTACTTCTTCCAGATGGTGCGGTAGGCCTTGAAGGCATCCGCGTACTCCGCCTCGGCCTCGAGGGCCTCGGCTTCCGCGAACTTCTCGCCGCCGGCGAGTTCCTTCTTGTAGTTCGGGAGCTGCGAGAGCTCGTCCAGCATGGACTGGATCGACTCGGAAACGGGGAACGGCGGATTGGCGTTCTCGAAGCCTGCGACGTTTCGGACGGCGGCATAGATCTTTCCTGCCTTGGCGAGCTGCTGCGAATCGTCGAGGGCGGTCTTCGCGAGATCCTCGAGATAGGTGCGCAGCCCCTCCGCGAAGGCGCGGTCGTCGCCCGCGAGCTTGTCCGCTTCGAGGAGCGCCCGCACCCGCCCGTAGGCATCGGCGAAGTGTCCATCGCGCATCTTCGCCCGGGCCTTGGCGAGAGCCTTGGGGAACAGCGGGCGCTTCTCGGCATCCGCCATCGCGGCCTTCAGCGGCCCGTTGATCTTTCCTAGGGAGCCGGCGAAGGCGAGGGTGCCATCGGGCCGGATGACCGCTCCGGTGGGGAAGAATCGGACCCCGAGGAACTTCTCGAAGGCCCCGTTCTTCAGGCAGACGATCGGGTAGGTGGGGTGGTTCTTGGCGACCCACGCGTCCACGAGGCTCGGGGGTTCATCGGTCACGCCGATGATGACCAGGCCCTTCGCTTCTTCTTTCTCCCACTGGGAGTTGAGGTGCGGGACCTGGGCGCGACAGGGACCTCACCAGGTCCGGAAGACCTCGACCAGGATGGCCTTGTCCCTCAGTTGGGAGAGGGCGAGAGGAGGGGTATTGTACCACTTGACCGCCTCGAACTCGGGCGGCTGAGCGCCCACCTTCTGGGCGTGGGAGGCTGCGCCGGAAAGCGCGCAGGTGAGGGCGATCGATGCGAGGATCTTTCTCATGGGTCTCTCTCTGGGGGACACCGGCGGCAAATCGAGCTCAACCGGGGAGTCCCTATGGAAGCCCTGGGAGGGCCTGCGCGCAAGGAGCAGGTGCTCTCTGGGCTGAGGAAGGGCCCGGTGTCGGCTGGCAGAGCCCCGGCGCCACCCCTCTTCACGCGGGATGGCTCGAATACCCCTCAAGGGATTTCCGAATCGGTCCGAACTCCATCCAGCGAAATCCCCCGTCCCCTGACTTCGACTCCACAGGAGCTCCGAATGACCGTCTCGAATCTCACCGACCCCACGAATCCCACCGCGACCCCCGCCGGCACCCCGACGGGTCTGTCCGCGGACAAGTTCCTGCGCATCGCGGAGATGGAGAACGAGCAGGCCCGCAAGGGCCTGACCGCCGTCCAGGCGACCGTGGCGGAGGCCCTGGAGCTCAACCACGAGATCTTCGAGTCCTTCGACGGCATCCAGCGCGAGGGCGATCGCCTGCTGGCCGAGGTGGGGGACATCCAGAACTCTTCGGAGAAGCTGATGAGGCTGCTCACGGCGTCGAGCGAGAAGGTTCGGAGGATGAACTCGAACGTCGAAGAGATCGGTGGCATCCTCCGGGAGATCGAGAGCATCGCCGACCAGACCAACCTCCTCGCTCTCAACGCGACGATCGAGGCGGCCGGCGCCGGCGAAGCGGGCAAGGGATTCGCGGTCGTTGCGAGCGAGGTAAAGGAGCTTTCGAGCCAGACCAGCAGCATGGTCGAGCGTATCTCCGAGCTCACCCACACGATCTCCGAGAACGCAGGAGAAGTGGAGGAAGCGATCTCCCAGGCAGGCAAGGAGAGCCAGTCCGCGAATGACTCGGTCGCGCAGTTCAACTCCGGGATCCATGAGACGTTCCGCCGGGCGGATGCCGCGACCAACAGCTTGAGCCGCACGAACCAGCGGATCTTCATGGGGCTCGCCAAGCTCGATCACATCGTCTGGAAGGTGAACACGTACCTCTCGGTCGTCCGGGGCGAGAAGAGCTTCGACTTCGTCGACGACCGCAACTGCCGGCTCGGAAAGTGGTACTACGAGGGCGAAGGAATGCGCGAGTTCGGCATGGTGCCGAGCTACGCGAACCTCGAATCACCGCACCGCGTCGTCCACGAAGGGACGAAAGAGATCTTCACCCACCTTTCCGACGTGGAAGAGAACTTCGACGCGATTCGCCGTGGGTTGATGAAGATGGAGGACGGGAGTGATGAGATCTTCCGCTGCCTCGACCGCATCCTGGAGGAGAAGGAGATGACGATGGCTCAGTTCCACCAAGGGGATTCGGGGTCTGACTCCGAGTAGCTCCCTTCGGTCTGAAGGATCACGCGTTTTCGCGTCCTTAGAGAGCGGCGTTCATCGGCCATGACCGATGGGCGCCGCTCTCCGATGCACAGTCGGGAGAACCTCACCCTCGGGAGGATGTTCGCGAATCTTCCAGCTCCCGTCCCGGCGCCTAAAGTTCGCCAGGGTTCGACCCGAGAGTAGGAAGATCCCCAGCTCCCCGTCCCCTTGACGCAGGAACCCAATGTCCGCTTCCCCTTCTTCCGATTCCCTCCAAGACAAGGAACTCCTGCTGGAGTTTGCTGCGGAGTCCCTCGAGCACATGTCCACGGTGGAACCGCTCCTCCTGGCGATGGAGGAGAGCGAGAAAGCCACCGGTGAGGACCTGAACGAGATCTTCCGTGCACTCCACAGCATCAAGGGAGGTGCCGGTTTCCTGGGTCTCGAGGAGATTCAGCGTCTCTCCCACGCATCCGAGACCCTTCTGATGAAACTCCGGGACGGAGAGCTCTCGTTCCAGCGGGGCATGTCCGATGCCCTGCTTCAGGTGGTCGACCATCTGCGTACGATGCTCGAGTCGCTCCCCGAGGATGATGGAGAGTGCCCGGAGCAATTGGTCCGGGATATCCGCGCCCTCGCCGATGGCGGCGAGGCGCCGGAGGACGAATCCCGCGAGGAGCCGCGCCCCACTTACACCGCTCCCGACGATCTGCGCTTCGGAGCGATCGGTGTGTCGATCGGTCTCCTGACAGACGCTCAGGTCGGGCAGATCCTTGATGTCCAGAAGGCGGAATCCGAGAAGCGATCGTTTGGCAGCATCGGCGTTTCCGAGGGCCTGCTCACTCCCGACCAGGTGGAGCTGATTCGCTCTGAGCAGCGGACCCGCATGGCGGTGATCGAGCTCGAGCAAGCCCAGGCGGCCGAGCGAACGGATACGGCGGGCAAGCGCGATGAGAAACGTACGAGCGAGAAGCGCCCCGAGACGATTCGAGTCTATGTTTCGCTCCTCGATGAGTTGATGAACATGGCGGGGGAGCTTGTTCTCGGACGCAACCAGCTCATGCAGGTCATGGGCGGGACGGAGAACCAGAGCACCCGGCGCGTCTTGCAGGGTCTCGATCTAGTGACGACCCGGCTCCAGGAGCACATCATGCACACGAGGATGCAGCCCATGCGCGTCCTCTTCGACCGCATTCCCCGGCAGGTGCGTGACATCGCGAGCAAGCTCGACAAGCAGGTCGAGCTGCACCTTGTCGGAAAGGAGGTCGAGCTCGACCGCTCGATTCTCGAAGCCCTCGGAGACCCGCTCACGCACCTGGTCCGCAATGCGATCGACCACGGAATCGAAAGCCCCGAGGAGCGCACCGCGGCAGGCAAACCGGCCAAGGGGGCTCTGACGGTTCGCGCCCACCACGAGGGGGGGCAGATCATCGTCGAGATCGAAGACGACGGGAAGGGAATCGACCCGGCGAAGCTCAAGAAGGCCGCGGCGGAGAAGGGGATCCTGAGCGAGGAGAAGCTCGCGGCGATGTCCGATGCCGAGGCGGCCAAGCTGATCTTCCAGCCCGGACTCTCCACCGCGGAGGAGGTCACCACCGTTTCCGGGCGGGGTGTCGGGATGGATGTGGTCCTGAGCAACATCCAAGCCCTCTCCGGGCAGATCGATCTGCGTACGAAAGTCGGCGAAGGAACGACCATCCGAATCCAACTCCCGTTGACGCTGGCGATCATCCCGTCTCTGACGGTGTCGATCGGGACCGAGCGCTTCGCGATTCCCCAGGTGAACCTGGCCGAGGTCGTGCGGCTTCGCAACGACGAGGTCGAGGAGCGCTGCGCGCGGATTCGGGGCGTGGAGGTGCTTCGCATCCGCGATCAGCTGCTCCCGCTCGTGCGTCTCGGCAAGAGTTTGAACATCGATCCCCCCGAAACCGCGAAGCCCGACAAGCGACTCAATATCGTCGTCCTGAAGGCCGGGGCGCGCCGCTACGGTCTCGTCGTGGACGAACTGCACGACAACGAGGAGATCGTCGTCAAGCCGCTCTCACAGTACGTGAAGGGGTGCAGTTGGTATGCGGGGGCGACGATCCTCGGCGACGGCAAGGTCGTGATGATTCTCGACGCCATGGGAGTGCTCCGGCGCTGCGGCGTTCGCCTCGAGGAGATCGAAGAGGAGCTCCAGCAGGAGAACGAGGTGGCCAAGAAGAAGGGGAAGCCGACCCGCTCCATGTTGCTGTTCCGGAACGGGGAAGAGGAGTGCTTCGCGGTGGACATCCGGCAGCTCCGACGCCTGGAACGGGTGGAATCGTCCGTGATCGAGCGTGTCGGCAGTCGGGAGTTCCTGCAGCACCGCGGAACCTCGATCCCGTTGGTGCGGCTGGAGGATCACCTCCCCGTTTCCAGGGCTGCCGCAGACGTGGACAAGCTGTTCGTGCTCATCCCGAGGACGGCGGATCCGACGGTCGGGATCATCGCGACGAGCATCGTCGACGCCCTAGAGACTTCCGTCGAGCCGTCGGAAGTGAGCATCAAAGGACCGGGTTTGCTCGGGGCAGGGATCCTGTCCGACCGGATGACACTCTTCATTGACCCCGAGGAACTCGTCGGAGCCGCGACGCAGGGAGGAACACGATGAAACACGAGATCGACGCCGAATACCGGTTCTGCACCTTCGAGGTCGGAGGTCAGAGCTACGGGATCAACATCCTCGCGGTTCGTGAGATCCACCCGGACCTCGACATCACCACGGCGCCGGGCGCCCCTGCCTACGTCGACGGGCTGATCAACCTGCGCGGCCAGATCGTGACGATCCTCGACACGGCCGCGATCCTCGGGAAGGGCAAGAGCTTCGTCACACAGGATTCGCGCCTCGTGATCCTGCGAAACAATGCCGAACTCGATGCCAAGGGCATCGAGGGGATCGAGACCGCCAATGACGTGGTCGGGTTCCGTGTGGACCGCGTCACCGACGTGGTGAGCGTGCATGGGAATGAAGTTCGAAGCGCTCCGGCCACCCTGGACGGAGACGACGACGCCGCCCTCGTCACCGGGGTCATCGCTCGAGGGGACGACCTCGTTCGAGTCCTCGATCCCACGCTTCTCCTCGACCTTCGGCCGGAGGCCGTCTAGTCGGACCAACCCGGGCTAGGAGAGGAGAGCAATGCGTGTCCTGATCGTTGATGACAGCGCGGTGTTTCGTGCCGTCCTGAGCCAGTGCGTGGAAAGGGTGAAGGGCCTCGAGGTTGCCGGTACCGCCCGAAACGGCATGCAGGCAATCGAAATGGTTCGCAAGGACCCCCCGGACCTCGTCCTACTCGACATCGCGATGCCCCGCATGGATGGCATCGCGACCCTCAAGGAGATCCGGAAGGACTACCCCGACCTCGGCGTGATCCTGGTGTCGAGCGCGAATGCGAAGGGGCTCGAGGGGCGTCCCGACGCCGCGGACCTCGGGCAGTTCGAGTACATCCAGAAGCCGACCGTGACCGCCGGGGAGAGCGGCGTGGAAACGCTCGCCCCGATGATCGAGCGTGCGGCACGGGCTCTCACGCGGGCGAGGG
>DRLC01000091.1 GCA_011053145.1 Planctomycetota bacterium | reverse complement strand
GACACCGGACGCGCCCTGGCTCGGTCCCAGGGTGGTGGGGGGGGATGGCGGGATTCCGGGATGGGGCGGTCGCTTTCCACCCGCCCCGCCCGACGCCCCCCCTCCGCCCCAGGAACCCGGCCTCGAAACTTGCCATCGGGCCGGACGCTGCTACCCTTTTGCGCCCAAGCGATGCGGCTGTAGCTCAGTGGTAGAGCGCAACCTTGCCAAGGTTGATGTCGAGGGTTCAAGTCCCTTCAGCCGCTCCACCTCCCCCGGAGAGGGGAGGAAGTGACCGGCCCACAGGGTGCCCTCCTCGGCCGGCCCAGCGCCGAAAACCTCCGGCGCAATGAACCCCGCGCGCGGTTTCCCGTTTCACCGGGTCCGTGGTCGAATACGACCTCTGAGGTTCTCCGATCCCATGCCCTCCCGCCGCCGGTCCGTCCCCTTCGTCCGCTGCTTCGCCGCCTCGTGGGTGCTGCACGGAACCGCCCTGGCCGCGGTGGGGGTCCTCGCGGGGTGGATGATGCGTTCGCCGGAGCCGCTCGGGGTGCGCGTCACCCTCGTGCGGCCGGTGGCCGTGCCCATCCCCCTCGAGGAGGAGCCGGTCGAATGCCCCCTTCCCGATCCGCCGCCGGATCCCCCCCTGGATTCCGTGGGGGACCCGGTGGTGTCCGAGGAGGTGGCGGAGGCGCTGCTTCCGGCCCCGACCCTCGTTCCCGTGGAGACCTCCCCCCCGTGGGATGAACTCGAACGGGACTTCGCGCCGAGGCGCGAAGAGAACGAAGAGCGGGCCGTGGAGGTGGCGGTCCTCGAGGAGGAAACCGAGCTCCAAACCGACGCCGCGCCGATCGAGGCGGCGGCCCGGGTGGAGCCGGCGGTCCTCGTCGAGGGGCCCCCGCCGCGCTACCCCGCGCGGTCGGTCTGGGCGGGGGAGGAAGGGACGGTCCTGTGCCGACTCTTCGTGGGAGCCGATGGGGAGGTGACGCGCGTGGAGCTGGTTGAGTCGAGCGGGTTTCCGCGACTCGACGAGGCCGCTCTCGAGGCGCTGCGCCGTTGGAGATTCAGGCCGCGGATGGAGGGAGCCGTCGCGCTTCCCTCCGAGATCCTCCACCCGGTGACGTTCCGGCTCGAGGATCGCTGAGTTCCGGTCCTCTCCCCTGCACCCCCCATCCCCGGCTTCCATCCGGCTGAAGTTCCATGGCCCCCGCCCTCGGTCTCTCCCTTCTTCTCTTCCTCCCGCTCTCCCTGCAGACTCCGCCGCAGACTCCCCAGGACCACACGACCGCGGCCCTCGGCGAGACGGTCGTGACGGCGACTCGCTCCCCCGCCGCCTCCTTCGACGCGCCCTTTTCCACCGACGTCGTCACCGACGATGATGTGGTGCGCCGGGCGTATCGAACCACGGCCCAGATGCTCGAGGACACCCCCGGCATCTTCGTGCAGAAGACCTCCTACGGGCAGGGTTCGCCCTACATCCGGGGTTTCACGGGGTTCCGCAACGTGTTCCTGATCGATGGCGTTCGGCTCAACAACTCGGTCTTCCGGAGCGGCCCGAACCAATACTGGAACACCGTCGACCCGTACTCGATCGACCGGCTCGAGATCGTGAAGGGGCCGAGCTCGGTGCTCTACGGTTCCGACGCGATCGGCGGCACGGTGCAGGCGTTCACGAAGGATCCGCGGGGTGGAGCCGCTTCCGGGCGCGTTGCGACGACCCTCTTCACCCGCGCATCGACCGCGGAACACTCGGTCCTCGGGCGCGTCGAACTCGATGCGACCCCACGCGACGGGCTGGGCGTGCTGCTCGGAGGAACGGGCAAGAACTACGGCGACCTCGAAGGGGGGGCGGACACCGGACGCCAGCCGAACACCGGCTACGGAGAGTGGGACGTGGACCTAAAAGTGGTGCGCGAACTCGGGGACGATCGCCGGCTCGTGTTCCTCTACCAGGGTGTCAACCAGAACAACGTGCCGCGCACCCACAAGACCGTCTTCGCCGTGCCCTTCGAGGGGACCTCGGTCGGGAGCGACCTGCGCCGCGATCTCGACCAGGAGCGCACGCTCGCGTATGTGCAGTACCTCGGCGAGGACTTCGGGCTCGGGCTCTCCTGGCACGAACAGAAGGAAGAGCGCTTCCGCACGAAGGGATCGGGTTCCAAGGATCGTCAGGGCTTCGACGTCGGGACCCTGGGGCTGTTCGGTCACCTCACACGTCCTTCCTCGATCGGCACGTGGACCGCGGGTTTCGACTACTACCGAGACGACGTGAGCTCGTTCAGCACGAAGAACCCGATCCAGGGGCCTGTGGCGGACGACGCGACCTATGACCTCGCCGGACTCTACGTCCAGGACGAGTTCCAGATGAGCCGGGCCACGTGCCTCGTCGCGGGGGCGCGCTTCAGCTATGCGTCCGCGGATGCGAACAGCGTCCAGGACCCCACCGGGCCCGGCGCAATCTCGGTCGAAGAGGACTGGAGCGAGCTCACGGGCAGCCTGCGCTTCGTGCACGAAGCGACGGAGAGCGTGAACGTCTTCGGCGGCATCTCCCAGGGCTTCCGCGCTCCCAACCTCTCCGACCTGACGCGCTTCGACACGGCCCGCACGAACGAATTCGAGATCGCCTCCCCCGGTCTCGATCCCGAGCACTCGATCTCCTACGAGATCGGGTTCAAGAAGCGCACCGAGGAAACCGCGAGCACGGTCTCGGTCTTCTACACGGACATCCAGGATGCGATCGTCCGCGTTCCGACGGGGAACACGAACGGGAGCGGTGAGTTCGAGGTCACCAAGGAGAACGTCGGGGATGGCTACGCCTTCGGTATCGAGACCGGAGGTGCCTGGCGCTTCCGTCCGGAGTGGACGCTGTTCGGCAACGCCGCTTACATCGACGGCAAGGCCGACACCTTCCCGACGTCGGCGCCGGTAAAGGAGCGCGAGTACCTCGACCGTTTGATGCCGACGAACGCCCAGGCGGGGGTCAGCTGGGAGGACGAGGACGGGCGTTGGGCCGAGGCGCGTCTCCGCTGGGTCGGAGACGGCGATCGCCTCTCGACCCGCGATCGCTCCGACACCTCTCGCATCCCGCCCGGGGGCACCCCGGGGTATGTCCTCGTGGACCTCGCCGGAGGGTTCGCGCTGACGAAGAACACCCGCCTCGACGTGGCCCTGCGGAACCTCACCGACGAGGACTACCGCACCCACGGTTCGGGCCAGAACGGACCGGGCCGCAATCTGGTCCTATCCCTGACCGTGCGCCTGTGATCCGGCGGGTCCGCGGCCCGCGGACGGTGTTCTAGGAATTCCCATCGTGGGCAATATGTTGCTCGCGGTGGGAATTCGAGATTCTCCGAAGGGTTTGACGATCGTCATTCCATCGCGCCCCCCCTCCAGATAAAACGAGAACGTAGGTCTGGATATGGCTCGACAAGGAGCCGAGAGGAGCGCGATCCATGGAGGCAGTGCGTACTGAAGAGGCAAGGGTTTTGTGCCCTGGAATCGTGGGCGCTTTCCCCTGCGCCGGACGGAGCCCCCACGGGCTCCCCGAGGTGACCGACCCCGGTTCTCGAGGAGGATCCCGATGAGGGCTCTCATCGCGGTGCTCTTCTTCGCGACGGCCGCGTGGTTCCTCGTCGATCCTTCGAGCGGCGCACCCCCGGTGGAGCCGACGCCTCCGTTCGATCACTCCGTGCTCGAGGTCGGCCCGCCGCGCCAGCGCATGCACGACCCGGCGATGACGAAGATCGGCGG
>DRLC01000090.1 GCA_011053145.1 Planctomycetota bacterium | reverse complement strand
GCGGGGCTCTACCTGCGGAGCGGCCTCTATTCGCCCGCCGACCTGCGCGTGCCCTTCCTTCTGCGGCTTCGCGCCGGGCACGCTGCCGCTGCGGGGACGGTCGTGCGGGGACTCGTCAGCGGACTCGATCTCGCTCCGACGCTCCTCGAGTCGGAGGGGATTGCGATTCCGGCGGGGATGCGGGGCGTATCGCGGCTGGCGGAAGCGCTCGGGCGAGGGGAAGGGGCGCATGGTCCGCGAAGGGTGTTCGTCTCCTGTGGGCTCCTCGGCGGCGGAGCGGTCTTCGAGGGCAGCCATGCCTACGAACTCACGCTCCCCGGACAACTCCAGAAGGGTTCCCTGCGGCGCTCTTGGTTCGGCGCCCTGGAGCCCGACGCCGGAGCCCTCCCCGTGGTGCGCGCGTACGACTTCGAAGAGACGGCCTTCCCGCCCCTTCGTTCGAGCGCCGCCCCCGCGGACGACCCGGACTTCAAGGCCCTCCGCGAAGCCGCGACCCACTGGCTCGCGGGGATGCGCGATGCGCGCGGTGTCGTCCAGGAAACCCTGTGGGGGGATGAAACGATCGGCGAAGAGCGGCTGGCGGAACTCGTCCGATCGGGCTACCTGGGGGAGATGCCGTGAGGATCCTCGTCGTCACGCTGCGCTATCCGCCCTACGTCGCGGGGGGCTATGAGCTCTTGACCCGCGATGCCGTCCTCGAGCTGCGCGCCCGCGGGCACGAGGTGTGCGTCCTCGCCGGGCGGGGGACGCGGTTCGAGGAGAACGAGCGCGTGCTTCCGTGGCTCGAACCGGCCCTGCCGGAGGACGAGGACGGCGGTGACCTGTTCGAGCTCTCGCGCAGCGGGTCGAACGCGCAGCGCTTCCGCATGCACTTCCTCTCGCCCGCGAACCTCACGGCGAGCCGCCGCGCGATCGCCGCCTTTCAGCCGGACATCGTCTTCGGGTTCAACCTCGGCCTCGTCTCCCTGGCGCCGCTGCTCGCCGCGCGGCTCGCCGGTGTGAAGACGCTTCTGTATGCGTCGGATCCGTGGCTTGCGAACCACTGGCTGCGCGAATGGAAGGAGAGCCCGCACCACGCGGCGAAGGCCGTACGCCTCGAAGTGCTGCAACGGTTCTGGTCGAGCTTCCGCGATCTCATCGACGTCGGGGAGGTCCTGACCTGCAGCGAGTACATCCGCGGAGTCCTGGCTTCTTCGGGGATCGATCCGGCGAGCCTGAGCGTGGCGCACCTCGGCGTTCCGCCGGAGATGGAGAGGCTCGCATCCGAGGTCGATCCGCCGGTGCGCGAGCCGGGCGAGGCCCTGCGCGTCGTCTGTCTCTCCTCGTTCTGGGACGGCAAGGGGCAGGCGTACCTGCTCGAGGGCGTGGCGGCCGCCCGGCGGAGCGGCGCCGAAGTGGAACTCGTCCTCGCGGGCGCGGGGGGCGGGGGCTACCTCGATGCGCTGCGACGTCGAGCCGCCGAACCCGATCTCGCCGGGGCGGTGCGATTCGAGAAACCGATGGACCGCGCCGGGGTCTCCGCTCTCCTCGCTTCCTCCCATGTCTTCTGCCTTCCGAGCATCTGGGGGGAGCCCTTCGCGCTCTCCACGCTGGAGGCGATGGCCCACGGACTCGCGGTGGTCGCGAGCGAGGACGGTGGCACGCCCGAGGCGTTCCACGACGGCCGTGAGGGTGTGCTCGTCCCCGCGAGGAGCGGTGAGGCGATCGCCGGCGCGCTCGAGCGCCTCCTCGCCGACGAGCCGATGCGGCGCCGCCTCGGAGTCGCCGCCCAGGCGCGCGCCCGCTCCGAGCTCTCCCACGGGTCCTTCGTCGATCGTCTCGAAGCCGCGCTGCGGCGGCAGGTCCCGAGCGACGCCCCGTGAGGCTGCTGTTCGTCACCCTGGGCTATCCGCCCCGCGGTCGCTTCGGCACCGAGTTCTACACGCGCGAACTGGCCCAGGGGCTCCTCGCGCGCGGGCACGAGATCCACGTCCTCCATCCGGTGCGCGATGGGCACGCGCCGCGCTACACGCTCGAAAGCGTGCGCGAGGAGGGGGTCAGCGTGCACCTCCTGCACAACCCTGGGGACCCATCGAAGCGCTTCGAGCCGAGCTGGCATGACGAGCGCGTGGAGCGGGTCTTCGACGGCCTCGTGGAGCGCTTGCGCCCGGACCGCGTGCACTTCACCTACCTGCTCTGGGGTCTTTCGGTGGGGCTCGTCGAGCGGGCGCGTGCCGCGGGCGTTCCCGCGCTGGTGACGCTGACCGACTACGGTCTCTTGTGCCATCGCGGCCAGATGTTCCGTGGCGACCTCACGCGCTGCGACGGGCCCCGTCCCGCGGCGGAGTGCGCGCGCTGCATCCGCGCTCCCGGCCCGTTCGATCTCGCGCCGCTACCCCGTCGCCTCAAGGCCCTCGCGGCCGAAGCCCTCGCCGCGGTCGGAGGCGCCCGTCGGGTGGTCGTTCCGGCGGACCTCGAGCGCCGCGAGCGCGCGGTGCGCGCCGCCCTCGCCGCTGCCGACCGTCTGATCGCTCCGACCGCCGCGCTCGCGCGGCGTTTCGTGCGCGCGGGCGTTCCCGAGCACGAACTGACCACGCTTCCCTACGCGTTCGAGGAAGCGCCGTACCGCGCCGTTCGGGACATCGCCCCGCCCGATCCGCCGCGATTCGGGTTCCTCGGACAGTTCGCGCCGCACAAGGGCCTCGCGACGCTCCTGGAGGCCGAGCGCATCCTGCGCGCGCGCGCGCCCGAGCGCCCCTTCGAGGTGGTCCTCCACGGGGGAGCGCCGGGGGGGCGCGGGGCGCGCTTCGTCTCGCAGGTCCTCGCGCCGGCCCTCGCCGAACCCGGCACCCGCGTGCGGGTGGGCGAGCCCTTCGGGCCCGATGAGGCACCGCGGCTGCTCGCCGGGTTCTCGGCGATCTGCCTGCCGTCGGAATGGGATGAGAACGCTCCGCTCTCGGTCCTCCAGGCCCGTGCGATCGGCGTCCCCGTGCTCGGCACGAACGTGCCCGGGATCGCCGAGGCGCTCCCGGCGGAGGAGGCGGAGCGGCTCGTGGATCCGGGCGATGCCGCGGGCCTCGCCGATCGGATGGAAGCCGTGCTCTCGGGGGAGATCGGCCGCTCGGCCCACCCCGGACTCGCGGTCTCCCTCGAGCAGCATCTCGACAAGATCGAGGCGCTTTATGACGCCACACGCTTTCCCAGCGGTT
>DRLC01000089.1 GCA_011053145.1 Planctomycetota bacterium | reverse complement strand
GGAAGTGGGTGAGCTGGGAGGCGCCGGCGAGGGGATTGGTGGAGTCGGCAGTGGGGAGAGCGAGGTCGGCCTCGGCGCGGAGGCGGAAGGAGAGCTCGGCGGGGTCGTCGGCGGTGACGTAGACGGGGCGGATGACCAGGTACAGGGGCTTCGGCTTCGACTTGATGCCGTGCAGGTAGATCAGGGGAAGCTGGTGGTGGAAAGCCTCGCGGACGGCGCGGTTGTCCCAGGCGCCCGGGTCGCTGCCCTGGTAGCGGTAGACGAGCGTGTCCTCGTCCTCGAAGCGGTCGTCGTAGGGGGAATCGGCGGCGGTGCGGAGGGTGAGCGCGGCAGTGAGGACCTTGGGCTTGTAGATCCCCTGCTGGACGACGAGCGGAATACGTCTACCCTCGAACTCGAAGCCGGCCCGCAGGAGGTCGTAGGGGAGTTCGTCGCCATGGGGGGCACTCTGCTCGTCGAGCCAGAGGAAGGCGGCGGCGCGGACGGCGTGCTCCAGGGCGAGGTTCACGAGCATGAAGGTACCCCGGGTGGGGCAACCGCTCGAGATTTCTGGTCCGTGTGGGTACGGAGGCAGGACCATTCCCTCCAGATTCAGCCATCGCTAAATCTGGAGGGAATGGTCCTGCCTCCGTACCCACACGGAAGTGCGGGGTGGGGTTAGGCTGGGTTCGGGCTGCCGACCCGAGGGGCGGGTTGGAGGCCGTTCCACCCTGGAGAAGTTGGCGTGAATCGGATCATTGGTGTTGTTCGTTGTGCCGTCGGCGCGGTCGTGCTCGGGTCGATCGGGTTCGCGCAGGGGAACGTGGAGCCGGGGCTCGATGTGTCGCTCTTCAAGGCGGTGAAGTTGACGGCGCTCGGACGGGAGGGGGTGTTCCCGAATGGGCGCAACGGGCTCGCGATCTCGACGACGGTGTGCAATGTCGGGAGTGTCGAGGTGGAGTGGAAAGCGGCGATGAATCGCCACCATCCGTTCATCGCGACGCTGGTGGCACGGGACCTCGGGGGGCGGATGGAGCAGGTGTCCGATCGCAGTTTCGTGAAGCACGGGTTCGCGTCCCTGAACTCGAGCATGTGCGGGACGTGTACGCCGCCGGTGGGAGCGATCGGGGAATGGCTCGGGGTGGGGTGCTCGGACACCTACGATGTCGCCGAGAACGGGGATCGCCTGGAGCTGGGGCCCGCGGATGAGATCGATCCGTGGACGGGGTTTTGGGCGAAGACGTGCTCGCACTTCGATGCCGGAGAGCCCCCGGTCGCGGCGCCCGCGAACTGCGACAACAAGAAGAGCCTGAACCAGCAGATGGTGCGGGCGATGGGGCCGGTGCTGCACCGGGTCACCGTCGATGACGCGGAGCTGGATGAGCCGAGCGCGCGGTTCTTCGTGCAGAGCCAATACGTCGTCGCGAAGGAAGCCGAGGCACTGCGGAGCGACAACCTGGGGTCGCGCAGGATCGTGCCGAACTGGGACGGAACCCAGTGGACCTTTGCGGGCAAGGGTGGGCTCGTGCACGACAGCGTCCTCCTTCGCTGGCAGGGCGCGAGCGTGGATTCGAGCACGAACGGTGGCGATGACGGACGCGTGTACGTGGGCGTCAAGGTGACCGGGCCGGTGGCGGGCATGTACCACTATGAGTATGCGCTGCACAACCGCGACAACGCGCGCGGGGTGGCCGCGGTCCACATCCCGATCTGCAACGGAGCGCGGGTGAGCGGGTTCGGATTCCACGACGTGGACGACGATCCGACGAACGACTGGACGATGCAGCGCTCGGAGACCGAACTCGTCGCGGGCGAACCGAGCAACCCGCTGAAGTGGAACTCGATCTTCAACGTGTGGTTCGACAGCGATGCGGCGCCGGCCAGGGCGGGCCTGGGGCTCGATGCGGCGGCGATGGGGCCCGGGGCGGCATCGTTCACCGTCGCGAGCTCCGCACCCCTGGAGGTCTACAACCTGTGGCTCGGCCCCGGGTGCGCGGGAGCGACGGGGACGACGCCGCTGCTCCACACCCTCGACGCCTCGCCGCGCGCCACGCTCGGCAACCGATCCTTCGGCCTCGCGGTCGAAGGCAGCGCGCCGAACCTGCCGAGCCTCTTGCTCTTCGGGCTGCGGCCGGGGCGCCGGGCGGTCGACACCTGCACCCTCTACATCGGCGGCACGGCGCGACGTCTCTCGATGGTCACCGCCGATGCGAGCGGGCGAGCGATCCACAACCTGCCGATCCCGCCGCAACTCTCGCTCGAAGGCCTCGGGCCCAACGTGCAAGCGGTGTCGTTCGGCGGCAGCGCCGTGCGCGGGAACTTCGACCTCTCGAACGGGCTGCGCGTGCGGATCGGAAACTCGATTCCGAGCTGCCCCTGAGGCCGCGGCGGGCGAAACGCACCGCACGATGCGCGCGCCAGGCCGGTGAGAGGCCCGCTCCCCTCCCCCATGGATCTCCCCGCAAGAGCGACCGCCTCCGCGGCGAAGGTGCGGCGCGGGCGCAGGCGCGCGCGTTACACGGTCCTCGCCCTTGTCCACGTCGCCGTCCTCGCGCACGTCCTCCATTGGAAGCTCGGCGGCCGCACCCTTTCCCCGCTGGAACCCTCCGAAGCCCGGGACACCCTCGTGAACGGCGCCGTGAACGCCGGGTTCGTGCTGCTCGCCGTGGCGCTCGCCGCGACCGCGATCGTCGGACGCTTCTTCTGCGGATGGGGGTGCCACGTCGTGCTCTACCAAGACCTCGCCGCGGACTTCCTCGCGCGGATCGGCCTGCGCGTGCGAGCGGTGCGATCCCGTTTCCTGATGGCGGTGCCCTTCCTCGTCGCGCTCGACCTTTTCGTCGTCCCCGCCGCGGTGGCGTGGGTGCGCCGGGGCAGCGCACCCGAGGTCCACGCGGGGTTCCTCACGGACGAGCTCTGGGCGACGTTCCCCGGTCTCGGAATCGCACTCCTGACGCTGTTCGTGGACGGGTTCCTCGTGGTCTGGATGCTCGGCTCGAAGGGCTTTTGCACGAACGGCTGTCCGTACGGAGCCCTGCTCGCCACCGCGGGCCGGCGCGCGCCGGGCGGGGTCGTGGTCAGCGACGCCTGCAGGGGATGCGCGGCCTGCACCGAGCATTGCTCGAGCAACGTGCGCGTGCATGAAGAGGTGGCCCGCTTCGGCCGCGTGGTGGACCCGGGCTGCATGCGCACGCTCGATTGCGTCGCGGTCTGCCCGACCGGGGCGCTCTCGTTTCGTTTCGGCGGAACCAAGGGACGCGAGCGCCCTCCCCTACTGCGCGAGCGCGAGTTCGACTTCGGCATCGGCGAGGAACTCCTGCTCGCATCCGTCTCGATCCTCGCGTTCTTCGGGTACCGCGGGCTCTATCACCTCGTGCCGCTCCTCCTCGCGGTCGGGCTCGCGATCCTGTCCGGCGCGAGCGCGGTGGTGCTCGCGCGACTCGTGCGCCGGCGGGATGTGGCGATCCAGGGAAGGGTGCTGAGGAGCGAGGGCAGGCTCACCGTCAGCGGGCGCGTCGCGGCGCTCGCGCTCGGACTCTTTCTGCTCCTCGGCGCCGAGAGCCTCGCGACCCAAGCCGCGACCCGGCTCGGCGCACGCGCGATCGAACGCGCCGAGCTCGCGACCTCCCGCGAAGAACGCGAGATCCTCCTCGACACCGCCGAACGCCACCTCATCCGCGCCGAACGCCTCGGCCTCGCCCCGAACCCCGAACTCGAACTGCGGCTTGGGACGGTCGACCTCGCGCGCGGACGCTACGACGAGGCGAAGGCACGCATGCGCCGCGCGATCGAACTCGCGCCCGCGATGAAGAGCCCACACCTCGGCCTCGCCGAGGCCGCGCTTGCGAGCGGGGACCTCGACCTCGCCGAAAAGGCCCTCGACGACCTGCTCCGGCTCGACCCGGCCAACCTGCGGGGTCGGTGGCGCGCGGCCCAGCTCGCGATCTTCCGCGGCGACCTCGAGAGCGCGGAACCGATCCTCGAAGCCGTCCTCCGCGACGACCCCCACCATGCGGGGGCTCGCGCCGACTTGGAGCGGCTGCGCGAGGTTCGGCGAGGGCCGGCGAGGTAGCGCGCCCGCGAGGCCGGTATCCTGACGCGCGTGAACGAGAAGACCACGAATCCCGCACCGGAGCCGCTCGGCGTCGAAGCCGAGCTGGAACGCTTCCTGCGAACGAGCGACGCCGAGGAGAAGCTCGGGTTCTTCGTGCCGGAAGGGGTGCGCTTCACACCCGAGGCTGCGCCGCGACGCATCGAACGTCCGGGCCGGCCCGTGGAGTGGACCGTCGCAGCAAAGAGCCCGCGCACGCCGACCGGACGGGCGCTCGAGCGCCCCGAGGCGCGCGCGCGCCTCCTGCACACCTTCCTGCACCACGAACTGCAGGCGGCGGAACTCTTCGCGTTCGCAGTGCTCGCGTTTCCCGGGGCACCGCTCGAGTTTCGGGAGGGGCTCGTGCGACTCTGCGGCGTCGAGCTCGAACACCTCGGACTCTATCGGGGCGAGCTGCGGCGGCTCGGCTTCGAGGTCGGAGACTTTCCGGTCCGCGATTGGCTGTTCGGACGCGGTGCGTCGGTGGGGAGCGCGCTCGAGTTCGTCTCCCTGGTCGGGCTCGGGTTCGAGGGCGCAAACCTCGACCACTCGGCACGCTTCGCGCGCTGGTTCCGGGAGGCGGGTGACGAGGACGGCGCGCGGGTCCTCGAGCGGATCGGCGCGGAAGAAGAAGGACACGTCGCGTTCGCGGTGAGGTGGTTCGAACGGCTCGGGGGGGAAGAGCTCGACTACGACCGCTGGTGCGAACTCCTCCCGAGGCCGCTGACGCCGGCGGTGTTTCGAGGACCCACGATCGACCGAAGAGCGCGGGAGCGCGCGGGATTGGGGCGCGTCTTCTTGGATCGACTGGAGCACGAGGCGCCGACGTCGACGCCCAGGCGATGAGCGCGGCGCGCGAACCGATCGCCTGGGTCCTGAACCTCGACGCGGAACACGAGCTCGAGGCGGGGCGTGGGTGGCGGCCGACAACGCACCTCGAGCGCATCGTGCGCCGCGAGAGGCGCCGGCTGTTCGGGAATCTCGTGGCGCCCGGCGACGTCGTGCTCGGCGAGGGAGACGACGGGGCCGCGAGGGGCATGGTGGGACTCGCGTGGTCGCCGACGCGGAGCGCGATCGCGAGACTCGAAGCGGCCGGGACGCGGATCGCGGGGGCCGTGGACGAAGAGACCCTCGCGCGGGTGAACGCTCGGCCGTTCGCGATGGCGCTGCGGGCCGCGCTGCTCGCGGATGACGACGGGGCGCCGAGCTTCACCAAGCACCTCGCCACCGACATCGAGGGCGCGCTCGCGCGGATCGCCGATCCCGGACGCGAGGCCCCCGATGGCTGGCTCGTGCGCCGGACCTTCGGGGCGGCGGGACGCGGGCGCAGGCGCATCGGGCCGCGCGAGGTCTCGGACGCGGACCGTGCGTGGCTCGCGGCGAGCCTGCGGCGCGGCCCACTCGTGCTCGAACCCTTCGTGCGCGTGACGCGGGAGTTCACGCGCTCGGGTTGGGTGCGCGAGGACGGGAGCGTGCACGTCTCGCAGCCCTGCTACCAGGCCACGGACCGCTCGGGGGCGTGGCTCGAGACCGCGGAGGCGCGGGATGGGATCACGCGGGAGGAGGACCGACGACTCGGGGAGGCCGTTGCCGCGGCCGGAGCGGCCCTCGCCTCGGCGGGCTACCGCGGGCCCTTCGGGATCGACGCGTTCCGCCACGAGGACCCGCGGGGCGGGAGCGGAGAGCGCCTCAATCCGCTGAGCGAAATCAATGCGCGGTTCACGATGGATTGGGCTCTGGCGATGCCGTCACGCCCGGAACGGGCCCGCTGAGGGGCCCGGAGAGAAAAGGCGGGGCTTCCTCAACTCCGCAGAAACCCGGGGCCGATAGGGGCTCCACGCGCCGAAGCTCCCGGTGGGGCCGGGCTCGCCGCGCTCGCATGCTTCGATTTCAAAGGGGAAGGATCGCCCGAGGGGGCGCACGCTCGAGGGCCGGCCTGACGATGGTCGAGGTCCTCGTGGCGACGGTCATCATCACGCTCTTGATGCTGACCACATCGGTCGCCCTGTCGAACGACCTCGGAACCGTCAGCCGGGCCGAGAAGGTCACCGATGCGGGGCTCTTCCTTTCATCCATCGTGGAGGACCTGGGCGAGCAGTCCTACGCGAACCTGCTCGCGATGAATGGAAACCAGTTCTTCGACCGCAACGACGCGGACGATTCGCGTTTTTCCGTACAGCTCAGCGTGTTCCTGACGGCGGCGGATCTCTTGCAGGTGGAGCTCATCCTGACCGACCTGGAGACCGGACGCGAGCTCGGACGCGCGGCCACGTTGAGGACGAATCGATGAAAGGCTGGAAACGGGGAAGGTCGCCGCGCCGCGCCGGCGTGACGCTGATCGAAGCGCTGCTCGCGACGAGCGTGTTCCTCGTGATCGGCGGTTCGCTCACGATGGCAGCCGTGACGGCGCAGCGCTCGCACGCTGCGGTC
>DRLC01000088.1 GCA_011053145.1 Planctomycetota bacterium | reverse complement strand
GACCTGGTTCGCCGGAGTGTGGGCCGGCTTGCCGAACGTCGCCCAGGCGAGGTCGGGGATGCCGTATCCGAGGATGTAGAGCGGGTCGAAGGTTCCGTTCTGCTGGAAGTAGTCGCCGGTCGCGAAAATGCGGCTGCGGAACTTGGAGACGGGCCAGTTCGGGTGCGCGCCGATCATGCAGGCGACGCCCGCGGCCATGAGTGGCGTGCTCAGCGACGTGCCGCTGACCGTCGTCGTGCAGTTCGTGTCCTGGTCGGAGCAGACGGTGTAGGTGCTCACGCCGCGCGCGAGGACCTCGGGCTTGACGCGCCCGTCCGCGGTGGGTCCTTCCGAGGAGAAGCTCGCGATCGTGCCGGTGGAATCCACCGCGCCCACGGTGATGACCTCGAGGGCGTCCGCGGGGGCGATCAGGGTCGAGGTGGTGGGATTCGAGTCGTGCCCGCTGTTCCCCGCCGCGGTGCAGCACACCAACCCGTTCGCGGTGGCGGCGTTCACGCCGATCGTCGTCACCGCGGTCAGGCCGTCGAGGTCGGACTGGGTGTACCAGTCGATGTATCCCAGGGAGGAGGTCGCCAAATCCGCGCCATTGCTCTCGATGAACTGCAGGCCCGAGACATAGAAGTCTTCCTCCTGCATGTACTCGTTCGTGACGTCCTCGGTCTTCGCGAGCACGAACGAAGCATCATAGGCACCGCCCACCAGCGTGCCCGGCAGGTAGGAGCCGATGCAGCCTAGGATCCACGTCCCGTGGAAGTGCTGCGACGGGTCGTCGCCGGTTTCCATGTCCGTGTTCGGGTCGTTGTTCACGAAGTCCCACTCGGCGATGACGTTGACGACGTGACCGGGCTGGTTGAATGCCTCGTGCCCTCGGTGGAAGCCGGTGTCGAGGATGCCGATGATGATTCCGTTGCCGGTGAAGCCGCGCTGGTGGAGACGGATCAGGTTGATCTGTTCGAGCTGATCCTTCGTGAGTCCGTAGAACGCGGACGGAGACGGGCCGCGGTTTTGCGCGGAGGAAGCGGAGGGAAGCGGCGTCTCGAGGAAATCCGTCGCCCCATCGATCAGGACGCCGCGGCGCACGGGTTCGATGCGGTCGACGAAATCGAGCCGGGCGATCGCCTCGAGCTCCTGCTCGTTCGCGAAGACGCTGATCGCGTTGAGCCAGCTCGTCTCCACCACCTTCGTGGCGCCGGTGCCCTCGACCTGCGCGATGTAGCCGCGGTTCACCGGGATGTCCCTGAAGTCGACGAGTCCGGGCAGCGTCCGGCGCAGTCGGCGGCGTTCGCGCTGGCGCGGGTTGAGGTCGCGTTCGGCGGCCTCGAGTTCGCGGCGCAGAGTCCGGCTGTCCTGGATGCCCTTGTCCTTGAAGAAGACCCAAGCCTTGGAGGGACCGCGCTCGGCGAGGAGGCGACGCATCTGGGGGTGGATCTTGTCGCGGACGACCGTGGGCCCCTCGGCCGTGTGGCCGGGGCTCTGGGCGGAGGTCGTGAACGGGAGGCCGGCGAGGACGAGGAGGGCGGCGATGTGGATTCGCATGGCGGTTCTCGGGGAGTTGGAGAGGGAGGGGAGAACGCGGAGGATGGAGCGGTCCCGCCCGCGTGGGGGTCGGAAAGGAGGGGCCGAACCCCAGGATACGGACGGAATGGGATTGCGTGGGGTTCCGTTAGCGCAGGACCCGAAGGAGAGCATCCATGTGAGGGGGAAGGGGGGCGCGGAATGTGAGTCGTTCCCCGGAAGAGGGGTGATCGAAGGCCAGTTCGAGAGCGTGGAGGGCGTGGTAGGGCGTCGCGACGGCGCGGGCGGACGCGGCGGTGGGTCGATAGAGCTTGTCGCCGAGGATCGGGTGCCCCTCGCTCGCGAGGTGGACCCGGAGCTGATGGCGGCGTCCCGTCGTGGGCCGGCAGGACACCAGGGAGGCGTACTCGAAGCGCTCGAGGACTTCGAAGAGCGTGTGGGACGGACGCCCGCGCGGGTCGACCCGCTGGTGATCGCGACGGTTCGGGACCGGCCCGAGGGGGAGCGACACCTCGAAGCGATCGCGGTCGGGGGTTCCGTGGACGAGGGCGAGGTAGGTCTTTTCCACGGAGCGGGAGCGAAACTGCGCGCGGAGGTCGTCGAGAGCCCCTGGGGTGCGGGCGAGGACCAGGACTCCGCTCGTGTCCCGGTCGAGGCGGTGCACGATGCCCGGTCGAATCTGATCCGCGACGCTCGGCATGGGCCCGAAGCGCTCGACCGCGAGCTCGGAGAGCGTCCCGCCCTCGAGGCGCTCGGTGGGGTGCACGAGCATTCCGGGGGCCTTGTCCACCACCACCAGGTCCGGATCTTCGTGGAGAACCTGGAGCGGCCTGCCTGCCGGGCCACCTGGAAACTCGACCCGGAGGTGTTCTCCCCCGCGGACGGAAGCGTTCGAACGGACCACGCGCCGTCCATCCACGAGGAGGCCCCCGCGGCGAACGATCTTCTGGAGCTGAGCCTTGCTCAGGTTGGGGATGAGTTCGGCGAGGGCCCGGTCGAGGCGGG
>DRLC01000087.1 GCA_011053145.1 Planctomycetota bacterium | reverse complement strand
CGGTGCTGCGTCGCGAAGAGAACGACTAGGATCACGATCGCGACCGGGATCACATAGCTCGCCAGGGCGGGCGTCGCCACCGCGAGGCCCTCCACCGCGGAGAGGACCGAGATCGCTGGGGTGATCATCCCGTCTCCGTACAGGAGGCACGCGCCGAAGAGCCCGATCGAGAGCAGGACGGGGCGCAGCGGGCTCGATCGCTTGATCGGGGAGAGCACCAGCGTCATCAGCGCGAGGATCCCACCCTCGCCGTGGTTGTCGGCTCGGATGACGAAGGCGAGGTACTTCACCGAGACGACCACGACCAGGGCCCACACGATCAGCGATAGGACGCCGAGGATGTTTTCGGGGGTGACCGGCACGTTGCCTTCGCCGGCGAAGCACTCGCGAAACGCATACAACGGGCTCGTGCCAATGTCCCCGTAGACGATCCCGAGCGCGGCGAGGGCGGCCAGCGCCCGCGCGCGTCGGCCCGCATCCGTCGGCTGCTTCTCCATCAGGGGGCCTCCGCGATGCTCCTCAGTCCTCGCCCCGGACGTCCCCGGCGTAGCCCATCTCCTGGAGGCGCTCCTCCAGCTCACCGTATTCCGATTCGTTCACCGGTTGGGCGGGGGGCCAGGCGGCCAGGCCCTCGAGGACTGCGCCGCGTCTGTGCTCGAAGGCACTGGGATCGAGCTCGCGCCCCACGAGTTCCTCCGGGTCCTCCTCGAGATCGACTTCGATCGTGCGCCGGGCCGCGATCAGGTGCACGTACTTGTGCGGCCAGTCGACGACCATTTCGAACGAGGCGGGGTTCTCCGCGAGGAGCGGACGGGCTGGGGGGAGTTCCTCGGTGAGGATCCGGCCGGGAAGGCGCGCGTCCGCCGGTAGCCCGGCGGCCTTCAGGATCGTCGGGACGATGTCGACGAGGTGTGCCGGCGCGACGACGCGGCGCCCCACGTTCTGACCCGGGAGATGCACGAGGAGGGGGACGTGCAGCCCCTCCTGGTACGCGCCGCCGTGGTCGTTGATGCCGTTGCCGCGCTGCCCGAGGGATTCCCCATGGTCCGAGGTGATGATCACGAGCATCTCCTCCAGGAGTCCGCGCCGCTCGAGGTCCGCGAACCATCGACGGAGGGTGTCGTCCACGTAGCGAATCCCGCCGTCGTAGAGCGCGGTCAGACCCCGGAGGGCATCGCTCGAGAAATCTCCCTTGTAGAGCCAGAGCTTGCCCTCGGGCATGTCCGGCAGGAGCTCCGAGGCGCCTTCGACGAACATCGAATCGTAGGGCGCGGGGCAGTCGTAGATCGGACCGCGATGCTCGGGGTCGAGGGGGCCGCAGTGGATGTCGAACAGGTGCAGGAAGAGGAAGAACGGACGCGCCGGGTCCAGGTCGTCGAGGACCCGTTCGAGGTGCTGCTCAGCCTCTCGCACGCTCGCGTGGGATTCGAAATGGTCGAATCCGCGGTCGAATCCGTGGCGTGCGTGGATCCATCCCTCGTAGTAGAGGCCGATCGTCTGGTAGCCCGCGCGGGAGAGGCGCTGTGCAAGCAGCGGGGTCGCGTCCGCAAGGGCCCAGTCCCCGGTGACGACGCCGTGCTGGTGCGGATAGAGCCCGGTCAGCATCGTCATGTGGGAGATCAGGGTCCACGGCGCCGGGGAGAGGGCGTGCTCGAAGACGAGGCTCTTTTCAGCGAAGGCGTCGAGGAACGGGGTGGTCTCCCGTTCGTAGCCGAAGGTCCCGACGTGGTCGGCCCGGAGGGTGTCGAGCGAGAGCAGAAGGATCGACGGCGCCCGACTGTGCTGCTGTTCCGCGCAGCCGACTCCCCCGGCCCCCGCGAGCAAGAGGGCGAGTAGGGTGCGCACCCCATCGTGCGCCCGAGAGGATCGGCGTCGTGACTTCATGGATCCCGAGCCGGGCTCGGAGGGAAGCGAGTATAGCCCGAGCATCGTCGCCGGATCCCGGGCCATGCCCGCTCGCTCCCTCAGCCGACGGCGACCGCGCCTTCGAGCAGGTACGCCATCACGTCCCGGGCCGAGTAGCTCCCGCCGTGCATCTCGAGCAGCTTCGCGACCACGGATGTGTCGCTGCCGGAGGTGAGGATCGGGAGTTCGGGCTCGCCGCTCTTTTGCACCTGACCGAGTCCGATCGTCGCCATCAGCCCGTTGCAGACGCACTTGCGGCCCACGATCTCCTCCACTTTCCCGCCCTTCTTCAGGTAGATGTCCTCGGGTTCCGCCGGGCACCGCCAGCCGAGCTTCCCGTTCTCCCGCAGGTACGCGTGGCGCAGGTATCCCAGGTCGCAGACCTTGCTGCGCCTGTGGAACACCTCCGGCTCGGAAACCGTTCCTTCGAGCTGGAAGACCTTGAACGGGAAGCCGGTGGGGGAGGCGCGCCCGTCGGTCAGGACTCGGGCGTTTCCCGCGAGGATCTTGGCACGTGCCCGGCGCTTGAACTCGGGGTCGGTCCCGGACTCGTCGCTGAACGCGAAGGCGGTTCCGATCTGGACCCCGGCGGCGCCGAGTTCGTGGGCTTCCCGGATCGCCTCGGGTGACGCGTGTCCCCCCGCCAACCAGAACGGCAACCCGAGCTTCGCGATCGCGGACAGCTTCGGGATGTCGCGCTCCCCGAAGATCGGTTCCCCGTCCTCGTTGAGCTGCAGTGCCCCGCGCGGCGGGGCGTTGTGTCCACCGGCGGTGAAGCCTTCGATGACGAGTCCGTCCACGCGCCCGGAGGCCTTTTTCGCCATCACGGTTGCGACGGTGTTCGAGGACACGATCGCGAAGAAGCGCGGGCGCGGAAGGCGCGGCGCGGGTCCGCCGAAGAGGTCGGCCGGATCGAATCGGACGGTGTAGGAGCTACCGGGCTCCGCACCGCGGACGTCGAGCGCGAGTTCGGCGGCCTTGCCTTCGGCGAAGGCGTCGAGGAACGAGGGGATTGCGCGGGGGATCCCGGCCCCCATCAGGACCGTGCCGACCCCGGCGAGCATCGCTCCGTAGAGCGACGGCAGTGTCGGGAGCTGAATCTTCTCGAGGAGGTTGATCCCGACTTCGCCGTCGTGCCCCTCCTTCGCGAGGAAGACTTCCGCGAAGTTCGCCGCGACCAGCAGGTCGCGCCGTTGCTCGGATTCGTTCTCGTCCATCAAGGGCAAGGGACGGAAGCGCTCGCCCGGAGCCTTTCCCGAGGGCAGGAAGTAGCGATCGAGGATGCGTTTGCCGATCCCGGGGATCGGAAAATGGTCCAATGCGCGGCGCATGTGCCCGCCGGGATCCCCGGCCTGGAGTCGGCGCGCGAGGATCACGTCGAGGGCGGTTCCCGCGACGACCCCGAGTCCTCCGGCCATGGAGACGGTGCGTGCGAGGGGCCAGCCGGAGACGCCCGCGCCGAGGCCACCTTGGATGATGGAGGGCAGGACCTTGGTCTTCATCGCCCCAGGGTAGGTGACGGAAAGCATCCGAGCCACAGCCGGTTTCGGCTCTGTCCGACCGCCCGGAGGGTCCCGGTCGGCGTCTGCGAACATCGGCGTACCCGGGAGGGGCCTCGCGGCCCCGAGCACGGCGAGTCCTCGGCCCCGTCCGTCGGGTAGCCTTGGTGGGGGCCATCCCCCGTCCCTCCCGATGCCCTCACCGCTCCAAAGACGCGCCTCGACCCTCATCGTTCTCGGCTTGCTGGGAGTCGGCGCCACGGTCGCCTGGGTCTCGATGTCCGGTTCCCGGCGCGCTCCGAGGTACGGGGTGGGGAGGGGGGGCCCGGCCGCGGCACCGGAGGCTTCGAGTCGCACGGTGGCGGAAGGGTCACCGAGCGCATCTTTCGTGCCGCTCGACCGGAACGAGGACGCGGGCGCCCAGCAGGTGGGCAGCAGCGGATCCGTGTCCGAACCTCCGGCCGAGGTCGTCGTCGCACCGGAAACGACTTCCACCCGCAGGTTCATCGGGGCGCCGGCGCCGCCCCCTGGGCAGGTGCGCCTCCTGCGCGCCCGATCCAAGCGAGATCCCCACCTGACCCTACAGGGAGGTCGAGCTCGGCCCGCGCGAAAGCACAAGGGACGAAAGCGAGGTCCCGGTCGTGGCCGATGATCCGTCACTCCGCACATGCCGCCACCTCCCCCTTCCCCGCCGTGGGGAGTACGATGGAAGCGGCTCGTCCCCGCCCCATGGGAAATCACCCCCCCCATTCGCCGCAGCGCAGCCGGTCGATTGCTGGTCCCGCCCTCACGCTCCTGGCCGCGAGCCTCGTGCTCGCGGCCTGCGGTGACAGCGAGCCTGTCCCGCAGGATGGAGGCCGGCTCGAGGCAGCATCACTCGATGGGGCTTCCCAGGGAGCGCCGTCGCTCTTGTTCGACGGCAAGCGCCGCGAGGCCCCGGAGTGGTACGAGGAGGACCGGGCGGAACGCGATCCGCTCGCGGACAAGGAGTGGCGTGGCGAGGCCCTTTCGAAGCGAGCCGGCGGAGTCTTCGGGTCCTTTCTCTCGGCCTTTCTCGCGGGAGATGCGCTCGATGCCTACCTCTCGTCCGACTTTCAGGGGTCCACCGCGTTCGTTCCGGAGCATCCGGTAGAACTCCTCGATCGCGAGAACCTCGCGGTCCGACGGGGGAAGCCGAGCGAGGAGACCTTCGCCCGAGACGAGCTCGAACGGATCGGAGCGGAACTGATCGCGCCGTTCCACGCGGGGGAGACGCCGCATTCCTTCTTCAAGATCGTCGGGGTCCGGACGCCCACGGAGCAAACGCTCGAGACCGACGTGCTGATGCATCTCTCGGGCGCGGCGAGGCGGGGCGAGGTACAGCTCAACCTGCATCTCACCGCGACCTGGGAGGTTCTCCCGGGGGACGAAGGCGTGCTGCTGTCCGGCATCGGCGTGCACGACTGGGAGGAGGTTTTCGCCTCCGCGCCGCTCTTCAAGGACATGACCGGGTCGGTCTTCGGAGACGTCCCGCGTT
>DRLC01000086.1 GCA_011053145.1 Planctomycetota bacterium | reverse complement strand
GCCGGTCTTCGACTTGAGAGTTACCGTCTTCGGTCCACGAGTGATGACGGTGCTCATCGTACAGCCGCCGTCGGAGCCCGTTGGCGAAGCCAGGATGGGGGCGGCGAGCGCCCCACCTACCACTCCACCGGCGAGACCTATACCAGCAAGGCCAGAGAGTGCCTGTTTCAGAAACCTCCTTCGGTCCCTCGGTAGGTCCAGTCTCGGGGTCTGCGCGGGGTTCGAATTGCTCTGCTCCTTCATGAGTTCGATTCCCAGCTCATTGGCTGGGGCAAGGTGGTGATACGAGCGGGCGAGGACGTCGGGGGGTCATTGAGTTTGAGACCGAACCCAACGACGTAGTACTACGGTATCGGGGCCAGGTCGATTCAGCAACCCACGGGGAGACGGCTCAACCGAACCTGGGCCGGTTCGCGATCGAGCGGCGCTCGGTCGGCAAAGAGAGTCCCGGGAGCTGGGGACCGACGGATGAGGAAGGGCCTCATCGACCGATGACCACCCCAGCTCGGATGCGGTGCCAGGGCGCTCCGGTCCCCCTGAACACCTGGCCTCCCACACCCCTTCCCATAGATGAGAATTGTCCCATAGATGAGAATCGTCTCGTACAGATGTTCGTTGGGGGAACCCGGGCCTGGGATAGACCTTTCGACGAGGGCCGCGGTATGAGACTGCTACTGCGCGACTTCGACCGTCGTCGTTTCACCCGGGAGGATCTCGATCGTTTGGGTGTCGATCTCTTCGCCTTCCATTCCGCTTGCGTCGGTAATGAAGCAGCGCAGGATCCAGATGCCGGGGTCGAGATCGTCGAGGGAACACGCGCCCGCGTCGAGTTCCTCGGGGCCGAACTCCATCCCTCGCACGGAGAACTCGTCGTCCTCCAGCGCGATCGAGAAGCCGCAGCGTTCTCCCGGTTCGAGGTAGGGGTCCCAGTAGACGACGAGGCGACCGGGGGTGGGGATCTCGATCACGGTTTCGGTGCCGGGCGAGGCCATCGCCGTGTGGTCACGCTTGTCGAACTGCGCGACGAACTCGACCGGTCCGGAGGGGAGGTTCGAAAAGTGGTAGAGGCCGGGTTCGACCTCGGCGCCCGATTCGAGGATGGTCGAGTCGATCTGGGCGAAGACCCGTTCTGGTTTGGCGGGTTCGCCATCGGGAGCGAGGATCCGCAGGGAGTGCTCGCGACCCCTTTCGAGCTGCACGCGGACAGGAACGCCGGGTGTCGCGTCCGGGACGTAGAAGGGAGCGTAGCCAGGACCACGGATGAGCAGAGGAGAGGATTCGACGCGCAACGGACCGAGTTCGAACGTCCCGTCCGTTGCGGTCTCGATCCCGGTCCGACCGTACCCGTTCAACTCGATGCGGGCGCCTGGGACGGGCTTCCCGTCGGGCGAGAGCACCTCGATGCGCAGCATCGCGAGCCCCTCGCCGACGACCGCTTCGATCGTGCGCGTGCGCCCGGCCTCGAGCACCACCGTCTCACTCCATCCGACCTCGGCTTCGGTCGAGTCGAGAGCGGTCAGCTGGATCGGGATTCCCGGGGAGAGGCCGGAGACGAGGGCGCGCCCCTCGCCCCCGAGTTGGACGAGCGCCGCAATCGTCCCGATGTTCTTGCGAGAGGTCGTCTGGGTCATGAACGAGCCGTAGGCCCTCGGTTGATCCGGGAAGCCGCCGCCGACGCGGGAGACGAAGAGGGGCTCCGCCGCGAGGCGAAGCTTCATGCCCTGCGCCGGTTCTCCCGTGGAATCGACGAGGCGGACGTCGAGGCAGGTGCCGGGCTCCAGGGAAACCGGCACCGGATCGTCGTCCCCGTCCTCGCCCGTCCACGGTCCGAGTTCCACCATCGCCGGCAGGTGCAGGGGCGCGGACACCTCGACCGTCACGGGGTCGACGGCCAGCGTGTCGATGCGTGTGATCCCGTCCGGGCCCGCCTGTGTTCCGTTCTGCGTTTCCCAGCGAACGCTCGCTCCCTCGAGCGGAGTCCCGTCGAGATCGGTGACGAGGAACCGCACCGAGCGCACCGCTTCGAGGACGATGTCTCCGAGGTCCGCTCCGGACCCCGGGTCCAGCTCCTTCTCCACGACCCGCTGCCCGGCGCCGGGAGCCTCCAGGTAGAGGACGACCTTCTCGAAGTCCGACCCCATCAGTGCGATGTGGAATCGTCCGTTCGAGTCGGTCTTGGCGTTTCTACGCATGGTCATCCCCGGGGAGCGTTGGTCGAACCCGAAAGACAAGTCCGCCACGGGCTTCCCGGTCGCGGAGAGAACGCGACCCCGGACGTACGCGGGTGCGACGAGATCGAGGACGAGCCCCGAAGTGGGTCCATCGACAAGGAGGACCTCGCCGCCGCTGGCGAAGCGGAAGCCTCCGAGGGGCCGCAGCTCTCCGCGCCAATCGGGGGAAAGGCCTCGGAACGAGAAGCGCCCGTCCTCATCCGTCGCGGTCCAGGTCGAGTTCTCTCCAGACCCCCCGAAGGAGAGTCCGCCCATCCACACCGCCTGGGCGTGTCCGAGCCCGACTCGGCCGGCGTTGGTCTTCACGCTGAGAAGGACCTTCTCGCCGGGTTCGTGTCCCGCCACGCGCACCGTGCCGCTCAACGATTCCTCGATCGGGATCTCGATGTGCAGCGCTCCCTCCGGGGTGGAGAGGGCTTCGCGCCACAGCTCGAAGTCACCATCGCGAACTCGCACGGTCACTCCGGACGCCGGAACGTTCATGAACGTCACGCGACCCTCGGCGTCCGTCGGGGAAGAGTCCAGGACTTGCTCTTCGGAGGTGAGTAGGACATCGATCGCGGAGAGAGGGATGCCGTCCTCCCAGGAGACGAGGACCTCGAGTCCTCCCGATTCGGTCGCGGTGGAGGGCTCGGTCGCCTCGGGGATCGTCGGGGGCACCGCCGCGCGATCGGAGTCCGTCGAACGGGGCTCGGAGAGCGGCGCGGGTGCCTCGGGTGCGGGGGCGTCGTCCGGCGCGCCCTGGGGTTCGCGCGCATGCGTTTGCGCGGACGAAGGCGCGTGATCGTTCGTACTGCGCAGCACGAGGTATGCCCCGAGCCCGCAGGCGAGAAGGGCGAGGAGGAGGACGGTGCTCGTTCGCCCGGCGCGTTGGCGTGTGTGCATGGGGAAGGTGCGGGGGCAAGCCCGCAGGCTGACTCGAAAAGAGGAAAGAGGAGCGTCCGCTCGCTTCGGCGCTATCGTACCTCCCACCCCCGATGGAACCCAACCGACCCCAAGGACCGCTGCGAACGAGGGGGACCCTCGCCCTTGTCGCGGTCCTTCTCGCCGCATGCTCCGAGGCCGCGCCGGGTGTGCACCCCGCCGAAGGGACCGCCCCCGAGGCTGCGGAGCAGGCCAAGGCGCTCATCACAAGGGCCGCCCGCGCCCAGGATGACGGTCGCTTCGGGGAGGCGATCTCACTCCTCGAGCAGGCGATCGAGCGCGGCCCGTACGACGAAGGGGTGCACTACCAGCTCGGGGTTCTCTTGGTCGAGCACGCCTCAGCGGCCGAAGCCGTCAGCTACTTCGCGAGCACCGTCGCCGACGACCCCAAGCCCCAGACCAGCTACTACTTCTGGGGCCGCGCCCTCGCGAAGTCCGGCGACGTGGAGGGCGCGATCGGCCGTTATCGCAAGGCCCTCGAGGTCGATCCCGCCCACGAGCTCTCCGAACTCGCCTGGGGCGAACTCCTCGAGCGTCGCGGGGACGACGCCGCCGCCCTCGCCCACTTCGAGCGAGCCGCCGAGATTCACCCCGAGTTCCGCCCCGCGCTCCTCGCCTGCGCGCGCGTCCTCGAACGACTCGACCGTCCCGACGAAGCTCGCTCCTTCCGCCGCCGCGCGAAGACCGCCGACCCGAACACCCCGATGCGCTTCCTCTACTGGGCCCGCGCCCTCCTCGCGGCCGATCGGCCGAAGGCCGCCGTCGCCGAACTCGAACGCGCGGTCCGAGCGATGCCGGACAATGAAGAGGCCCGCCGACTCCTGCGCGAGACCCGCGAGGAGCTTGGCGCGGGGCGTTGAACCGGGGGATCCTTTCTCAGGCTGACGTTGGGGGGGGCGGGGGCCGCGCTCTATGGGTCGAAACGGATCTCGACCCTCTTGCCGGCGGGGACTTCGATTTCGCCCTCGGCGGCCGGACCCGGAGCGGAATGGGACGGGGAATCCACGAAGCAGGAGACTTCGTAGGTATCCGGCGTGAGCGATTCGAAACATACCCCACCGGCCTCGAATTCCTCGGGCCCGAGGTTTCGCCAGACGCGGCGCCCGGGGGCGGTCTTGGACCGCACGGTCACGAGGTAGGCCGCGCTCGTGTCGAACCCGGGGTTCCAGAAGACGAAGAGGCTGCCGGGGGTTGGGATCGTGATCGTCGTCTCGGAGCCGTTCGATGCGAGGGCGGTGTGTCCCTCGCCATCGACCACCGCGATGAGTTCGACGGGCGTGACCGGGAGGTCTTCGAAGTGGTACCGCCCGTCGGCCACGGCGCGGGCCTGAAGAATCGTGGTGCCGTGGTCGATCACCAGGACTTGTGATGCGTGAACCGATCGGCCCGCGTCGTCCACGATGTGCACGGTGTGTTCACGGCCCGTTTCGAGCCGGATCGGGATCGGCGTATCGGTGGGGGCATCGGGTAGGAGCCGTGGCGCAAAGCCGCGAGCTCGCACCAACAGGGAAAGAGTCTCAGGGAGAAGCGGTTCGACCCGAAACGCTCCGGTCGCATCGGTACGCGCTCTTACTCCAGGTGGATCGAGAAGAGAGATTTCCGCGCCCATCACGGGAACGCCTGCTGCATCGACGACCGACCCGAAGAGCGAGTGGAGTGTCGTGGGGACTCTTGCTTCGAGGGTCCGGCTTTCCCCTTCTTTCAGGAGGACCGTTTCCTCCCAGCCGAGCGGTTCCTCTGCTGAGTCCAGGACCCGGATCTGGATCGGCACGTCGGGAGAGACTGGCGAGAGGACGGCCCGGCCACCGGTCCGCGTGTCGAGGAAAACGGTCGTGTTCCGCACGCCTCCTTCGTCGCTGCTGACCTCTCCGCGCTTCTCCACCGCGTCGTTCCGTCCCCAGTCTGCGGGCAAGTCCTCGCCCGCGGGGAGGAGGAAAAGAGGTCGAGCCGAGACGCGAAGCACCGCTCCTTCGAGCGTCTCGCCGTCCGCGTCGACCACATGGATCTCGAGAGAGGTGACGGGACGCAGCGCAATCGCAAGAGGATCGTCATCGGGAGCGGCGCGCGCCCCCCACGCATCGGGAAGGGGGAACGCTTTGGGCACGAAGCCCGGAGCCTCCGCGACGAGGGAGAGTTCCCCGGGGGGAAGGCTCGCCAGCCGGCAGGACCCGTCCGCATCCGATCCCTCACTCTGGATTCCTTCCCAACGGATCCGTGCTCCTTCGATCGGGTGCCCATCGAGATCGGTGATGATGGCGGTGACCCCGCGTGCGGTGTGGAGCACCACGTCGCCGAGATCGGCCCCGCGGATCAGGTCGAGCTCGGTTTCGAGCTTTCGAAACCCGATACCCGGTGCGCGAAAAGAGAGTTCAGCCGAGTCCCACACCTCGCTGGGGATCCCGATGCGGAATCGGCCCTCTCCGTCGCTCTCCCGGCGGGTCCGGTTCGAGGCGAACGGGCCGTGGAGTTCCAATTCGATCGGACAGTGGGGCACCGGATCCCCCGTCGGCGAGAGGACCCGGCCTTCGAGGAGAGCGGGTGGGACGAGCTCGAGCGCAAGGGTGGCCGAGGGGGCGTCGAGGCGGAGGCCGGTCCCGCCTTCGGCCAGGCGGTAGCCGCCGCGTGGAACGAGTTCTCCCCTCCACTCGGGGGAAAGTCCACCAAACGTGAAATGGCCGGCCTCGTCGGTCTCGGTGGTCGCGATGACCGACTGTCGAAGGAGCAGGTCTTGAGGCTTTCTCAGGGACGATTCGACCGCGCCGAGACCGACCTCGCCCTGGAACGTGGAGAGCTGGAGTTGGACGGGGGGGTCGGGAACGAGGCCGTTGACGGTCGCACTGCCCTGGACCGAGCTTCGAAGGGGGACTTCGATCGAGATCGGGCCGGACCCGGCCGGCAAGTCCGAGTGGACGAGTTCGAGCGATCCCTGGGCGACGTGTAGGACCGCGCCCGCACGCTCGATCGGGGCGAACTCCGCTCGGCCGGAGTGATTCGTCGTCCCCTGGCGGATCAGCTCCCCCTCGGCACGGATGAAGACCTGGGCATGGACGAGTGGTGACCCGTCGTCCCAGTGCACTTCGAGGTCGAGGGACGAGGAGTCCTGCTCCGAGTCGGGTGCGGGTCGCGCCTCGGACGGTGTCCGGACGGCGGCCACCTCGGCGCGTGTCTCCTCCGCATCCCGGGTCAGGGACGGCAGGGAGGTGGACGGCGCCGGCTCGGTGAGGCCTCCCGCGAGGCCGTCGGCGAGTGCATGGCTGGGCGCGCCTCCGCGATCGGGCAGCATCCAGGAAAAGACGAGGAAGCAGGCGACCGCGAGGGGCACAGCGGCGATTTCCGCGAGACGGATGCGTCCGCCGCAGGAGGAGGGGAGAAGCCACCGCATGGGAATGAGGTAGGGAGGCAAGACACCTTGATCGTGGGAACGGTTCTTCTCGATGGAAGGGGCCGGGGAAGGGTCTCGATTGTACTGGGGTGCATGTGCGTCCGGGGCGCGCCCGATTATTCCCAAGAGCGGGAACGAATGCGGTGATGGGGAAAACCTCTAGGCGTCGATTCGAGACCCGGAGAGCACGGAATCCGGCTGTTTCCTTGTGTTCGTGAAGAATGCGCGGTGGGGCGGGACTGGGTCGGTTCACGTCGGACCCCGAGGCGGGATTCCCTGGGTCGCGGCGGGTATCGGAAACGGGCGGGTGCTCGTATTCTTTGGACGTCGCTCGCGTCCTTCCCGATTCCCCCCTCGAGTTCGCACCCATGGCAGGCAGCACGCGTTTCCCCTTCGCCTTGCTGATCCGGCTCGCCCAGCACGGCGACCCCAACGCGTTTTCGGAACTGGTGCGCCGGGTCGGCGGGCGCATGGAACGGATCGCGCTGCGCGTGGCGAGGAACCCGCGCATCGATGTGGAGGATGTGCTCCAGGAGTCGCTCGTGCAGGCGTTCCATTCGATCCGGGACCTACGCGTGCCGACCGAGGATGGGTTCCTGTCGTGGTTCGCGGGAATCGTTCGTCACCGCGTCGGTGATGCCGTGCGCAAGAATCGGGAGCGAAAACGCCCGAGGAAAGCGACGCCTCTTCCCTGGGCACTGCAGCGCGAACTCGACCCCGCGCTCGTGGACGCGCTCGTCGCGTGCAAGTCGGGCGAGATGGTCGTGCGCGAAGGCGCGGAAGCGGAGCCGGAACCGCGCCCGGGCTACATCTGCGAGTCGCGCGTGGCCTTCGTCCTGCGCGAGGGGTTCGCGTCGCCGTGGCCGACCCTCGCGATGGTGCTCGGCCGACGGAACGTCGGGGGAATGCGGCGGGCGGTGCGGGACGCGCTGCATTAGTCGCCACGGACGGGACAGTTGATTCAGACCTTTCGTTGTGTCACGGGGCATGTGACTGCCAGGCAATGCTTGTACGTTGTTCTCACTTCATCTGGGCTGGGTTCTCACCATCGGGCACCCCAGCAGAGCCATTTTCTGGGACCGTCTCTCTCCGCTGTCCCGGCATCCCCCGATCACTGGGAACAGGGAGCGGGGGAGGGACTTACGGCCCTCAGTATTCTCCCAGTGAAGTTGCGAGTTCCGGCCGTGGGTTCCGCGCGAGAGCCGTTGCGGTGGCAGCCAAGGGGGCGGTGGTCCGAAGAGGAACCAATCATCCCCTGGAACGCGGGCACGCAGGGGGATAATCCACAGAACATCGTTGCCAGCGCCACAACCGACTGGAAGATTTGGTGGGGGGATGCTTGTAATCCATCCACTCCGCCGGTGGACATGCCAGGATTCCCGTCAATAGCCTGCAAATGCCAGCCCTAGTGCCCAGGGGAGGAAGCATGCCCTACGCCGTCGGAGGCGGGGTGCTGAATTCGTTAGTCTTGGCTGTCTCCGTACGGCCGAGTGCGGCCAACGGCAGGAGATCTGCGGCTGCGTGTCAGTGCTACATTCGTGGGAATGGGTATCCCTCATCCGTTGTCCGGGGGCAGAGAAACAGTTCTGCTGTGGACTGGAACGCGCCGACGGATAGATCCAACCCTGTCAGGGCAGCCGTAACGAGTGCGGGTGGTTCTAGCCACGAAGGTCCGAGCGAAATGTGGTGGACAGGGTCGGCGAATGTAGGTCCGTCGGCGGCTAGCAAAATAGCTCTAGACCCAATATGCAACGGTAGCGGGTGGGCGTACCGCGTGAGCGAAACCGTAGCCCGCCATGCGTAGGGGAAGGCTGATCCACCGCATCGGGCCGATTGTTGGATTCATCCTTCTCCTCATCTCTCTCATTCTATTCGATCCGAGTCGGGGTCGCCGAGGCGTCGCTCCGGGGGCTTGGCCCGGTGCGGTGCCTCGCACGAAAAACGGGGTGCCCGAAATGGTGCTGCGAGGGAACCAGGAAGGCACGGTTGCCGGGGCCCTGGCGAGGAGAGAATTGGGGAGATCCCAGGAGACGGGCCGGGTGCAATTCCTGCTTGGGGGCTCGGGGTATCCCCCTGCGCCGACCCTCTGGAGATTCGAGAATTCCGAGGGGGTTCTGGAGCGTCGCTCGGACCGGATGGGCTCGTGCGTTCTACCTGTCGGCAGTTACGCGGTCTACGCGGATGATTCTCCATCTGTCGCAGTCGACACGGGTGTTCGCGTGGAGGTCGACAAGACCAGGATCGTCTGGGTGACGCGGAAGGGCGAACTCCTGATTGCAGTCCTAGACCGGGATGGCAAGCCTGTCGAGAATGCAAGGGCCCGGAGGGTTTGGGATGCCAGGGGTGAAGGGGCGTGGTGGGACCGATCGTATGGCATTCCCGTAGTTGCGACTCAGAACGGGAGCATTAGGTTTCAGGACTTTGCCGTTCCAGGCACCCTTTTTGTTGACGCTCCCGGAATGATTCCGCAGATGGTCCCGGTCTCTTCGCTGGGAGAGACAATGAAGATCACCCTCCTGGAAGCCCGATCCGCTGCTGACCGGATTCTTCGTGTGGAGGATTCGGCAGGGAACCCCATTGAAGGTGCGGAGGTGGTTTCCGAGGCTGGACCTATCCCGTCCTATTCTGACGCCTCTGGGAATCTGCATCTTCCAGCATGGGGCGAGCTCGGTGCAATCAAGGTTACAGCGCCAGGCTATTTCCCGGCGTTCACCACTGATTCGGAATCTCCCCCGGCAGTCGTAGTCCTTACCAAGGTGGGTACTCTTCGGATCAAGGTCGTTCGTCAGGATGGTCGTCCCACGCGGGGGTCGATCCTGCTAATAGAGGCGAAAAGGAATGGGCAGGATGCGGGCCAGATATGGAGACCCCCCACTCCGCAAGTGGTAGATGCGGCGGGAGAATGGACTGGCGAGATTCCTAGGTGGCAGGCGCTCGGTATTGACGTCGTGTGTCCCGATGGCTGGAGTGCTCACGTGGACTATAGAGGGCCGGAGCGGGAGCCCGGCAAGCCACACCGAATCGTCGTGGGAGACGGACCCCTCCATCGAGTCCATCTGGCCCCTGAGGTCGAGGAGGTTCGAGCAGTGGCGTCCTTCAGCGGGGGTGGTGAAATCGTGCTACAGAGCAATCGCCCAGGGTGGTTTGGCGTTCCAGCCCGTCCGCGGCTATCGGGGATGACGTTTCAGGCAGAGAGTTTTGTGCCTATCCAGGTGCGGCCCACGCCGGGCCTTTCTGCCTCTTTGGGGGGAGGGTTGTTGGAGTTGCAGTTGCACCCGGAAGAGTACTGTCAGGTCGAAGTGAGAGATCGAGAAGGTCTCGGCGTGCCGGGGATGATTGTCACCTTGCTCGGGCGGGATTCTTCGCGCATGCCGGGAAGCGCGCTGCGCGGTTATCGATCAACAAATCACCCCGCGTGGATCGAGCAGGTCGCTTCCAGGGTTGATGGGGTTACCGATGCCCGGGGCTCCTGCCGACTAGGTGGCTTGGCACAGGGGGAGTACAACGTCCTGGTGGGAATGGGGGGGATGGCCCTGGCTCACCGAGATTCTCTAGTAGGAAAAAGGGCGTCCGTGGTATCTGTGGGGGGTGGAGAGCCAGTTCATTACGTAGAAGTAGATCGTCCTATTCTTCTCCATCTAGAGGTTCTGGATTCCATTTCGAATAGTCCGGTGGATTCCCACGAGATCTGCGGTGCTGATGATACGCAGTTGCTGCCACCTCGGAGGGGATACGTCAGTGAGTTCTGGGTGGGGCTAGGCGCGGAAGGTATTCGCGTGAGAGCCCCGGGCTATGGGTCTGTCACAGTTTCTTTGCCAGCATCCTTGGAGCGCGGAGAGTGGCTTGTTCGGCGACGTGTCCTGTTGTCGCCAAGTCCGGCTGTGCAGCAACTGCAAGTGATTGGTCTGCCACCTGAGTTGAGCTCTCGGCCTTTGTTCTTGCAGTGTTTTGATGCGACCGGGGTGCGCATTTGGTTTGGCCAAGTCCTGCTTGATCCCGATGGTCGAGCGGAGCTTCATATTCCCGTGTCACGGACGGCCACTCTTACTGTGGAAGAGCTAGATGGATGGACCTTCAAGGCGATAGATGACAGTCTGGAGCCAGATGGTGCATGCACGTTTGCTGCAGTGGATGCGGGAGTCCATTCTTCGCAATAGTCAGGGCTGTTGCTCGACGTCCACCCGGCCCCCGCCGACGTAACAAGAGCGTCGACTCACCCGGCGTCGAACTGCGGCCGCCATCTCGTCCCTTCTGGCCCGGGTTCCGCTTGGAAGTCTGCTACGTGGGCGCTTCGTGGCTCGGAGTGGGCAGGATGCTGCCCAGGTGCGGGTCGCAATGCCAAGTATGGTGCCTTCCCTGTGGCGATCTGGCGCTCACCTTCCCATAATGCAGCTATCCAGATGAGGAACTCTGGAGAGATGACCCCGGAGGTACATCGTGAGCGAGGCGAAGGCAGTGACGAAGACAGGCGTTCGGTGGCAGATGACGGCGGTGGGGGAGCCGCTCGTCCGGACGACGTTCCCGTTGGAAGAGGTGCGCGAAGGACGGGCCCGGGTGCGGGTGGTCGGATGTGGCGTCTGCCATACCGACCTCGGGTACCTGTTCGACGGTGTCAAGCCGCGCGCGCCGTTGCCGCTGGCGCTCGGCCATGAGATCAGCGGAGTCGTCGAGGAGGCCGCGCGGGGGTTCGAGCACCTCGTCGGGAAGGCGGTGATCGTCCCGGCGGTGACGCCCTGCGGCAAGTGCTCCGACTGCGAGGAAGGCTGGGGGACGATCTGCTCCGCCCAGGAGATGCCGGGCAACGACGTGCAGGGTGGCTTCGCGAGCCATGTCGACGTGCTCGCCCACGGCCTGTGCGAAGTGGGGCCGGCGAGCCTCGAGTCCGCGGACGTCGTCGAGAACTCGGGCTGCACCCTCGCGGAACTTTCGGTCGTCGCCGACGCGGTCACGACGCCCTACCAGGCGATGTCGCGCGCGAAGGTGCGCGAAGGAGACTTCGTCGTCGTCATCGGACTCGGCGGCGTCGGCGGATTCGCCGCCCAGATTGCGAGCGCGCTCGGGGCGAAGGTGGTCGGCTTCGACCTCGATGCGGGGAGGCTCGAACTCCTCGGGAGCCACGGTGTCGACCTCGCGCTCGATCCGACCCAGAACGATGCGCGCGGCTGGAAGAAGAAGCTGCGCGCGTTCGCCGAGGAGAACGGTTGCTCCCCCAAGCGCTGGAAGATCTTCGAGTGCTCCGGAAGCACCGCCGGACAAGCCCTCGCCTACGGATTGCTCGTCCACGGCGCCTACCTCGGCGTCGTCGGCTACACGATGGGCAAGCTCGAGGTGCGGCTCTCCAACCTGATGGCATTCGACGCCAAGGCGGCCGGGAACTGGGGTTGCCTCCCGAAACACTACCCCGGCGCGTTGCGCCTGGTCCTCGACGGCAAGGTGGCCGTCAAACCCTTCGTCGAGACCTTCCCGCTGGAAGAGGTCCAATCGGTCCTCGACCGCGTCCACGCGCACGAGCTCGGAAAACGAGCCGTGCTTCTTCCCTAAGAGACCCGATTCACGACCCACCACGGAGGACACCGTGACCACGCACACCGAGCCCAAGCCCTTCCGGAACCACGAGCTGACCGAGATCAGCGATCCCTCCGGCGTGCGCTACGAGCGCAAGAGCGTCTTCGATCGTGACGGAAACGTCGTCGAGGGACTCCACACGGTCTGGATCACGCTCTCGAACCCCAAGCAGTTCAACTCCTACACGACCGACATGGTCAAGCAGGTGATCCTCTCCTTCCGGCGCGCCTCGAACGAGCGCGACGTCGTGGCGGTCGTGTTCACCGGCGAGGGGACGCGCGCGTTCTGCACGGGCGGGAACACCGAAGAGTACGCGGAGTACTACGCCGGGTCGCCGGACGACTACCTCGCCTACATGCGCCTCTTCAACGACATGGTCACCGCGATCCTGCACTGCGACAAGCCGGTGATCTGCCGCGTCAACGGCATGCGCATCGCGGGCGGTCAGGAGATCGGAATGGCCTGCGACTTCACCGTGACGAGCGACCTCGCGGTCTTCGGACAGGCCGGACCGCGGCACGGATCGGCGCCGGACGGCGGGTCGACGGACTTCCTGCCGCTCTTCGTCGGGGTCGAGCGCGGCATGCAGTCGTGCACGCTGTGCGAGACCTGGACCTCGTACCAATCCAAGGAATACGGCCTGGTGAGCGAGGTCGTTCCGGTGCTCGAAGTCGACGGAAAGGTCGTGCGCAATCCGCTCGTGGTCACCGACCGGTGGATGGAGGACGGCGAGGTCGTCTACGGCTTGCCGAAGACGGGCGAAGAGCTCGCGGCCGGCAAGCAGCTCCTGCGTTCGGGCACCGTGAACCTCGCGCACCTCGACGACGCGGTGAACGGCCTCATCACGAAGCTCCTCTACACGATGCCCGGCTGCACCCGAAAGACGATCGAGTCGGTGCGCAAGCACAAGCTCGCCCACTGGGATCGCAACCGCGAAACGAACCGCAGTTGGCTCGGCTTGAACATGATGACCGAGGCCGTCGCGGGATTCCGGGCGTTCAACGAGGGGCCGAAGGGGAATCGTGAGGTGGACTTCATCGAGCTGCGCAGGCGCCTCGCCGGGGGCGAGCGCTGGACGCCCGAGTTCATCGAAGAGCTGATCCCGCACCCCGAGCCCGTGGCGGCCGGGACGGAGGGCTGAGCCGTGGCCGCGACCGAAGCTCACAAACTGCGCCTCGAGCGCCTCTCCCTGGCGGACGGAGCGTGCACGGTTGCGCGGATCGTGCTCGACGCCGGCAAGGGCAACGTGATCGACCTCGCGGCGATCGGGGAGTTGCGCGCCGCCGTTGGGGAGATCCGCGGGGATCGACCCCACGCGATCTTGATCGATCACGAGGGCTCGCACTTCTCCTTCGGAGCAAGCGTCGACGACCACCGGCCGGAGACCGCGCCGACGATGCTCGCCGACCTGCACGCGATGGCACGCGAGATCCTCGACCTCGACGTGCCCGTGCTGGCGTCGGTGAGAGGCATGTGCCTCGGCGGAGGGCTCGAGTTGGCGCTCCTCGCGGACCGGATCTTCGCCGCGCCCGGCGCTCAGTTCGGGCAGCCGGAGATCGTTCTCGGCGTCTTCGCTCCGATCGGGTCGGCGCTGTTGCCGCGCGTGATCGGCGCGCGCCGGGCGGCGGACCTGCTCGTGAGCGGGCGACGGATCGACGCGGAGACCGCGCTGGATTGGGGCCTCGTCGGTGAAATCGCGGACGATCCTTCCGCGGCGATGATGACCTGGGCGCAGGAGCACCTCGGGAACAAGAGCCGCAGCTCGCTCCGCTTCGCCACACGCGCGGCCCGCGCCACCTGGCAAGACGCATTCTGCTCCGACCTCGCCGCCCTCGAGGCGCGCTACGTCGGCGAATTGATGGAGACCCACGATGCCCGCGAGGGGATCGAGGCGTTCCTCGAAAAGAGAAAGCCCACCTGGGAGGACCGATGAAGAACGTGGACGAGATCGTCGAACGCTGCGAGGAACTCTACGAGGACCTCGAGTACGGCGCCGTGGCGCGCTGGAAGGAGGCAAATCCGGAGGGTGCCGCGGTGGGGTTCCTGCCCACCTACATTCCGCGCGAGGTCCTGCACGCGGCCGGGGTGCTGCCCGTCGGAATCCTCGGAGCGGGCGACCAGCTCGAGATCGTGAAGGGCGACGCCTTCTTCCAGTCCTACATCTGCCACATCCCCCGTTCGGTGGTGGAGCTCGGCCTGTCGGGCAAGCTCGATTCGCTCGACGGGATGATCTTCCCATCGACCTGCGATGTGATCCGCAACCTATCGGGGATTTGGAAGCTGCAGTTCCCGGACAAGCTGTCCTTCTACTTCGACGTGCCCCAGAACTTCGACCCCGAGGTCGGAGGGGCGTTCTATGCGGACACGCTGCGCGAGCTTCTCGAAGCGATGTGCTCGCTGACGGGACGGGATCCGAAGAGCGTGGACCTCTCCGCTTCGATCCACCTCTACAACGAGAACCGCCGTCTGATCGCAAAGCTCAAGGCGCTGCGCAGCGAAGAGCCCTGGCGAGTTCCGGCGAGCGAGCTCTACCTCGTGTTGCGCGCGGGCATGGTGCTGCCGATCGAGGAGTTCAGCGCGCTGATCGAGGACTACCTCGAAGCCGTCGCTGCGCGTGAGGGCCATGAGGTCGACAACGCGCGCGTGCTGCTCGCCGGCGCCTTCTGCGAGCAACCGCCGCTGACCCTGATCCGCACCCTGGAGCGCTCCGGCTGCGAGGTCGTCGACGACGACACGATGCTGGTGCTGCGCTGGCTCGGAGATGAGGTTTCCGAGGAGGGCGATCCGATCGAGGCCCTCGCGAAGGCGTACATCGCCTACACGGGCGAGGCCTCCTGCAAGTACGTACCGGACGGCGAACAGAAGGGCATTCAGCTCGTCCGCTCGGTCCGGAAGCACTGCGTCGAAGGAGTCATCTTCGCGGCGCCGAGCTTCTGCGACCCGGCGCTGCTCGACCGCCCGATGCTCCAGTCCGCACTCGACGCGGAGGGAATCAGCTACACCGCATTCAACTATGCGGAAAACACCGGCCAGATGCAGCCCATCCGGGAGCAGGCCGGAACGTTCGCCGACACCATCAAACTGTGGGGTGGAGAATGAAGAGTTCCGTCGTCAAGGAATCATCGATGGTGAAGCAGAAGGAGATGATCGCGGATCATTTCCATCACCTCGCCACCGCCAAGGAGAATGGAAAGAAGGTCATCTACACCTTCGTGCCCGGCAACCTGACCGAGCTGATGCTCTCTTTCGATGCGCTGCCGCTGCATCCGGAGATCAACGCCCTGCAGTCGGGGATGCGCAAGCTCTCCGGGGAGTACATCGCCGAGGCGGAACGCCATGGCCATTCCGAGGATGTCTGCACCTACGTGAAGTGCGACATCGGAATGATGCTGAAGGGCAACATCGGACCGACGGGGGAGAAGCTCCCCGAGCCTGACCTGCTCCTGCTCTCCTACACGGGCTGCTTCACGTTCATGAAGTGGTTCGAACTCTTGAAGGAGCGCTACGACTGCCCGGTCGCGATGCTCCACATCCCCTATCAGGGCGACGGTGAGATCACGCCGACGATGATCGACTACATCGTCAAGCAGCTTCGCACCGAGATCATCCCGAAGTTCGAACAGGTCACCGGGCAGGAGTTCGACATCGACCGCCTGCGCGAACTGATGGGCAACTCGGCCCGCGCCGAGGAGGATCTCGTCTGGGTGCTCGAGTCGGCGAAGAACAAGCCTTCTCCGATCGACGCGTACTTCGGAGGTGTCTACTACATCGGTCCGCTGTTCACCGCTTTCCGTGGAACCGAGGCGGCGCTCGAGTACTACCGCATGCTGCGCGAAGAGGTCGAGGGAAGGCTCACGGCCGGCCAAGGGCCGATCACGCCCGAGGGCCTGCTCGACAACGAGCGCTTCCGCTTGGTCGTCGAGGGACCGCCCAACTGGACCCACTTCCGCGAGTTCTGGAAGATGTTCCACGACGAGGGAGCGGTCGTCGTCGCCAGCACCTACACGAAGGTGGGCGGCACGTATGACCGCGGCTTCCGGCACGACCCGAGCCGGCCGCTCGAGTCGCTCGCGGAGTACTGCATGGGGTGCTACACGAACCTCAACCTGCCGTCCCGTGTCGATATGATCGCGAAGTACATCGAGGACTACGATGCGGACGGGTTCCTGATCAACTCGATCAAGAGCTGCAATTCGTTCTCCGCGGGCCAGCTCGTGATGCTGCGCGAGATCGAGGAGCGCACCGGCCGAGCCGGCGGCTTCATCGAGACCGACCTCGTCGATCCGCGCTACTTCTCGGCGTCGAACGTCAAGAACCGCCTCGAGTCCTACTTCCAGATGCTGGCGCAGAAGCGCGGCGAGAAGCAAGCGGAGATGGTGACCTCATGAAGTGTTTCATCGGAATCGACTTGGGCTCGACGACCACCAAGGCGGTCGTCCTCGACGAGAACGGCGAGGTGCTCGGCCGCGGGATCACGAACAGCCGCTCGAACTATGACGTGGCCTGTGATGTCGCCCGGCACGAGGCGTTCATGGATGTGCGCTTCAACCTGCTCTCGGAGCGGATCGGCAAGGCCGACAAGGCGGCCGGGAACGGCCCCGAGCTCTTGGACGCGCTCAAGAAGCGGTTGCGGCTCGAGCAGTACCTCGGCCAGCTCACCGAACTCGAGGCCACCTGCCGCGTGAACGCGCGCAACGCGCGCCACCATGGGGAGAGCGTCCCCCTCAGCGAGCTCGAAGCGGCGATCGGCGAAGTCTTCGAGTCACTGCGTGCCGAGGCGGACGACCTCTTCCTCGGCGACGCGAAGCCGCGCTCGGACTTCTTCCGGGACATCGCGGGGTCGGGCTACATGACCCAAGCCGAGATGGTCACCAAGACCGGCACGACGCTCCACTACGAGACGCTGGTCGGGATCTACGACAAGTCGATCATCAGCGTCGAGAGCGAGGTCCCGGAGACGAAGCTCCAGGAGATGGTCGACCGCGCGCTCCAGCGCGTCCTGCACGACTTTGAAGTCGCGGACGCGGTCCGGGAGGAGTTCGTCGCGATCGTCAAGGACGTCATCGCGACTCCCCTCGTGGAAGCCGTCGCGGTCGGAACCGGCTATGGCCGCGCCCGGCTGCCGTTCCCGAAGGAAAACATCCGCTCCGAGATTCTGTGCCATGGCCTCGGCGCCCATGCCACCTTCCCCGGGACGCGCACGGTGCTCGATATCGGAGGCCAGGACACGAAGGCGATCCAGGTGGACGAGCGCGGCATCGTGACCTCGTTCCAAATGAACGACCGTTGTGCCGCGGGATGCGGGCGTTACCTCGGGTACATCGCGGACGAGATGAATCTCGGCCTGCACGAACTCGGTCCACTGGCGCAGCGCGGCAAGAAGCCCGTCCGCATCAGCTCGACCTGCACGGTGTTCGCCGGCGCGGAGCTGCGCGATCGTCTCGCGATGGGCCAGCGCCGGGAGGACATCCTCGCGGGGCTGCACCGAGCGATCATGCTACGGGCGATGTCGCTTCTGGCGCGCTCCGGCGGCATCGAGCGGCAGTTCACCTTCACGGGAGGCGTCGCGAACAACGTCGCGGCCGTGGAGGCGCTGCACCAGCTCGTGAAGGAGAACTACGGCATCGAGGAGATCAACATCTCCCCCGAATCCATCTACACCGGCGCCCTCGGTGCAGCCATCTTCGCTCTGCGGGGCGAGGAGCTCGAGATCGAGGAAGCCCAACTGACCGGAGGTGCGGCATGACCATCGCAGCAGGAATCGATGTGGGCTCGAGCGCGGTCAAGGCCTGCGTGATGATCGACGAGCCCGGGGAGGGCGGGCGTCAGGAGGTGCTCGGCAAGAGCGTGGTCCGGATCCGCGGACGCGGATTCCATGAGGTCGTGCAACACGCCTATGACCTCGCGTTGCAGCGCTCCGGAGTCTCCGCGGACGACGTCGAGTACGTGGCCACGACCGGGGAGGCCGAGAATGTCGAAATCCGCACCGGCCACTTCTATTCGATGACGACCCACGCGCGGGGTGGGCTGTTCCTCGTCCCCGAGGCGAGGGCCGTCCTCGACGTCGGCGCGTTGCACGGGCGCGTGATCAAGATGGACGAACGCGGAAAGGTGCTCGGGTACCGGATGACCAGCCAGTGCGCCTCGGGTTCGGGACAGTTCCTCGAGAACATCAGCCGCTATCTCGGGGTGGCTCTCGATGAGGTGGGCGAGCTTTCGAAGCGATCAGAAGCTCCCGAGCTCGTTTCCTCGATCTGCGCCGTGCTTGCGGAGACCGACGTGATCAACATGGTCAGTCGCGGGATCTCGACGCCGAACATCCTGAAGGGCATTCACCTCTCGATGGCGGGACGTCTCATCAAACTGGTCAAGTCGTCGAAGTGCGACGGGCCCCTGGTCGTCACGGGCGGGCT
>DRLC01000085.1 GCA_011053145.1 Planctomycetota bacterium | reverse complement strand
TCCAGAGCCAGATGCAGATGGGGGCGAAGAACGGCATGCGCCTTCTGAACGACGCCCTCACCGACCTCGTGCAGCAGGGTCTCGTCGATCCGAACGAGGCCTACCTGAAGGCCGTGAACAAGGACGAGTTGATCCAGAAGCTGGCCCACATCGGAAAGAAGGTCGACCTCGGGTCCGATGGGGGACAGAGCCCGGCGGCCGCGCCCGCGGCTCCCGCGCAGGCCGCTTCGGCTCCCGGCCAGGGACTTGGTCTCGGGGCCGTGCCCCCTGCCCAGCCCACGCCGGCGCCCCAGGCCCCGCTTCCGCAGAACCAGAGCCCGCCGCCGCCGAGTCCGGCCGCCGGAGGCTTCGACGACTTCGAGCAGTTCCGCAAGAACCGCGGCTGATCGAGAGAGAGAGACGGGTCGACCGCCCACCGAACGGGCCGTTCAGGGGTATCCTGAGCGGTCCGTTCGTCCTCGATCCACCGAGCCTGCCTTGTCTGCCCCCAGCCTCCCCGTTTCCTCGTTTCTCTTCCTCGTCGCCTGCGCCGCGGTTTCCTGCGGAAAGGACGAGCCTGCGCCGCGCCGCGGCCCCGACCAGCGCACCCAGGTGGCGGCGCGGCCGGTACCGAAGGAGATCGACCTGCCGCCCCTCGAGGGCCCCTCGCCCGTCCATTTCGTGGACGGCACGGAAGAGGCAGGGATCGACTTCGTGCTCGAAGCGGGCAAGAGCGAGGACTTCTTCTACGTCGAGTTCATGTCCGGCGGCGCGGCGTTCTTCGACGCGGACAGCGACGGAGACGTGGATCTGTTCCTCGCGAACGGCAAGCGGCTGAAGGGGCCGCCGGTCGATCCCGCTCCGACGAACGCGCTCTACCTGAACGACGGGACCGGGCACTTCACCGACGCGACCGAGGCCTCCGGGCTCGGCGACCCGCGCTACTCGGTCGCTGCCTGCGCCGCGGACTATGACAACGACGGGGACACCGATCTGTACGTCGAGAACTTCGACGGCGACAACGCGCTGTGGCGCAACAACGGGGACGGCACCTTCACCGACGTCGCCGCCCAGGCGGGGGTCACCGGAGGCGGCGCGTTCGGATCCTCGTGCGCATTCGCCGACGTCGACGGGGACGGACTCGTGGACCTCTACGTCGCCTACTGCAACGAGGCGTCGGTCGAGCTGAACAAGACCTGTAGCTGGCCGCGCCGTGACGGCACCGGCAACGCACGCCGCTACTGCAACCCCGAGAACTACCGGCCGGTGCCGGATCGACTCTACCGAAACAACGGCGACGGTACGTTCGAGGACATCAGCCTCGCGAGCGGGATCCAGTCCTCGGTCGGCCGATCCCTCGGCGTGGCCTTCGCGGACTACGACGACGACGGGGACCAGGACCTGTTCGTCTCCTGCGACCGCACCGAGAACCTCTATTACGAGAACGACGGCAGCGGTCACTTCACCGAGGGCGCCCTCGTCGCGGGCCTAGCGGTTTCCGACGACGGGAAGCGACAGGCCGGGATGGGGATCGTCTCCGGAGACTGGAGCGGAGACGGTCGCATCGATGTGGCGGTGACCTATTTCGAGCGCGAGTGGAACGCGTTCTACAAGAACATGGGGCACCACACCTTCGCGGAGTGGGCGCGCCAGAACGGCACCGCCAGCGCTTCGTTCCTGCTGCTCGCCTGGGGGATCGAGTTCTTCGATGCGGACCTCGACACGAACCTCGACTGCATGGTCGTGAACGGTCACATCATGGACAACGTCACCCTCTTCCGAGAGCCGGTGGCGGGCTACGAGCAGCCGAACCTCTTTTACCTGAACCGCGGCGACGCCCTGTTCCAGAGTCTCGGCACCGAGGCGGGACCAGCGCTCGGAATCGAGAAGGTGAGCCGCGGGCTGCTCATCGCGGACATCGACAACGACGGCGACGTCGATGCGCTGGTCACCAACCTCCAGGACCGCGTCGACCTCCTGCGGAACGACTCACCCCGCGGCGGCAAGCACTTCCTCTCCGTCCACCTCGTCGGCACGAAGAGCAACCGCTCCGCGATCGGCGCGCGCGTGATCGCGCACCTCGACGGAAAGGACCTCGTCCGCGAGGTCCACTCCGGCCAGTCCTACCTCTGCCAGAGCGACCTCCGCCAGCACTTCGGCCTGGGCGAGGCGGACGTGGTCCCCGACCTCGAGATCCGCTGGCCATCGGGGATCGTCACCCACCTCGAGAACGTTGCCGCCGACCAGTTCCTCGAGGTGGTCGAGGGCGAGTAGCGCGATCCGGCGCGGGAAAGCCCGGGCCCGGGCGGGGCGCGACGCGCTACCTTGTGCGGCCAGTGGTCCAGTCCCATGAACGAGGCGCTCCCGGAGAGGAGGCCGAGATCCTTCGCCGACACCGCGGGCTCGTCGGGCGCACGGCGCTCGTCTCCGGGCTGACGCTGCTTTCGCGTCTGCTCGGTTTCGTGCGCGAGATGGTGATGGCGAGCGTCTTCGGTGATGGCTCGGCCGTTTCGGATGCGTTCTTCACGGCTTGGCGCGTCCCGAACCTGTTCCGGCGGCTCTTCGGCGAGGGGGCGCTTTCGACTTCGCTCCAGACGGCGTTGACGGAGGCGGATGGGGAAGGGGGAGACGCGCGCGGGCGGAGGCTGTTTTGGTCCACGATGCGTTTCGCCGCGCTCGCTCTCCTGCTCGTGTCGTTCGGCTCGATGGTTCTGGTGGCCTGGATGCCGGATGCGATGCCGCTCACCGGGTGGGCGTGGCTCGGGACCGACCCCGCGCCGGTGCGCGATCTCGCGGTGCGGCTGATGCCCTATGTGCTGCTCGTCTGCCTCGCCGCGCTCGCGGGCGGTGCGCTCCAGGTGCGCGGCCACTACCTCGTCCCGAGCCTCGCGCCCGCGGTGATGAACCTCGCTTGGATCGGGGCCCTGCTCTGGATCGGGTATGCGTTCGGCTGGGCGGAGAGTGCGCGGGGAACTCGCGAGGTCGTGCTCGAGCGCCAGTGGGACATGGCGCGCATCCTCGCCTGGGGCGTGCTCGCAGCGGGCGGCGTGCAGCTCCTCCTGCACGTGCCGCCGCTCTTCGCGCGCGGCTTCCTCGGGGGCGCCCGCCCCGAGCCCGCGACCGCTGCCGATTCCGGCCCGAGCGCCTCGCACGTGATCCGCGGGGCGCTACCCCTCGCATTCGGAGCGGCGGTCTACCAGGTCAACGTGATGGTGGACGGGCTCATGGCGGAGGGCTTACTCCGAGACGGCGGGCCGACCGCTCTCTACTACGCGAACCGGGTCCAGCAGTTCCCGCTCGCCCTCATCGCGACCGCGGCGATCAGCTCGGTCTTTCCGCGGCTGCAGGCCCATGGACATCTCGGCGAGCGCGCCGAGGCGCGCCGCCTGCACGACCGCGCCCAGTTCGCGATCCTCTTCCTGGCCCTTCCCGCCGCGGCGGGGCTCCTCGCCCTCGCCCACCCGATCTCCGCGGTCCTCTTCGAGCACGGCAACTACCGCGCGGACGGCGTCGCGCGCGTCGCGCGAGCCCTCTCGATGCTCGCCCTCGCCCTGATCCCCGCCGGGGCGGGTGGCCTCCTCGGGCGCACCTACATCGCGTTTGGAGACCGCATCACCCCGGTGCGGATCTCCGTCTGGATGCTGCTCGTGAACATGGCCCTCAACGTCGTCCTCGTGCGCGGTTTCGACCTCGACGTCGAGGGCCTGACCCTTGCCACCGCCCTCACCGCCTGGCTCAACCTCTTCTTCCTGTTCCGAGGCCTTGGGCCCAAGCTCGGCCTCCCCCCGGGCGCCCCCGGCCTCGCTTCCCGCCTCGTCCGTCTCCTCGCGGCCTCCCTCACCGCCGTCGCCGGCGCTCGCCTGGGCTGGTGGGCGACCGGCGAGGTCTCGCTCCCCTCTCCCCTCCGCCTCGCCCTCGCGATCCCCCTCGCCGCCGGCCTCTTCTTCGCCGCCGCCGCGCTCCTCCACATCCCCGAGTGGGCGGAGTTCCGCGAGCGGATGCGCCGACGCCTGCGCGCTTGAGGCGCCGGGCTCCGAGCTCGCGCCGCCTCGACGGCGCGCGGCTTCACTCCGCCGAGGGCACCTCAGCCTGCGGAGCACGACCCGGGAGGAACGCGTCCATGTGCCGGCGGAGTTCCAGGAGCTCTTCCCGATTCTCCGCGAGCTGCGCTTCGAGTCGCCGGACCTCCGCGTCCTTCTCCTGCCTGAGTTCCCGCAGGGCCTCGACCGCGAGGGCTTCGAACCCGTGGATCGACAGGCGGAGGTAGCCGTCGGGACCCTCCTCCACCCATTCCGGGAAGACCTGTGCCACCTCCTGCGCGATCATGCCCGTCTGGGTGCCGGGTCGTTCCCCGATCGCTTCGGGGTCGATGTACCGGAAGGTGACTCCTCGCAATCGCATCAGGCGCTCGAGCGCGCCGACGAGAGGAGCGACGTCCTCCTTGAGGCGCGCGTCGGATGCGACCGACCACGACCCCCCGCCGGGTTTCCCGGCCGACCCGTTGACGTGCAGCGTGAAGGAGGGCGAGGACGTGCCGATCCCGACCCGTCCGGTCGAAGCATCCGTGAACACGGTGCTGTCGAGGATGACCCGCCCCGCGGCGCTGATCGAGAGGTCCCCGGCTTCCTGGAAGAGGACGCCGTCGAAGAGGGTCAACTCGCTCGCCGGGTTCGAGCCGATCCTGAGGTCTCCTTCGTCGCCGAACGTGAACAGCGTCGGGTTCAGGTTGTAGGCCGGGTCCGTACCGAAGGTGAGGACCAGGTCCCGGGTCGAGGAGGTCCGCCGGACGAGCGCCCACTTGTTCGTGAGACCTCCCCCGTCGAACTCCCCGAGGACGATCCCCGATCCGTAGTTCCCCCCTGTGCTGCTGTAGAGCCCGAGGATCGAGTCTTGGTCTTCGACCGCGACTGTCTCGAGGCTGAGGTCGGCCGAGGTGAGTGCCCCACTCGTATTGGACAGATGCAGAGGAGCGAGCGGTGCCGCGGTGCCGATCCCGACACCCCCCTCGGCCTCGATCAGGAACTGGCCCGGTCCTGTGCTCGTGAACGACGGGCCCGGGAGGAGCGAGGTGCGGCCGGCCCAGACGAAACTCCCGTCATGAATCGCCTCGGCATACTGGCCCGCGGCGAGGGAATAGTCACCGGATGCGAGGTTCCTGAAGCCGCCGACGACGGTGGCCCTTACCCCGCTCGCGACGTTGTTGCTCCCACCGCAGGCGGTGGAGGCGTAGCCGGAAGCTGTGTTCCGGTATCCGCCGCCGACCGTTCCCAGGTAACCGAAGGCCCTGTTGTACTCTCCACCCGAAACCGTCGCATAGGTCCCCTGCGCCCAGTTAGCAAGACCGCCGGAAACCACGGCCATGTCCCCGTTCGCCTCGCATAGGTACCCACCCCCGATGGCCGAATAGGTTCCCGTCGCATGGCTTTCCCGCCCTAGGACTGCCTTCCCATTCACCCGGAGCTTCGTGTTCGGGTCGTTCACGATCGTTCCGATTCCCACGTTGCCATCCGCGTTCACGTTCCAGTCCATCGAGAGCGGGTAGAGCAGTCCCAGGGTCGGAAGGCTCGAAGCGAGGAGGGGTGTCCCGAGGGACGCCTGGTCCGCGATCGCCTTCGCCGTCGGGGTCGATGCCCCCAGTCCCGCGGTCGACCCCCTGGGGTGGACGTCGGTCGGCGGAGCGGCCGCCGGACCGAGGCCCCTCGTGGACGGGGCCGCTGAATCGTCCCGCGTGCCATTGGTCGGCCGCGGCTCCCGCTCGCGGTGTTCCGAGGGGCTGGAGAGCGTCACCGCGCCGGCGGATCCGGAGATGGAGCTGCCGGGTACTTCCCCGGGAATCCACCCCATCGATTCGAAGGCCAGCTCCCCGGTGTTCTCGAACAGCCGCAGCCCGCCGTCCACCGCGAGGCCGACGAGGTCCAGGTCCCCGTCCCCATCCAGATCCCGGGCCTCGAGCGAGCGTATGCCGCGCACCGCTCCCAGCCCACAGTCGAGCGGAGGGTCGAAGCTCCCCGTCCCGTCGCCGACCTGGACGATCACGACCCCCGCGGTCGTGATCCGAATCAGATCGACGGCTCCGTCTCCCTGGAGATCCTCGAGGAGAGCGAAGCGGGAGTTCTGGCCGGCAAGGCCCGCCGCCAGCGTCTCCTCGACGAGGCTCTCCGACCCGCGGTTCATCCAGCATTCGTCCTTCCCCCCTCCGCCGTAGAGCAAGGCATCCACCCGCCCGTCCCCGTCGATGTCCCGTAGGAGGGCCCTGCGGGGGGAGAAGGCATCTTGTTGGGCGCAAAGGGGTGCGACTGCGAGGGCGAGAGGAAGGAGAATCATGGGCTCGGCGTCCTGGAGGGGATCGAGGGAATCTGGCGAGTTCCACCTCCGCCACCGCAGCCCCGGGCGGGCTTCCGCCACGGAAGGGACCGGTTCTTCGCTCCGGCCAAGGCCGAATCAGAGCCGGGCGAGGATCGCGAGCCTTTCCTCGTCCAGGACCTCGAGGGGGCGAACCCGCGCTTCCTGGAGGAAATGCGCGGCCTCCTCGATGCCCGAGAGCCGTTTCAACGCGGCGAGGTGCAGGGCCCTCGGGACCCCCTTCGAGAACGGACCGAGGGCGAGCCGGCGCTCGAGCCACGGACGGTGCGCTTCGACGAACGCGTCGACAGCCGCATCGTTCGGGCGTGGGAGATCCTTGGGGGGCGAGGGGAGCTCCAGGGTGAACGGACCGGACTCCTTCGACGCACCGAGCAGCTCCCGCAAGAGACGCCCTCCCACCGTGCCGAGGCCGTGGACCACCAGGCCGGGGGAGCCGTAGGGGACCCAGCCGATCGTGTGTTCGTCGAGGCCGAATTCTTCGACGCAGGCCCGCGCGAGCGGAAGGGAGACGGGAGAGCGCGGGGCGGTGCGGAAGCGGGCCGGTCCGGCGTCCCCCGCGGCGTCCGTCAGGACGCGGTCGTCGTCGGAGTGCACGATGCGGCGTTCGCGGCCGCCCAGTTCGATCTCGCGCTGCTCAGCGGCCTCGATGTGCCCGACCACGTCTCCGGTCGCGCGATCGACGACGGCGACCGTGCGGGGCTCGTCGATGTTCGAGTGCAGTGTTCCGCGGGCGTAGCGCCGCTCCATCTCCTCGGAGGCGACGAATCGATCCACCCCGGATCGTTCCAGCCAGCCGGCCTCCACCATATGTTCGAGGATTGCCCCGCAGGCTTGCGGGCCGAGGTCTGCGAGGAGGGCGGGAGGAGTTGCTTCCTCGAGGTCCGACCGGACCAGGTAGGCGTTCGAGCAAGCCAGAACGAGCGCTTGCTGCACCAGGACCGAGGGCCGAAAACCCCACGGTGGGGCGCAGAGCTTGCCGGCCCGTGCAATCCGCAGGTAGGCCTCGAACAGGAAGCGCTCGGCCGCATTCTCGACGACGTATCCACATCGAGTCGTCCCGGCCCGGCGGCTCCCCCGCCCGATGCGCTGCAGGAGGCTCGGGATGTCCGTCGGTAGGTCGGCGAGCAGCACATAGTCCACCGTGCCGATGTCGATGCCCATCTCGAGGGTGAGCGTCGCAAAGCAAACCCCCGCCGGAGCGGTGAGGAAAAGGCGCTCGGTGCGCTCGCGGTGGTCTCGCGCGAGGGATCCGTGGTGAGCGAAGACCGCATCCCCGAATCGCGTTCGTCCGCGCAGCTTGGCGGCGAGGGTTTCGAGCTGGTTGCGGCTGCGACAGAACACGAGGATCTTCTTGAAACCGTGCCTCGCGAGCTCGTCGAGGTGTCCCGCCATGCGGGTGGGCTCTCGGCCGTCGAATGCGCGAGCGAGGATGCGTCGTGGTTCGGGGATGACGACCACAGTGGCGTCCCGCAGGTAACGTTGCGCGAGCTCATGGGGGCGGTCCACCGTCGCGCTCGCGGCGATGCGCTGCGGGCGCACTTCGGCGGCCCTCTCCAACCGGTGGAGCAGGACGAGCAGATGGTCGCCGCGCGCCGTCCCGTCGAGGACGTGGATCTCATCGAGGACGACCATCCGCACCCCGGCGAGTGCTTCGGGCCGGCGGGCCAGGAGCGAGTCCAGGGCTTCGGGCGTCACGATCGCAATGCTCGCGAGCGCGCCGCCCACGCGTTCCTTGTGCTCGCCGGTGTAGCGGCCGAAGGGCACCTGCACGAGGCCCATCGGGCCTTCGAGCCGCCTCTTGAGGTCGTTCGCGAGTGCACGCGTCGGCGAGACGATGAGGACGGTGCCGGCCGCGCGGGAGGTGCGTGCGGCGAGTTCGGCCGCGGGGGCCGCGTAGGCTTCGGTCTTCCCACTCGCGGTCGGCGAGCACATCAAGACGTCTCCGCCTGCGACAACTGCCGGGATCGCACGCCGCTGGACCTCGCGCAGCTCCGAGAAGCGAGCGAACCAGGGCCCGAAGGTGACCGGGAGCAGGCGCCGGTCGACCTTCACGCGGAGGTCCGGCCCGCGCCCTTGCATCGCTCCCCGTCCAGCAAGAAGACCGTCGCCCGAACGGCATCACGAAAGCGATCGTGTCCGTCGTCGAGGGCGTCCTCGAGTTCCCCGGCGATGCGTGCGATGAGGGGTGGACTCACCTCGAACCCCGGATAGGCCGTCTCGTACAAGGTGCCGATCCGCTCGACCAGGATCGGGAGCGAGGCGCGCGCGAGCGGTTCGAGGAGCACGTCGTATTCGGGTGAGGAGGTCACCGTGCTGAACGCCCGCTCGATCTTTTCCAGTGGGGTCAGCGCGAAGACCGAGACGAGCGGCTGGTCGGGTCGGAAGCGCAGGGGGATCTTCTTGTGGACCGCGTGCCCGCCTTTGTAGAGGCCCTCGGGATCGAAGGCGAGGTCCTTGGGGTCCATCGTGACGGCCGCGAAGTGGCGGAGGACTTCGAAGGCGTAGTCCTGGTTGGAGAAGCTCAGCGCATCCACCCGCTCGACCTCGTCGAAGAGCAGCACGAGACCGCGATGCCCCGCATCCGCGCACCAAGAGGCCAGCGTCCCGACGAGGTGGACGTACATCCTGCCGTAGGTGCGGAAGTCGCTCATCGCGAGGACCCTCGCGCCCCGCCAGCCGAGGTTGCCCAGGACTCGGTTCACATCGCTCGAGTCCATCCGATCGCCGCCCACGTAGTCGCGCAGCCACCCGATCGCTTCGAGGTCTCCAGCGTGGAGGGCGTGGAGGTAGGGGCTGAAGAATCGGCTCGCGTGTTCGCCCGCGGGATCTCGGTGGGACGCGTTGTCGGCGAGCTCCTCGAAGATCGGCTCGAAGCCAGGAGTGGCCTGTCCGAGTGTTCGCACCGAAGCCATGATCGACCGGTAGAGCCGCAGCGGGTGGTGCAGGGCCTGTTCGCTCGGATCCAGGGTCAGCCGGGCGACCGCGAAGCCGCGCTCGAGCGCGAGCTGCTCGGTTGCCTCGAGCATGTGCGTCTTGCCGCTTCCGTAGTCGCCCCAGAGCACG
>DRLC01000084.1 GCA_011053145.1 Planctomycetota bacterium | reverse complement strand
GTAGCCGGTGACGTTCTTGACGAGTCGCCCGCCGCTCCTCGTGATCGTCCCTTCCGACGACAGCACCTCGAGGCCGAGGAGCACCGCGCGCGTCGGGCCGTAGCGCAGCCGGTCGATCCCCGCCGCTCCGCTCGCGATCGCGCCTCCGAGCGTCGCACGCTCCGGCGAGGGGACATCGGGGGCGAGGTGGTAGCCACCCGCTTCGCAGAGCGATCCGAGCGCACCCATCGTCGCGCCCGCTTCGGCGGTCAGGGTCCCGTCCCCGGGTTCGAAGGCGAGGACGCGGTCGATCCTCGAGGTGGAGAGCAGCAGGTCGGCCTCCCCGGGGACGGATGCCGTGTGCGTGCCGCCCCCGAGTGTGAAGATGCGCCAGGATTCCGAGGCGGCGAGGCGCATGAGCTCGACCCACTCTGTGCGCTCCGCCGGCGACGCGACCGGGAGCGTGCGGCCATCCCCCTCACGCTCCGAGATCCCTTCGGCGGGGAGCACCTCGCGCAGGCGGTCCGCGATCATCGCCTTCCCTCCGGGGTGTCGTTCGAGAGCGCGCGCGGTGCGGGCGTGCGAAGTTCGCCGCAGAAGCGCAGCGGCACGAGTTTGTCGGGATTCATGCGCCGGTTCGGATCCCATGTGTCCCGCACGCGACACATCGCCGCCAGGTCTTCAGGGCGGAAGTAGACGTCCATCTCCTCGCGCTTCTCGATGCCGACCCCGTGCTCGCCCGTGAGCGAACCGCCGGCTTCGATGCAGGTCTCCAGGATGAGCCGTCCCGCTTCGAGGACCCGGCGCACTTCGTCCGCATCGCGTCGGTCGTAGCAGATGTTCGGATGCAGGTTGCCGTCGCCCGCGTGGAACACGTTCGCGAGGCGCAGGTTCCGCTCCCGGCAGATCTCGCTCGCGGCCCGCACGAGTTCGCGCAGCTTCGTGCGCGGAACCACCGCGTCGGCGACGTAGAGGTCCGGTGCGACGCGTCCCATCGCGCCGAAGGCTCCCTTGCGACCGGCCCAGAGCCGCCGGCGCTCCTCGGCGTCGCGTGCGGTGCGCACTTCGAGCGCGACGTGCTCGCGCACGATCTCGACGATCTCCGCCATCGTTCCCCGGACCTCGGGATCGACGCCCTCCACCTCGATGAGGAGGACCGCTTCGGCCCCTTTCGGGTAGCCCGCCGCGAAGACGCTCGATTCGACCGCCTCGATCGTGAGGCGATCGAGGATTTCGAGGGCGGAGGGTTCGAGCCTGTGCTCGATGACCTTGGAAACCGTGTCGCAGGCCGCGTCGAGGTCGGAGAAAACCGCGAGCAAGACCTCGACGACGGGCGGCGCGGGGACGAGCGCGACGGTGACCTCGGTGGCGATCCCGAAGGTGCCTTCGCTTCCGACGAACAGGCCCACGAGGTCGAGGCCGTCGGGATCGACGAGGGGTTCGGAGAGGTCGAGCACCTCTCCCCGGTGGTCGACGATCACGAGACCGCGGATGTGGCGCGTGGTCGAGCCATACTTGAAGCAGTGCGGCCCGCCGGAGTTGTTCGCGACGTTGCCGCCGATCGTGCATGCCATCTGGCTCGAGGGATCCGGGGCGTAGCGCAGAGCATGGGCTTCGCACGAAGAGGTGAGGTCGACGTTCACGACCCCCGCCTGGACCCGCGCGAAGCGATCTTCCCAGTTCACCTCGAGGATGTCGCGCATGCGCGCGGTCGAGACGACGACCCCTCCCTCCACGGGGGTCGCCCCGCCGGTGAGCCCGGTCCCGGCTCCGCGCGCGACGACAGGGACGCCGGCCTCGGCGATCAGGGCCATCGAGCGCGCTGCCTCCTCCGTCGTGCGAGGCAGAACCACGAGCTCGGGCCGGACCCGCAAGAGCGCCAGGCCGTCGGATTCGTAAGGCAGGAGCCGCGTGGGCTCGGTGACGAGACCGCGCGGACCCACGACCCGGAGGAGCGCCTCCGCAAGGCGCTTCATGTCAGAACTCGATGCGACGGAGTTTCCACCAACCCAGGAGGAGCAGGACGGCGACGAACGCGAGCGAGGAGCCCACGGAGAAGAGGATGTTGTACCGCCAGGGAGCGGTCAGCGTGAATCGCTCTTCGTAGGAGTTCGCCTTCAGGTCATAGCCCATCGCTCTGTGGATCGTGTCGAAGACGAGCTTGTCTCGCTCCTCGCTCGGCATCCCGCCGTCCTCGATCCATAGCGTGTAGAGCCTCTCGCCGTTCGCGCCCTTGAAGACGGCCACTCGGCGGGTGTGTCCCCCTTCGGTCCAATCGAGCAGTGCCGCACCCATCGGGTTGCCGTGCATGTTGGCGCCGAGCGACATGATCGTCCGCGAGATCCCCGTGGCGCCCGCCGCTTCGAGGGCCTCCCGCAGGGCCTGGGCCGCCTGGGAATTCGACTCGAGCACCTCGCGGGACTTGCCGCGCCGCTCCACCGTGCGCTTCGAGACGTCTCGCCGCAGGAGTGTGTAGGTCACCGGCGCATCCCCGAGGCTTCCCTTCAGGGTCAGGACGGGCTCGCCGACGAGCGCGCGGGCTTCGTTCGGGAGCGGAGGGACTTCGGCCGGGGAGACCCTCTCGAAACCGTCGGGGATTCGGAACACCGAGACGAGTGAGGTCCCGTCGGTGAAGGCCGGTCGGTTGACGACGCGCCGCATCTTGTGCGCCAGGACGTCGGCGTCGCCGGTTTTCGGGAGGATGTAGTGCAGGGTCGTGATCGTGCGGCGCATCCAGGTCACGAATGCGCTTTCGGTGTCCTCGATCTCATCGGTGTCCAGATCCGCCTGGTCTTCTTCGGCTGCCCCCGCCTCCGGAGCAGCTTCGGGATTGCTGCGTTCCTTGCGCCGCAGGTCCCGCCCGGCTTCAACCTCCGCCGTCCGCGTGAGTTCATTCTGGGTCATCGTGCCCCAGGCGCGGTGAATGCAGCCGTTGACCGAGAAGAAGATGACGGTCAACAGGATCGCCGCCACCGTGCTGCGCGTCATCACTCCGACCCACATCGAGACCGCGTAGACCAGCGCGAAGATGTAGGTGATCAGCGGACCCGCCAGGAGGATTCCCGGGTCGTTGTATTGCGAGACCAGCAGGAACCCGAGGTAGACGCCGACCGACATGAGCGTCGCCAGCGAGCCGACGAAGAGCAGCCCCGCGATGTAGCGCGCGAGGTAGAAGGTCAGGCGCGGGAGCGGCTTGTGGAAGAGCACGTCCGCGGCACCCTTCTGCAGCATCGCCGGAACGAAGAACGCGGTCGCCGCGACACAGGCGAGGACTCCGAGGTTGCCGGCGATACCCTCGAACAGGATCTTGACCAGGATGTCGATCACCATTCCCTGGGCGTCGGAGGGGGCGTTCGGCGCCCCGCCCGCGGAGAACGTGTCGAGGAAGGCATCGTAGCTCCAGTGCTCGAGGCCGAAGAGCAGGACGATCCCGTCCTGGCGAAACCCGAAGACGAACGTGGTCAGGACCAGGATCGCGATCAGGACCGCGAGGATCCGGAAGACCCAGTTGTCGAGGACCTGGTAGATCGCGTCGCGCAGGAGCGCGCCGAAGGCAGGCGTGTTCACGGGTCCCTCCGTTCCACGAGGTCGATGAAGGCATCCTCCAACGTGAGCTTGCGCTCGGAGATCGAGCGGATCGCCACGCCGCGCGAGCGGAGCAGGTCGATCAAGCGGTTCTGGCCTTCGAGGTCCACTTCGGCTTCGAATCCGTGGGCGCCGAGAACGAGGTTGTGGCAGAGCCGCGAGAGTTCGCCTTCGAGGGGAGCGACCGGAGCCGCGAGATCGAAGGTCACTCGGCCGGTCGCGGGGGTGAGTTCGTCGATCGTCCCCTCCCGCAGGATGCGCCCGCGCGCGAGGATGACGACTCGATCGCACATGCGTTCGACCTCGAGGAGCAGGTGCGAGTTCACGAAGATCGTCGTGCCCTTCGACTGCAACTCGGCGAGGATCTCGCGCACGATCTTGCGGCCGACCGGGTCGACGCCGTCCGTCGGTTCGTCGAGGAAGACGAGCTCGGGTTCGTGGATCAGGGCTTGCACGAGCCCGATGCGTTGCTGCATGCCCTTCGAGTACTCGCGCAGCTTGCGGTCGGCGCTCGCCCCCATGCCGACGCGCTCCAGCCAGGCGGGGATGCGCGTGCGCAGCCAGGCACGGCTGCGGCCGGAGTACATCCCGAAGAGCTCGAGGGCCTGGGCGCCGGTGAGGTAGCCGGGCAGACGATGGCCCTCGGGCAGGAAGCCCACGCGCCGTCGCGGGCCGACGCGTCCCGCGCGTTCCCCGAAGAGCTCGGCCTCGCCCTTCCAGCCCGGGACGAGTCCGAGCAGGATCTTGATCAGCGTCGTCTTGCCCGCGCCGTTCGGGCCGAGCAGCCCGAAGACCGAGCCCCGGCCGACCTCGAGGCTCACGCCGTCGAGGGCGCGAAAGCCCTTCTTCCAGAGACGGCGTCCGTAGACCTTGCTGAGGTCGTGCACGCGGATCAGGGGGGGGTCGGTCATGGGGCGATGGGGGTGGGGTTGGTGAGTCGTGCAGCGCCGATCCACCCGGAGCTCGCGCCGAGCGTGGAGGGCACGAGCCGGATCTCCCCTACGCGATCCCCCCAGACCCATTCCGAAAGCCCGGCGCGGATCCCGGGCTCGAGTTGATCCAGAGCCGCCGAAAAGCCCCCGGCAAACACGAAGAGGCGCAGGTCGAGGAGAGCGACCGCCGCGGAGAGCCCGTGCCCGAGGTCCGTGCCGATGGCCCGCAGCAGCTCGCGTTCGGGGCCGGGAGTACGCCGGGCCTCTTCGCAAAGACGGCTCAGGTTCCCCGGGTCCTCCGCGGGCAGCCCCGCCTCCACGGCGCGGCGCGAGGCGGCGCGGGCCGAGGCGAGGGTTTCGAGGCAGCCGCGTGCGCCGCACCCGCAGGGTCGGCCGTTCGGTTCGATCTTGACGTGTCCGATCTCCCCGGCGAGGCCCGCGCCGAGGTGGAGCCGGCCCCCGATCAGGAGCCCGCCGCCGATCCCGGTCCCGAGGGTGACGATGAGCGCGTCGCGCCCGCCGTCCGCGGCGCCGATCCAAGCCTCGCCGAGCGCGGCGACATTGGCGTCGTTCTCGATGAGGACTTCGGCCGGGTCGATTCCGAGGGCGTCGGAGAAGGCCCCGCGCACGTCGGCCCCGGTGAGCCAGGGAAGATTCGGGGAGTCGAGCACGCGGCCGCCGGCGCGGTCGAGGAGCCCGGGGAGGCCCACGCCGACCCTGCGGATCGGGCCTGGTGCGAGCTGCAGGACGCGCTGGGCCACGCTGCAGAACAGGTCGCAGGCGCGTGTGTCTTCACCGGCCGCGATCGAATCCTGGGCGACGACTTTGCCGTCCGCGGTCACGATCCCACACTTGACCGCACTCCCCCCGACGTCGATCCCGACGAGGAACGCGTCGGGCGCACCCGCCGCTGGCTGGTTCACGCGCTGGCGAGTCGCTGTTTCGCGCGGCGGGTCACGCGCCGGTACGCCTTGAGGTACTCGGCCGCGGTCGCATCCCAGGAGAAATCCTTCCCGAGCGCGCGCTTCACGATGAGCTTCCACTTGTTCGCTTCGCGGTAGGTCGCGAGCGCGGCGGTGATCGACTCCATGAGCCCCTCCGAAGTGTAAGGCTCGAACTGGAAGCCGGTGCCGTGGCTCTTGTCGCTCGGGTAATCGATCACGCTGTCCTCGAGCCCGCTCTTCGCGTAGACGACCGGTAGCACGCCGTAGCGCATCGCGATCGCGATCAGCGGGTTCGCGGGTTGGTAGTGGGCGGGCAGGAGAAGCAGGTCGGCGCCCGCCATCATCATGTGCGCGGTGTGTTGGTTGTAGCCTTCGACCGCCCGCATGCGTCCGACGAAGGATCGCTCCCAGGTCAGCAGGCGCTGGTTCATCTCGGGGCTGCCCTGTCCCATCACGATCACCTCGAAGTTGCGCTCGAGGATCTCGGTCATGCAGTCGGCGACGAGGTCGAACCCGCTGTCGGCGTCCCAGCGGCCGATCGAGATCGCGATCGGCTGGCGGGGCCCGTTGTCGAGCTTGAGGGCCGCCTGCAGCGCGGCTTTGCACTTCTTCTTGCCGGCGAGATCGCCCTTGGGGCCGTTGAAGCGCGCGGGCAGGAGGGAGTCGGTGGCGGGGTCCCAGGCTTCGTAGTCGATGCCGTTCGTGATCCCCAGAAGCTCCTTGTGGCGTCGCTGGAAGGTGTCCTCGAGGCCGTATCCGCGGTCGAGCTCCTGGATCCGCTTCGCGTGCCCCGGGGAATAGGTCCCGACGATCGTCGCGAACTCGGCCCCGGCCTTCATGAAGTTGACCTTCGCGCCGAGCTCGAGGCCCTCGACGTACCGGAAGACCTCGTGGGGGAGGCCGATGTGCGGCAGGATCTCGCGTTCGAACACCCCCTGCATCGCGAGGTTGTGGATCGCGAAGTAGGTTCCGGCTTTCGAGGTCGGGTGATCCGGTTTGGCCTCGACCCACTCGAGGCGGTGCAGGAGCGGGATCAGGCCCGTCGTCCAGTCGAGGCAGTGCAGGACGTCGGGGGAGAAGCCCAGGTGCTCCATCGAATCCAGGACGGCGCGCGAAAAGAGGGCGTAGCGGCGCCAGTTGTCGGGGTAGGGGCCGTCCTGGTCCCCGTAGGGGTGGCGCGAGCCGAAGAAGTGTTCGTGCTCGAAGAGGTAGACAGGTACGCCGTCGAGAGCTCCTTCGTGGACCCGGACCCTCTGGGTCAGGCGCCCGTCCGGCACCTGGAGGTCGACCCGGTGGGTGAGCGCGCCCAGGGAGGAGGTGTCGAGCTCCTTCGCCCACGGCAGGAAGACGCGGACGTCCTGCCGGGCTCCGTGGAGGGCCTTCGCGAGGGATTCGGAGACGGTCGCGAGGTTCGTCCGTCGAACGAGGGACTGGAACTCCGGCGTAATGAAGGCGATTCGCAAGCCTGCCAAGCCTTGGGGTCAGGGGGCCCTCTCGGTCTCTCGTGCGTGCGCGCTCCTGCCTTCCGGGTAGGGCCCCAGGGGCCCCCAGGCTAGGAAAAGCCGCTTCGGAAGTCAGCTCCTGGGGCGTCTGGGCAGGGCTAACCTTGGCATTGATAAGAGGTTAGGGCGCGCAGCTTCTCCCGGAGAGATCCTAGCGACCCCCGGGAGGGCCCCCCGAAGCCTCGTACGCCGCCTCCGCCTCCGGCAGCCAGCGCTGGAGGTCCGCGATTCGCGTGGCGTGGGAGGGGTGGGTGGAGAGGAACTCGGGCCCGGAACTCCCCGTCAGCTTCTCCATGCGTTGCCAGAGCCGAATCGCCTCGGCCGGGTCGTACCCGGCGCGAGCCATGTACATCTGACCGATGCGATCGGCTTCGGACTCCTGGCTGCGTCCGTAGGGGAGTTCCACGAGCAGGTTCAAGAGGCCCTGGGCGAGGGTGCCATAGTCCTTGTTCGTGATCAGGCCGACGATCATCTGGGTCCCGTAGGCGCGCGTCATGCGCTCGGTACCGTGCCGGGCGACGACGTGTCCGATTTCGTGCCCCATCACGACCGCGAGCCCGGCCTCGGTCTGGGTGACCGGGAGGATCCCGGTGTAGACGGCCATCTTGCCACCGGGAAGAGCGAAGGCGTTCACCGTGTCGGGCGCGTCGAGGAGGTTCACTTCCCATTCGTAGCCCGCATCGTCGGCCACGGCGACGAGCCTCCTCATCACCCGCCGCACGAGAGCCACCTCGGGCCCGCTCGTGACGACCTTGCCCTCCGCGAGCACCTGTGCGTAGGCCTCCCGGCCGAGCGTGACGTCTTCGGCGGGGGAGAAGGCATTGAGCGCCCTGCGCCCCGTGATCGGGACGGTGTTGCAGGCCGCGAAGGTCGCGGATCCCGCAGCCAGGGCGAGGACGAGGGACCGGGCCCAGCGACGGGCCCGAGGCCAGGCCCCCACCGAGAGCCCACCGCGCTTTTCAGTCGTAGCCATTGCAAGAGTCTCCTGTGCCGGAACCGCGACAGTATGGCTCGGCCCCGCGCGTTCCGCGAGGGAGGCGGTGGGGTCGGACCGGCTCGGCACCGTACCCGCGATGGGCCCCGGGTCGCCTTCCAGCCTCCCGTCAGCGGAAGAAAAGAATTCCCCAATCCCGGTATCGCCTGTACGGCTGGGTGACTCCATGCCGTTGCAGGCCGACCTCCGGGACCCCAGTTCCCGGGGGGAGGGGAGTGTTTCCCCTCCCGGCCCGAGGTGCGTGGGAGAGCGCCCTCGTCCTTCCCACCGTGATCCACACCCCCCTCAAGGTCATGAACTCCCACCTCTCCTTGCGTCTCCCGCCCTTGCTGGCGGTCTCCGCCGCCGTGCTCCTCGCAACACCGTCCGTTTCGTCCGCGCAAGCCCGGACGGGGCCCCCCAGGGTGATCGCCTGGAACGACCTCGGCATGCACTGCATGGATCCGGACTTCTCCGTCTTCGCGATCCTGCCCCCGTTCAACGACCTGAACGCGCAGCTCCTCATCAACGGGGCCCTACAGAACGCCCCGGGCGGCTACACACTGACCTATGAAGCGGTGGCCGATGCCAACGGTTCGATCACGACCACCTCGATCGGGAAGAGCAACTTCTGGGACCACGTGGATGAACTGTTCGGGGTCATGCTGCCCCTCGATGTCGGACTCGCGGGCTTCGCGATGCCCGGCCCCTCGAACGTGCCCCAGACGATGGGGTTCGACTCGACCTGGAGTTGGTTCGACGCGGTCGGGATTCCGGTGTTTCCGATCGACGACGCGTTCCAGAAGCAGACCTACCCCCTGATGAAGGTGACTGCCCGGGACAGCGGGGGGAACATCGTGGCGAGCACCGTCACGGTCGTGCCGAACTCCCAGGAGCTTCAGTGCAGCGAGTGCCACGCCTCCGGCCAGAACCCGTTCGCGCGCCCCAGCGCGGGTTGGGTCTATGACCCGGACCCGCTCCGGGACGACCGGCTGAACATCGTGCGCCTCCACGATGAGATGCAGGCCACGGATCCGACCTTCGTGGCCGCCCTCGCGACCGCGGGGTACCTCCCCGGGGGGCTCGAGGCGACGGTCGAGTCGGGCACGGCGATCCTGTGCGATGCGTGTCACAGCTCGAACGCTCTCCCCGGGACCGGGATCGCGGGGATCGAGCCGCTCACCCAGGCGATTCACGGCCTGCACGCGGGGGTCCAGAACCCGGCGAACCAGACCCTGGGCGAGGTCCCCGACCGCAGCGCCTGCTATTCCTGCCACCCCGGCTTCGAGACCCAGTGCCTGCGCGGTGCGATGGGCCGGGCGATCGGCAGCGATGGGAACTTCCGGATGCACTGCCAGAGCTGCCACGGCTCGATGAGCGACGTCGGTGCCCCCACCCGCACCGGCTGGCTCGAGGAGCCCGCGTGCCAGGAATGCCACACCGGAAGCGCGACGAACAACAACGGCCAGATCCGCTACACCTCGGTCTTCGAGGCGAACGGGACCCCGCGCGTTCCGGTCTCGAACCTCTTCGCGACGACGCCGAATGTTCCGGCTCCGGGATCTTCGCTGTATCGATTTTCCGACGGACACGGTGGTCTGCAGTGCTCCGCATGCCACGGTTCGCCGCACGCCATCGTTCCGACCAGTTTCCCGAATGACAACGTGCAGAACATCGCCCTGCAGGGCCACGAGGGCACTCTCGTGGACTGCAACGTCTGCCACACGGGGCTCGGATCCAACGAGGTGCAGGGCCCGCACGGGATGCACCCGGTGGACCAGAACTGGGTGAAGGATCAGCACGGGGACATCGCGGAGCACAACACGGCCGCGTGTTTCGCGTGTCACGGCTCCAACGCCCGGGGCACGGAACTCTCCCGAGCGCAGGGGGACCGGGTCTTCTCGACGAAGTACGGCACGAAGAACTTCTGGCGCGGCTTCCAGGTGAGCTGCTATGCGTGCCACGACGGACCGAACAGCGAGAAGGCGTCGAAGAACACTCCTCCGAGCGTTTCGAACCGCACGATGACGGTCCCGAACGACACGCCCACGACCCTGACGCTCACGGGCTCGGATCCGGACGGGAACACCCTCTCCTGGCGGATCATCTCGCAGCCGAAGCACGGGACCGTCGGACTGGTCGGCAACACGGTGACCTTCTATCCGCAGGCAGGGTATCTCGGGGCCGATTCCTTCACCTTCGCGGCCTGGGACGGGAAGGCGAACTCGAACCTCGGGACGGTGCAGGTGAACCTCTCCGCGCCGAACTGCCCCGGCGGCATCGAGCCCTACGGGTTCGGTTGCATCGGGTCCGGCGGGTTCCTCCCGCAGCTCTCCGTCACCGGGTGTCCGACCCCCGGAGGCCAGGTGACGTTCCATGTGACGGGAGCCCTCGGCGGAGCCAGCGCTTGGCTCCTCGCGGGCAGCGCTCGGTCGAACCTCGAACCGCTCGAGGGCTGCGTGCAGCGCGTGTCCCCGCTCGTGTTCCAGATCGCCGGTCTCCAGGCGACCGGTAGCGGTGCGGGGCAGGGCTCGTTCGATTTCACCGCGACGATTCCGTCGAACTACGCACCGGGCACCCTCGACTTCCAGGTCCTCCTGAGGGATCCGGGGGCGGCGAGTGGTTGGGCGGCGACGAACGGCGTCGAACTCGACATTCGCTGATTCGGGGCGGAACGGAAAAGGCGCGTGCTCCCCGGGTTTCCCCGGGGAGCACGCGTTCCCGACCGACGGTCAGGGCAGCACGTCGTCCAGCGTGATCTCGATCGTGCGAGCTCCGGTCGAGACGAAGCGAAGCCAGAGTGCGGACTGGTCCGCGGTCAGGAAGTAGCCGGTTCGACCTCCCGTTTCGAGGGATGCGAGGTCGGGGTACGAGGCGAGCGGGAACGGGGCTCCATCGGCACGCCCGCTCAGTTGGATCTGCGACTTGGCCCCAGGCCAGGTGAGCCGCACGGTGGAGTCGTCCTGCGGGTCGAGGTCATCGAGCGTCACCACGACCTGATCCGCCGTGGGCGGAACCCCGCCCCAGTCCGCGCCGTACTCGTAGCCTTCGTTCAAGACGACGGCGAACTGCTTGTGCTGACCCACGGTGGAGCAGTTCACATAGCTGCTCGTCGTCCAGAAGGGATGCGGGTCGCGCGTGAAGGTCATCGTCGGTCCCTGGACAGGGTTACCGGCCGGGTTGTTGTGGCGGATCCGCAGGAGTCCGAAGTGGGACGGGGAGAGCCACACGTCCTCGGCCGGGTCCCAGAGCGTGTCCTCCGGCTGGATGTTTGTCTGGAGGGCTCCGGTGGCGACGGTCCGCAGCATCATCGGGTGGTTGCCGATGATCGACACCCCCGGCTGGCCCGTGAGACTCCCGTCGTCGTCTCGAACCGCGACCATCCAGGTGCGGGGGTCGTAGAGGCTGTGGGGCGTGTACCCACATTCCATCGGCGCCGACGCGAAGTCCGGCAGGTTCAGGACCTGCTGGAGAGGTCCGAGGGGCTCGAATGTGAGGCCGGAGAAGTGGTGGTTCACGTGCCGGGTCGCACCTCCCTTGTTGTGGAGGAGGCTGGTGCCGGGGACGTCGTAGCCCACCAGGTGGCAGTTTCGAAGCGTCCCCGCGCCATCGTAGAGCGAGTAGGCCGTCGCCCGGGGGTTTCCCGGCGGCGTCGCAGGAAAGGTGAACAGGGAGTTGTGCGAGTCCGCGACGATCACCGAGTCCTCGACCGTGTGGTAGGCGGCGAAGGTGATCGCCCGCGAGTTGTCCGCGAGAACGGCGTTCGTGAAGCTGAGGTCCCCCTTGCCGGTGCCGGCATAGAGCCCCGTCGCGCACGAGTAAACCGTGAAGTTCTCGAGGTACGCCGTGGTCGATGGTTCCCACCCGACGTTCTTCTGAATCACATGGTTCAACGTGAACGAATCGTTCACGTCGAACGCGCTGCGTGCCCCGTGGCAGACGTTGTCCTTGAAGGTGCCGAGGGGCGCGGTGTTCGGGTGCAGGTTCTGCGCCGCGAAGTAGGGTTCGCTGTAGGAAGGTTCCGCGGGATCCCTCGGGAACGCGAACCAGAAGCCGGTGCCGACCGTGCCCGCGGCGACGTTCCCGATCATCTCGTTCTCGGGATTCGTGATCCAGAAGCTCGAAGGCGACTGGTTCTGGAAGGAGTGGCCGAAGTGGTCACTGTCGATGATCGCATTGGCCGGATCCGGGATCTGGGTCGAAAGCACCAGGTTGTAGTTGATGTGGTTGAAACGCTCGGATCCGTCTTCCAGGTAGACCGCGTGCCCGAGGTTGTCGTAGGCCACATTCCATTCCACGCGGACGTTCTCGGTGCCGTGCACGGTGACCGCGCGGTTGTAGGTGTGGTGGATGCTGGAATGCTCGATGTACTGCCCTTCGCCGTCGCCGAGGTTCGAGTGCCAGTGCATGGGGTAGCGTCCCAGCCCCGGGGACGAGCCGACCTTGGACTGGCCCATGCGGTAGAGTTCGACGTTCGAGAGTCGACCGACCCCGTGCCCGGTGGCGGAGTGGCGGATCATGATGTGCCCGCCGAAGCCGACCCAGCCGTTCCCCGTCGAGGGCTGGAAGAGATCCGAACTCGCGTCCCCCTGGACCTTGACGTTGTGCGTGAGAAGCCCCACCTCGGCGCGCTGGTCGAGTCGCCAGGTGGGCGTGCCCCCGGTCGGGTAGAGGATCGGAGTCCCGCCGTGGTGGAGGTGGTTCAGGGGCTGGTAGAGTTCCACCGTTCGCGGCCCGAGGACCGCCTTGATCTGTACCTTTTCCGAGTAGTCGGTCCAGTCTCCGCCGTAGGGGACATGGCCTGGATTCACGTTCTGGTTCTCCGAGCCGGCGAGGATCAGCCAGTCGTCCTTTTCCCAATCGACGTCCTGGGCAAGCGTGAGGACCGGCGGAATCGTGGAGGCGTCGACGGTTGCGTCGAGCCGGCTCCAGCTCACACGCGGCTCTCCGTGCAGGTCGATGATCCCGCCCTCCTCGGCGACGAGGAACTTGGTCCCTGCGTCCGGCTGGAGGGGGTCGGTCATCGACCCGAGCAACGTGAGCGTGAAGTCCCCCGTGAAGGGCGTGTCCTTCGTTCCCACCTGGAGCGTCGCGTCGGCTCCCGTGACCCGGACCCAGCGCGCGTCGAGCGTGCTAGTAACGTCGGGGGCGACCAGGGCTCCTCCGACAGTCACTTCCCTGGCAAAGCAGGGACCGGTGAGTCCGACGCGCGCGTTCTCCGGGATGATGACCGGGTTCGAAGGCCCCGGAACGTTCCCGAGCCAGGTGGTCGGATCCTGCCAGTCGTGGATGCGCTCCAGGAGGATCTTGTCCAGGAACGCGGTGTCTCCCGCACCGCCGGGATCGGTCCCCTCGAACTCCACGGTCAACGTGGCGGCGGTTCCGATTTCCAGGGGCCGCGTCACGAAGTTTCCGAAGCCGGCGTCATAGGACGTCTCGGAGAGCACGACCCCTCCGATGCGGATGCGCACGACCTGTCCCTCGGGGAGGCCTCCCTGGGACCGAGCGGCCGCCTCGTAGCGCAGGCGCCAGATGCCCGGGGAGAACGCGAAGGAGCACCGCAGAAGCCCTTTCCCCGTGACATAGCCCACGCGCGTCCCTTCGGGCGCGGTGGCTCCGGCGAGCAGAGCGGAACCGTTCTCCGTCACACCGGACGTGCCGTAGGCCGACCAGGGGCCCCACTGCGCATAGGGCGGCGTGGGTGGCGGAGTCGGGATCGTCGCGAAGGGGATTTCGAAGCCGAATCCCCCGCTCGTCGGCATCGGGATCGCACGGTCGGCCGGCGCGGCGGTGACCGTCACCGTGGTCGGCGTTGCCATGGACTGTGCCAGGGCCGGCGATCCCCCCTGCGCGGCGAGGGATAGGGCGAGAGCGAGGGCGGTTCTCGCGGACGAGGCCCGAAGGAAGAGGATGCGCCTCGAATGGACGCGAAGAACGGGATGCATCATGGCTGGGGTCTCTCTCCCCGAAAAAGCACGGGGCAGCGGTGGAGGGGAATCCTCGGCACCGGAGGAAACACCTCCTCCGGACCGGGACCCGTTCGTCCGGCGATGCGCCCCTCTGGTTCTCCCTTTTCTCGGGTTTCCGGCGCGGGGCCGGGAGGCGCGTCAGCGCTTCAGGCTCGCTTCGTAGAGCGCAACCCAGTCACGGACCGAGAACCTCTCCGCGAGCTCTCCGAGGAGCGAGTATGGGATCGCTTCCACGCGTTTGAGCCGGATGCAGCTCTTGCCCATATCGAGCTTCGTCGGTACGTGCTCCGCCCACTCCCGCTGGAACCATTCGAGGGCCGCGGGGTCTGCGTACAGCCCCATGTGATAGATCGCGATGAAGTTCTTCTGGGAGGCGATGCTCAAGAAGGGCAGGGGCGAACTCGGATCGCAGTGGTAGCCGGCGGGGTAGATTCGGTGGGGGACGACCCAGGACCAAGCATTCCCGTGCAGCTCCTCCTCGAACCCCTTCGGGAGGTGCTTGCGGAAAAGACTCCTGAGCTGGCGAAGTGCGGGATGGCGCTCCGCGGGGGCGCGTTCCAGGAACTCGGCGAAGGAGGGGCGGTTGCTCATGGGGAGTCGGGGGGCCGCCGGGTCAGGCCTGGTAGTTGAAGAGCTGCTCGAACCCGTCCTCGGACTCGGTCGCCTTGTTCCATGCTCGCAGAACCTTACCCATCGTGTTGGGCGTCAGGCGGCGGCCCTTCATCGCCCGCGTCACCATCTTGTGCGTGAGCTGCTCGTTCGAGGCGGCGACGAGGTCGGCCGGGCGCATTCCGCGCTCGGTCATCCGGCGGGCGAGCGGTTGCTCGCCGAGGTCTCGGTCGGACTTCGTGCCTCTCGCCGCTTCGGGCAGGTAGGACGCCGCGATCCGCAGGGCTTCCTCGAACCCAAACCCTTGGCCGACCCGCGTGGCGAGGTCGAGCCCGACGCGTTGGAAGAGGAGCAGTGAGGCGCGCAGGAGTTCGGGCCCGTGCTCTCCGAGGTAGTGCTTCAATTCGTTCGCCCCGGCCTCGGGTGTCTCCGTTTCGACCTCCGCCGTTCCGAGTGCCACATCGGCCAGCCGTTCGGCCATCCACTCGCGCTCGCGCACGCGCGCGGGCTCGCCGACCATCATCGAGAAGAGTCCGATGACGATCTTCCTCCCTCTCTGGTCGAGGGCTTCGAGCGCGGCTCGGACCTGCGATGCATCGGGTGCTTGCATCGCATCATCGTACCCGCGAATCCTCCCCGATCCCGGCGCTACGACTGCCTTCCCTCGGGACACCAGCCGCGATTCAGTCGCCCGCAATGGCCATGGCGCCTCCGAAATGGTCCCCCTCGTCCGGTACGGAGGGGATCAACTCGGCTTCGAGAGCCGAGTCGTACTACCCTTACGGTAGACGAGGACGCGTCCGGATCGAGTGGCCGTCGAGTTGAAGTCGGCGTAGGAAGCACCGACCACGACGGTGTCCGCGTCGATCGCGATCGAGTCGTCGACGAGCTCGAACCGCAGAAGCGTGGGCTCCGGCTACGTCTCCGACCCGCGTGTGACCTCGTCCAGTGTCTTTCCGCTGAGGGCGGCCTTCGCGACGGAGTCCATCAGGAGGGCGGCGAGGGGGAGGGATGCCTGTTCGAGGGCGTCGCGAGCGGCCTGGAGGCGGGGGAGGTCCTTGGTGCCGCGGGCGGCGAGGGCTTCGGCACGGGCCTCCTCGAGGTCGGCGAGGGACTCGGGGTCGAGGGTCGCCTCTTCGAGGTGGGCGTCGATCGCCCGCAGCATCGTGCCGAGCTCCACATCGAGGTTTGCGGCGCGGGATGCGTCGAAGTCCTCCTGGGCGTGCTCGAAGGACTCGGCGAGCATCGACTCGACCTCGTCATCGGTGAGCCCGTTCATCGGTTGGACCTCGATCGAGGCTTGGGTGCCCGTGGTCTCTTCCTTCGCGGTGACCGTCAGGATGCCGTCGGCATCGAGCGCGAAGCGCACCGCGACGCGGGCCATACCGGCGGGCATGGGAGGAATCCCCTTGAGTTCGAAGCGCCCGAGGGAGCGGCAGTCGGCGGCGAGTTCGCGCTCGCCCTGGACGATGTGGAAGTCCATGCCGGTCTGGTTGTCCGCGTAGGTCGTGTACCCCTCGGTGACCTGGGTCGGGACCGGAGAGTTGCGCGCGATGATCTTGGAGACTGCTCCGCCCATCGTTTCGATGCCGAGGGAGAGCGGCGTCACGTCGAGCAGCAGCATGTCGCGCGTCCCACCCGCGAGGACGTGCCCCTGGACCGCCGCACCGAGGGCGACCACCGCGTCGGGATCGAGTTCGGTGTGGGGCGCGCGGCCGAAGAAATCGGCGACGAGGGCTCGCACGGCGGGGATGCGCGTCGATCCGCCCACGAGGACGACCTCTTCGATGTCGGAGGGCGTGAGCTTCGCATCCGCGAGGGCGCGGCGGCAGGAGGCGAGGGTGCGGTCGAGGAGCGGGGCCGCGAGGCGCTCGAGTTCCGCGCGGTCGATGCGCTTGCGCCACGCGATACCGTGCTCGGGCGCAACGACGGCGAACTCCGTCTCCGGGTCCTGGGACAGGGCGATCTTCGCCCGTTCCGCGGCGAAACGTACACCCTGGCGGAACGCCGCGTCGGCCAGGAGCGAAGCGGGAGCGGCATTCGCGGAGGCGAGGTCGGCGAGCGCGTACTCGACGAGCAATCGATCGATGTCGTCGCCCCCGAGGTGCGTGTCGCCCGCGGTGGAGAGGACCTGGAACACCCCGTCCTCGATGGAAAGGATCGAGACATCGAACGTGCCGCCGCCGAGGTCGAAGACGCAGACGGTGCCCTGCTTTTTCTTGTCGAGTCCGTAGGCGAGGCTCGCCGCCGTCGGCTCGTTCACGATGCGGGCCACGTCGAGGCCGGCGATGCGCGCGGCGTCGCGCGTGGCCTGGCGCTGCGTGTCGTCGAAGTAGGCGGGGACCGTGATGACGGCGCGTTTGGGAGCCTCCTCGCCGAGGGCGTCCGATGCGACGCGCCAGGCGTGGTGCAGGATGTGTGCGGAGATCTCCTGGGGACTCATCTTGCGTCCACCCACATCGATGCGCGGTACGCCGCCCTCGCTCGCCTCGATGGGGAACGGGATCGCGGCGACGTCCTCGGCGACATCGTCGAGGCCGCGGCCCATGAGGCGCTTGATCGAGAAGACCGCGCGGTCGGGCCGGTCGGCGGCGAGTGCGCGCGCCTCGCGCCCGACCACGACGCCGCCCTCCGGGGGGAAGAAGACGACCGAGGGGATGCGCCCGTCGTGGGCGTTCTCCGGCTTCAGAATCTCCGGGCGTCCGTCGCGCCAGAGGGCGACCAGCGAGTTGGTCGTCCCGAGATCGATTCCGAGGATGGCGGTGGATTCGTTGTCGAGGACGTTGAGTTCGAGGAAGGCCATGGCGATGGGAGGGCGCTGCGGGCTATCGGGATGGGGGGGCGTCGAGCAGGACCTCGTCGATCTGTTCGAGGGCGCGGTCGAGGTAGCGGACCACGTTGAGGCTGCGGCGCAGGTCGCGGAGCACGGGGGCGTTCGCCTCGGGGAGCGGGGTCAGTCCCTGCGCCACCGAGCGCATGATCCGGTCGCGTTCGGCGCGGAGTTCGGCGGCGAGGGGTTCGAGACGCTCGCGAGCTTCGGCGGGTGCGGCCGACCGCGCCTCTTCGATCGTCTCGTTCCACTCCATGACCTCGGCGAGGAACTCGGCCGGCATCGCGCGCTCCTCGGATTCGCTCGGTCCTCCGAGGCTCTTCACGAACCAGGACGCGCGCCGGAAGTCGTCGGCGAGCAGTTCGAACGCAGCGTTGAGCCGGGCGGTCGAGCGCTCCGCGCGCTCGCGAGCCTCATCGCCCCCGGCGGCGTAGTAGTCCGGGTGTAGGTTGCGCGAGAGGGACAGCAGACGCTTGCGCAGCGCCATGCGGTCCACCGGAAAGGTGGGCTCGACGCCGAGGGTTTCGAACGGGGAAGCGTCGTCGCCGGGATCGAGGGGCTCCTTGCAGGACTCGCAGAAGAGCGGGGTCCTGAGGCGCGCCCAGCACTTCGGGCAGGTGGTGCCCGGTGCGTGGTCGTGGGTCACGGTCGAAATCTCGGGTCAGACGGAGAAGGAT
>DRLC01000083.1 GCA_011053145.1 Planctomycetota bacterium | reverse complement strand
GGGGAGGATCTCGTCGTAGGAGTAGGTGCCGAGGGTCTGGGGGCCGCGCTTGAGGTTGACGGCCTTGGGGCCGCACCAGAGGCCCAGGTCGGCGTCGTCGGTCTCGCCGGGGCCGTTCACGCGGCAGCCCATCACGGCGATCGTGATGTCGTGCTCGGCGGCGTAGGAGGTGATGGCCTTGACGTCCTGGGCGAGGTCGATGAAGCGCTCGTTCTCGACGCGGCTGCAGGAGGGGCAGGCGATGATGTTGAGGCCGGAGAAGAAGTTCGGGGGGACGGAGCGGAAGCGGCCGGCGGCGATGTCGGCGATCAGGGAACGGCCGACGGCGATTTCCTCGCCCTTGTCGTCGAAGGGCAGCGTGAGCGAGACGCGGATCGTGTCGCCGATGCCGCGGGAGAGGAGCTGCTCGAACGCGATGCGGGTCTTGATGATCCCGTCGGGGGGGAGGCCGGCCTCGGTGACGCCGAGGTGAAGGGGGACGTCGGGGCGCTCGGAGGCGAAGCGCGTGTTCGCGTCGATCACGAGGCGCGGGTCGGAGTCCTTGATCGAGACGACGAGCACCCAGACGGCCAGCCTTGCAAGTCGAGTATTACGGAGGGGCTCCGCTCGGCCCGGCGGTCAGCAGGACCGCACCGCTACTGGCACACCGCGATGCCTATGGCGCTTGCCTGTCCGTAATGACATCGGCGGAGAGATGGCGGGTCGACGGATTCCGCGCCCACTGTCTCCAAGCGGGAGTCTCTCCCCGCAGTCGGATGCGGTCGAGGAGAGCGGGGAGATCCGGCGATTCGGGGGCGTGCCGTACCAGGATCCTTGCCAGCGCTTGCTCCGTCGGGATGTGACCGGGATACACCTCGAGAGCAGTCTTGTAGGTCTGGATGGCTTCGTCCCACTTCCCGGCCTTCTCCAGGGTCAGGGCGAGGTTCATGCGGGGGTCGGGGTGGCCGGGCATGACGCGGCGAGCCCACTCGAACTCGTTCGCAGCCTCGTAGAGTTTGTCCTGGGTGAGGTAGAGCACGCCGAGGTTGTTGTGGGCGGGGCCGAAAAAGATGTCCTCGGTGAGGGCCTCCCGGAGCAGGCTCTCGGCCTCTTCGGGGGAGTCGTAGAGCAGGTCGGCGGCGCGCGAGGAGAGTTCTTGGGCGCGGGCGGTGTTACGGCGGCTTTCGGATGCTGGCTCGTAGGGGCTCGGACGGGGGGCGGCGCAGGCCGAAAGCGCCAGGAGGAGCACGAGCCACCTCATCGGATCAGCCTCGGTTCGACGACGGGGGCGTCGCCGGGGAGGTCGGCGGCTCCCAGGTCCGCCTCACTCAGGTAGCGCAGGTCCTCGAAGCCGGGGTCTCGGAAGACGCTGCAGCGCAGGAAGACGAAGAAGCGGGACTTGGTGCGGGACGTGGACTTGGAGCGGAAGAGAACTCCCAAGAGGGGGAGGTCGCCGAGGATGGGCACGCGGGAGACCGATTCGGTCTCCTCTTCCACCTCGAGGCCACCGACCACGACCGTGTAGCCGTCCGGGACCGTTGCGACGCTCGCGATCCGGTTCTCCTGTCTCGGGGGCGGAAGCGTCGCGTCCGAGGCGGATCCCACGAAGCTCGACAGCGACACCTCGTAGTCGATCAAGAGGAGGTCGCCGTCGGTGATCTGGGGGGTCACCGTGACCTGCGTGCCTGCGTCCGAGGTGCCGCCGAGGGATGTCGTCGCTACGGTGGTCGATGCGTTCGTGGAAGCGAAGGGGGTTTGCAGGACCGAGCCCAGCGTTGCGGTCTCGTGGTTGTTCACGAGGAGCTTTGGGGTGTTCTGGGTGCGACCACGCGCCACGGTCTCGAGGGCCTGGAGGACCCCACTGAAACTGCCCGGATCAAGCACGGCGGTGCTGAGGCCCGTGCCAGAGGCAGGGGGAATAGATGTGGCGTTCGCCCCGGGGGAACCCGCGCCAAAGAGGGTCGAGGCGCGCAGGAGCGATCCGTTCCAGGCGCCGAGCTTCTCGAGCTCCGCGGCAACCGCCAGCGACTCCGATGATGTCAGGGTCACGATCACGGCTTCGACCAGCACCTGCGGCTGGCGCACGTCGAGCGACTCGATGAGACGCCCGATCTCGTCCACGGTGCGCGGAGGACCGATTGCGACGATTCGATTCGTGCCGGAGTCCTTCGTGAGAGTCAGCCGGGTCGCCTCCGTCCGGACCGGGCCCCCCGTTCCCCCTTCGCGGACAGGCGAAGCGGCACCAGAGCCATCCCCCTCCATGCCGCCCAGTCCAGGCACCCCCGCATCCCCCCCGATCGCCTCCCGAAGCAGCCCCAGGACCTGGTCCACATCTCGGTGCCGCACGGAAAACGAGCGCATCGTCCGCAGCGCATCCGGCGGGGTCGCCTCGATTCGCTCCATGAGCCGGGCCACCTCCGCTTGCTGGGGAGCAGGCGCCGTCAGGAGGATCGTGCCCGTCAAGCTGTCCCGCACGAGCCGCCAGCTTTCCGGTCCCGTCCTCCAGGACGCATCCCGGACGACGTTCTCGATGAGCTGCGCCGTCTCGTCCAACCCGAACCGCCTCGGCGTGTATTCCCGCGTCACCACCGGATCCGGCCGATCGAAGCGGTCGATCGTTTCTCGCCAGTAGGGGAGTTCGTCCTCGGGCGCGACGACGAGGACGGCGCCCGTGAGCGCATCGGCGAGCAGCGTCCCTCGCAGAGGCTCTTCCTGCACCGCCGCCATCGCCTGGCGGATTCGCTCCACGAGCTTCACGATCGACGTGGGCGAGGCGTGCTTCAGACTCACCTCCTCCACGCGAACGGGCACGCTAGCGCTTTCGATGCTCTCGAGCACCGCGAGTGCCTGCAGGACCTCGTGCTTGGGTCCGGCGAGCAGCACCTGCCCACTCTCGGGGATAGCCTGAACGATCGCCCCCGGACCGCTGAGGACATGGACGAGGACCTGCGAAGCGCCCTCCCCGGCCTTCCCACCGAGGGGCCGGAGCACCTTGATGAAGCCCGCCCTCGCAGCCGCGGGATCTCCCGGCTCGATCCGCGCGAGATCGGCTGCGCGCGCGATCGGTACGATTCCGAGTCCTTCCTCCCCCGGGGCCTGGATGCAGGCGAGGTCGTGCTCGCGGAGCGTCCGATTCAGAAGAGCCCAAAGCCCCTCATTCCCAATTCCCGGCCCCGATCGCAGCGTGACCTTCGCCTGCCCCACGGCGGGGTCGTACTCGAGCGGGATCGACTGGGCGGCCGCGTACGCGTCGAGGAGCTCGGCCAGCGTGACCTCGTCCCGGAACACGTGCCACATCGGCTCAGGATGTTCCTGCGCCCGGAGCCCGGAGAGGGCGAACGAAGGGGGCACGAGCAGCAGGAACATCCCGAGCACCAATCCAGCAGAAAGCGGTGGAACGGACCGTCGCCTCACGGTGGGATGGGCCCGGCTGCCCCGCCAAGTTGAGGCGGTACCTGGCAACGGGGACCCCTGAGCGAGCTGTAGAACCCGGGCGGGGCAGCCGCTTCGCTCCTGCGAGGGCCTCACCGCACGGCGATGTTCCAGGCGGTTTGCACGCTGGAGAGATAGGTATCGAGGTTGTTCTTCGCGGCAGAAACCTTTTGGGCGCTGCGCGCGGACGCGAGGCGTGCCTGGACCGCCGCGGGCAGTGGTCGAGAGGTCTTCAGCGAGATCCTCTCCGCCGCGAGATCATCCCGCAAAGAGATCCACTCGGCGTCTTCGTGTGTCTCCACCCGAAACTCGATCGGGATCTGGTCCCAATCTCGGTTCGCATAGATGGTGGCGAGGTCGGCCCCCGCGGGCGCGGGCAGATTCGAGAGTGCGCTGCGCCGGAGCGTGTTGATGAACCCATCCCGGCTGGCCTCCGCGGCGGCGAGCGTCGACTTGGCCTGGGCCAGTGCGGCCACTTCCGCGTTCGTTGCGAGTCCACTCCGGACCTTGCGCCGCAGCCGATCCACGTCGGCCCGGGCCGACCCGTAGGCGATGTCGAGCTCGCGAAGGTTCGTCGAGCTTGAGGCGAGCGTCTGATGCACGGCTCCGATCGCGGTCGTGACCTCGGCAGCGCTTGCTCCGGCCGTGCAAAGATCCCGGGCGCCCAGCCCGAGGCGCAGGAACATCGCGGCGTTCGGCGTGTTCGACGGCGCCGGAGGGGTGTTCGATCCGGAGGTGTCGCCCGGGTCGTTGCTCGCCAGGGCGAATGTCACAGCGCTTCCGACAAGAAGGATCAGTGCGGCGAGGATGCGCGAGCGTGTGCGCAGGCGAGGGATGGTACGCATAGGAGCCTCCTGATGCAGCAAGGGGAAGAAGAGCGAACCGTAGTGGAATCGAGTATAGGACGCTTTGGATCCTTGGGAAGGCGTGACTATGGGAGGCGCGTGACACGACAAGATTCCATGTTCTCCGCCGCCTTGTTGCCGAGGGCTTGTGACCTTTTACGTTGAGTCTCGAAATCGGGACCTGATGGCTCACGCCAACGGAACGCTGATTCCCATAAGCGGCACTCGTGCATGGCGCGGTGCGCGAATCGTGTGAGGGAAGCCATTGACGGAATCTTCCAAGCGGGCCTACACTCCAGATCTACAGCTCGTTCTTTGGCACCGCGCTCGCACGCTCGCTCGCCCGTTTGCCCAGCGAATCCCGGGCTCGTCCCGGTTACGAGGGCCACCCTGCGAGGCCACAGCTTGCCCGCGCGGTTTCTCCGCCTCGACCTCGTTCCATGCAGGGAGTTCTCATGCGCTTCATCCTTGTCCCCGCAGTGCTCTTCCTTTCTCTCGGGCTTGCCCTCGACGCGCCGGAGACCGCGTCCTCCCCGAACGCGCCTTCCCCCCGCGGTCCCGCGAGCACCTCGACGCCGATCCTCGAGCAGTTCGACGACTCCCTGACGACCTATCTGCCCTCGGGCCCGACTTCCGGCCAAGACCTCTCTCCCCAGGTCGGCCATCGCGGCATCAACCTCGACGGCAGCCTGCGCGCGGCGCCGGTGGAGCGCATGGCCATCCAGGGAAACCCCTTCGAGCGTGCCTGGCGTGAGAAGGGGATCACCGGGATGCGACTCTCGCTCGGAGGCCCGGAAGTCCAGGACGTGGACATCGCGCTTCCCGCGGAGGGTTTTTCTTGGGTCATCGGCCGCAGCTACAACGCGCAGCAGGAGGCGGGATCCCACCGCGACTCGAACGGCTACCAGGGCCAGAACTGGTTCCAGAGCAGCCAGATGGAGATCCAGCTCTACACGCACCCGACGGACGCGAACAGGGACGTGGTGTATCTGTACTACGGCGCGGACCGCTTCGCCGAGTACGAGCGCGTGGACGTCACCCCAGGCCCGAGCGACGAGTTCAAGGGCACGAACGGCGCCGCGGGCGTCTTCTCCTACAGCGCCGGGAGCGGAAGCGAGCCGGACCTCTACACGCTGACCGACCAGAACGGCGACACGATCACCTTCTTCGGCTTCGACGCGAACGCAGGCGCCGCGGCGGGCCAGATCTGGAAGATCTCCGATCCCGCGGGCAACACGGCCTACGTGGGAGACGCCTCGACCGCTTCGACGGCGATCGCCTCCGGCTACGACGGCAACGGCCACATCACGACCGCCTACGACAGCTCAGGACGGCGCTACACCTACACCTACACGCTCCTCGATGGCGTCGAACGCCTGACGCGCGTGCTCGCGGAGGAAGGCCCCTCCACGTGGACGACGGTGGCGCAGGTGGACTACGCCTACTACGGCGCTTCGGAATCCTACGGCGAGCCGGGCGACCTCAAGCTCGTGACGATCACGACGCCGATGAGCGACAGCGGGATCACGCAGACCCGGCGCAAGTACTATCGCTACTGGGAGGGGACCTATGACGCCTCGACGAACCCCGGGCACGTGCACGCGCTCAAGTACGTCGTCGACTTCGAGGGCACGCGCCGCCAGGACTACGAGGACGCGACCTTCGACCAGGACTATCTCTCATTGAGCGACGCGGCGCTCGCCCCGTACTCCTCGGCCTACTACGAGTACGATGCGAATCACCGCGTGGATCTGGCGTGGTTCAACGGGGAATGCGGCTGCAGCGGCGGTGTGAACGGCACGCACGAGTTTCGCTACGAGGTAAACCCCAGCTACTCCGACACGACGGGGTACCAGAGCGGCTGGGCGGCGCGCACGGTCGTGAAGAGGCCGGATGCGAGCTATCTCACGCAGTACTACGACGAGACCTGGCAGCCCCTCTCACGCGTCATCACCGACGACGACCCGGCGCTCACGAGTCCTGTGCCAGGCACGTGGGTCTGGCGCGCGAAGCGAAACTCGAGCGGCGCGGTCACTGAGATCGACATGCCGTCGAACATCAAGACGTACACCCACTCGACGGGCGCGATCACGCAGAAGTCCGGCAATGGGCTCGTGTATCTCTACACGCGCTCGGGGTCGGGTGCGACGAAGGGCTTTGTGACGAAGCGACGCTTCAAGAAGGGCAAGCTCGGCACCTCCTCCTACTACGAGGCCGAGTGGGAGTGGACCCAAGCGAACCTGCTCGTGGGGGACGAGTACGTGGTGCGTCCGATCCTCGACAAGCGCCACGAGTACCAGGTGCAGGGCACGAGCACCGCGAACCGGATCACGACGGACTACACGACGGTCGTCGCGTCGGGCGGACTGGATCTCGAGAGTGTCCAGACGACGGACCCGGTGATCCCAATCTCGATGAACGGATCCGGCGTCGCCACGGGCGAGACGATCTACTACCGCCGCGACGGCACCGTCTCGTTTCGCAAGGCGCGGGATGGTGTCATCAGCTACACGGAGTTCTCGAACAACCAGGTCGCCAAGCGCATCGAGGACGTCGACACGAGCCAGACCTCGGACTTCGACGTTTCGGTGCCGGCCGGTCTCAGTAGTGCTCCGGGTGCCCTGCACCGCATCACGACGATGGCCTACGACGCCCAGGGGCGGGTGTCGACGACGACCGAACCGGACGGCCATGTGCTGGCAAACTACTACTCGCGGCTGGCGGACGAGCGCGAGGTGACCCTCGGCTATGCCGACTTCGAAACGAGCCCGTCGACGAAGTACTTCGGGCCGGTCCGCTACGTGGTCCGCAACCACGCGGGGAAGGCGGACGCGACGGCGACGGTGGCGCTCACGGGGAACGAGTCCACGCTCGCGCAGAGCTCGCACATCGACGAGACCGACGCGGACCCGATCACGGCCGTGGGCCTGGGATCGGTCGTGCGCCTGTCCACGAGCCGTTACAACGAGACCGGTGGCTACCTCCTGGAGTCCCGGCTCTACTTCGACGTGCCCGCATCCGGCGAGGGCCTCGACGGTACGAACTTTGACCCGACCTTCTACGGCTACGACGACCTGGGTCGGCGCGAGCGTGTGAAGGAGCCCACGGGCACGATCCACCGCACGTCCTACACGATCCACGGCGAGGTGGCGGACCGCTGGATGGGGACCAACGACTCGAGCTTCCACGGGGGCGAGGCGAGTGGCACCGACAGCATGGTGAAGACCGAGTCGCTCATCTACGACGGCAACGCCGACGGAGGGGACCGTTACCTCACGAAGCGCAAGGTCTTCATCGAGGACGGGACGAGCGGGCAGAGGGTGACGACCTACAAGTACGACCTGCGGGGGCGGCTCCTGCTCGAGACAGGGCCGCTGGCGCCGCACGCCTTCACCGCGTACGACAACCAGGGGCGCGTGCTCGCGACGGGGCTCTACAGCTCCACCGCGTCGATCCACGTGAACACGGACTCTCCGACGACCCTGGCCGCGAACCGGATGGCGCTGACCGAGAGCGCTTACGACCCGATGGGGCGGCTCTGGAAGACGACGCGGCACAACATCGATCCGGCGGATGGATCCGACGACGACAGCGTGACCTCGGAGCTCTGGCGCGACGAGGTGGGCCGGGTGGTCAAGGAGCAAGGGGTGGAGCTCGCCAAGTCGACCTACGACAGCCTCGGGCGCCGGACGCACCGCTTCACGCTCGCGAAGGTGGACGACACGTCCTACGCGGATGCGCTGGACGTGACCGGGGACCACGTGCTCGAAGAGAGCCAGAGCGTCTACGACGACCTCACCGACGAGGTCCTGCTGTCGGTCCTGATCCAGCGCAAGCACGACGACTGGGGCGCCGGGGAGACCACCGGCGCGCTCGACACGAACGCCGACGGGGACCCCCTCAAGGTCACGGCCTCCGACATCAAGGGCCGCGCCCAGATCAACGCGAGCTGGTACGACCGCTTCCACCGTGCCACCGACCAGGTGGCCTATGGCACCTATGGCGGGGCCACCTTCGACAGGACCGGCCTCAGCGTGCCCGCGCGCTCGGATACGGCCTTGGTGACCTCCTACGCCTACGACACGGCGGGCGAGCTCCAGGATACGACCGACCCCAGGGCGCTCATCGCCCGGACGGTGTACGATGATGCAGGACGAGAGATCCAGGTGATTCGCAACTACGAAGACGGGATCCCCAGCGGAACCGACAGCGACCAGACGGTCCGGTACGAGTACACGGACGGCCTGCGGACGAAGATCATCGCGGACATGCCGGCTGGGACGGCGGATCAGACGACGATCTATAGCTACGGCACGACGAAGGGGACGTCGGCGGGGGACTCGAAGGTCGCGACGGGGCATCTTTTGCACACAGTGCAGTACCCCGACTCGACCGGTGCCCCGGACGTGGTGACCCACGCGTACGACGCACAGGGCGAGGAGATCTGGAAGCAGGACCAGGCCGGAAACGTCACCGAGACGGACTACGACACGATGGGGCGCGTGGTCGAGACCCGGCTCACGACGATCGACGTGGACTTTGACAGCGCGGTGGCTCGCATCGGGCGGACGTACGACTCGCTCGGGCGGCCGGATCGGGTGACGCAGTACGACTCGGCGACGGTCGGGAGCGGGTCCGTGATCGACGAGGTGCAGTACGGCTACGACGGCTGGGGCAACGTCACGAGCTTCGCCCAGGACCGTGACAGCACGGTCGGGGGCGGGAGCGGGGTCTCCGAGTACACGGTGTCCTACACCTTCGCGAAGGCGACCGGGGGTCGCCGGACGGTGCGGCGCTCGTCGATGACGCTCCCGAGCGGAAACGTGATCACCTTCGACTACACGGCGGACCAGGACGACGCGGCGAGCCGGGTGTCGGCTCTGGTGGACGGCGCGACGACGCTGGCACGGTACCGTTACCTCGGGGGGAGGTTTATTGCAGGTGCCGACTACGAGGAGCCGGGCGTCTACTCCCGCCTCTACGACGCCACCGGCTACGCGTACCTCGACCGCTTCAACCGGACGACGAAGAGCGCCTGGACGAGCGACCTGGCGACCCCGGTCCACTTCTACGACGTGGACATCGCCTACGACCGCAACTCGAACATCACGCTGACCCAGGACCACGTGCACTCCGGCTTCGACGTGGCCTACACGATGGACGGCCTGGACCGGCTGGTGGAAGCG